>NZ_JBEOWF010000003.1:0-308122 GCF_040295925.1 Streptomyces sp. NPDC002588
CGTCATAACCGATCGTGTGCAGCTTCTTGAACTCCGTGTGCCCACCCTCCACGATCGGCTCCTCGAGCGTGAACTCCTCCTCCCACAGAGCCCGCTCACGAAGACCCTTCGGCAGCCGGGTCTTGAACAGATCGACCGGCTCGATGATGTGCGAATCACCGGACACCACAAATTCCCTGAACACAGGCGGTACCTCTTTCGAACCTCGTCGTTCGCGCCAGAACCCGACCCGCGGATGAGGCCGAAGTTAGCTGTACCGACCGGTCCAGTCAATGATTCAGCATGCGAAATCACCAGACGGTTTCGCCTGAACTGGCTGACAATCAGCTGACATAGGGCCTATCGCGCATGCCTCTCCCGCAAGGGATCCTATTTCAGTACACTCAAATCACCGGAAACACACAGGTCTCGACCGCCCAGGACGTCGTGGAACCGTCGCCCGCCGTTCGCGTCCTCGGGGCACCCGAGCTGCCGCCCATCCGGCCCCTCAGATCAGGATGCGCATCGACTCTGGCAGTTCCAGCCCCATCCGGGCCAGCGCGTTCGCGTGATAGGCCGAGCCGGGCACATGGATCATGTGCTGCAGACCCACATGCGCGTCCCGCCAGAACCGCTGCATCGGATTGCCCCGCCGGATCGCGTTGCCACCGGACCGCGCGAAGATCTCATCCAGCGCGGAGACCGCCCGCCAGGCACACCGCACCTGATTGCGCCGCACATCCGCCCGGTCCTCCAGCGTGACCCGCTCACCCGCCTCCACCTGGTCGTACAACCGGCTGATCCCATCGATCAGCTGCACCCGCGACGCAGCGATCTCCGCCGCCGCCTCACCGGCCGCATACAGCACATACGGATCGTCACGCACCTGAACCCCGGTCACCGCCACCCGGTCACGCTGCTGCGCCAGATGCACCGCGAGCGCACCCTCACAGATACCGACGACAGCCGCGGTGATCCCGAGCGGGAACATCGAACTGAACGGCAGCCGGTACAGGGTGTCGGTGAGTCCGACGGCCTCCGCGGCCGTGCCCTCCTGGACCGATTCCTGCCGGATCACCCGGTGCTCGGGGATGAACGCCTTGTCCACGACGACATCCTTGCTGCCGGTCCCCGACAGCCCGATCACGTCCCACGTGCCGTCGACGATCTCGTAGTCCGACCGTGGCAGAACGACATGCAGCACGGTGATGGGGCCGGCGGGCCTGCCCTTGCCGTCCCCCAGCAGCGCGCCGAGGAAGTCCCAGCGGCAGTGGTCGCTGCCCGAGGAGAACGGCCAGCGTCCGCTGAGGACATAGCCGCCGTCCACCGGTTCGGCGATACCGTTCGGCATGTACGGCGAGGCGATCCAGGTGTCCGGATCGTCGTCCCAGACCTCGTGGGCGAGCCGGGGATCCATCTGCGCCAGCTCCCACGGGTGCACCCCTACGACGCCGCACACCCAGCCCGCGGCCCCGTCGTGCCGCGCGACCGCCATCACCGCTTCCGCGAAGTCCCGGGGGTGGGCGCCGAACCCCCCGAACTCCTTGGGCTGCAACAGCCGGATGACCCCGGCGGAACGGAGCAGTCCGACGGTCCGGTCGCTGAGCTTGCCGAGTGACTCGTTCTCGTCGGCGAGTGCGGCCAGTTCGGCACCCAGCTCCTCGACACGGCCGACCACTTCATGCGTCACGCCGCACACCTCCTGGTGGCTGATCCTTCGCCTGTGCCGCGCGTCCCGGGCGGCAGGGTGCCCTCAGTGTCGGGTCGCGGTACCGGTGCCGCTGCGCGCTTTCCGCTGACCGGGACAGGGCCCGCGGCCACGTGTCCGGGCGGATCGCCGTCAGGAACCACAGAGCTCCGGAGGCGCGTGAAGGTCGCGCCGTTCCGCGCCGGACACCGGCCGCGGGCGGGCAGCGGGTGCGCCTCCGGAGCGAGACCGCTCTGCGTGGTGAGCGATCATGGTCATCGAGAGTGCAGTCGCATTGTGATCGAATCTGGCCCGGCCGATAACGGAACGACAACGAAGCGGCGGGATCAGGCCGGTTGCGCGGGACCGGGGTTCGTCCCCCCGGGGCTACTCCGGCAGCCGGTCCAGCGTCGCGGCGACGCCGGACCGGTCGACCACGTCGATCAGCGCCTGGCCGATCACGGAGACCGGATCCCGCGCGGGGAGCACCAGGCCGATGCGCTCCGTGCGCAGCGGACGGACCAGGGGGACGGCGTGCATGCCCGCGGGGACGCCGAAGACGTGCAGCCAGGCGTGCGGCACGACGCTCGCCCACTGACCGGCTCTGACCTGCGCGAAGAGGGAGGCGATCGAGTCGGTCTCCACGCGTGGGGTCACGGAGAGTCCCACCGCCTCGAACACCGCGTCGAGCACCTGGCGGCCCTGCATCCCGGGGTGCAGCAGACACAGGGGGTACCGGGCGGCCTCTTCCCAGGAGATCTCGGCGGGGCCGGAGTCGGGACCGGGACGCTGGGTCAGCAGGACATAGCGTTCCCGGTAGAGGGGGACGAACTTGAAGTCGTGTGCCGCGACTGAGCTCTGGTAGGTCACGGCGGCGTCGAGCTCGTACGTCCGCAGGCGGCGGACGATGTCCTCGGCCTGGAGGTCGGCGAAGACCTGGACGGTGGCGAGCGGGTTGGCGGCGCAGAACGGCTGGGTCAGCAGCGCGACCGCCGTGGTCGCGGTCGGCACGGTCCCGATGCGCAGGCGGCCGGTCAGTCCGGCCCGCAGTGCCTGGATCTCGCCCTGCATGGCGTCGCGGTCGGCGAGGATGCGCTGCGCCCACAGGACGACGCGCTCGCCCTCGGGGGTGAGGCCGTCGAACCTGCGTCCCCGCTGGACGAGGGGGATGCCGAGTTCGTCCTCCAGCTTGCGGATGCCCTCGGACAGGGCCGGCTGGGAGACGTAGCAGGCCTGCGCCGCCTTCGCGAAGTGACGGGCGCGGGCGAGGGCGACGAGGTACTCGAGTTGGCGGAGCAGCACGCCTCAATGATCCACCGCGTCGCCGTGCCCGGCACCGGTGCCGCGCCTGTCTGATCGGTACCGCCGATCACGCGATAGCTGTTTCCGCTTTGACCTGGCTCGGAGCACCGGCGAACAGTGGGTGCGGACGTGCGGAGAGAGGGCGTGAGGTTCGATGCGGGATGCCGGCGGACCGGATGAGGAAGAGCTGTCGGTGACGGCCCCCAAGACGTGGGCCACCGGCGCTCCCGCGGTCGTCCACGCCCTGAGGTACGCCCTGGGCCAGACCTCGCCGAAGCGGACCGCGCTGACCCTGCTGAGCATCAACCAGCCGAAGGGCTTCGACTGCCCGGGCTGCGCCTGGCCCGAGCCGGCGCCCGGCCACCGGCATCGCAACGAGTACTGCGAGAACGGCGCCAAGCACATCGGCGACGAGGCCACCTCCCGGCGGGTGACCGCGGACTTCTTCCGGCGGTACTCAGTCGAAGAACTGAGCCGCAGGACCGACCACTGGCTCAACCAGCAGGGCCGGCTGACCGAGCCGATGGTGCTGTGGGAGGGCGCGACCCACTACGAGCCGGTCGGCTGGGACGAGGCGCTGGACCTGCTCGCAGGCGAGCTGCGCGCCCTGGATCACCCGGACGAGGCGCTGTTCTACACCTCCGGCCGGCTGGCGAACGAGCCGGCGTTCCTGCTCCAGCTGTTCGCGCGGGCCTTCGGCACCAACAACCTGCCGGACTGCTCCAACATGTGCCACGAGTCCAGCGGTTCGGCGCTGAACGAGACCCTGGGCATCGGCAAGGGCAGCGTCGGACTCGACGACCTCTACGACGCCGACCTGGTCTTCGTCGTCGGGCAGAACCCCGGCACCAACCATCCGCGGATGCTGTCCGCGCTGGAGGAGACCAAGCGCCGCGGCGGCAGCGTCGTCGCGGTCAATCCGCTGCCCGAGGCGGGGCTGCTGCGCTTCAGGCATCCGCAGAAGGCGCGGGGCGTGATCGGCCGCGGCACACAGATCGCCGACCAGTTCCTGCAGATCCGGCCCGGGGGCGACCTCGCGCTGTTCCAGGCGCTGAACCTGCTGCTGCTGGAGGCGGAGGACAAGGAGCCGGGCACGGTCCTCGACCGTGAGTTCATCGAGGCGCACACCACCGGCTACGACGCCTTCGCCGACCACATCCGCGAAACGTCGTGGGCCGAGGTCCTGCGGGCCACGGGACTGACCCGGGACGAGATCGAGCAGGTCCACGAGCGGGTCGTGAACAGCCGCAGCGTGATCGTCTGCTGGGCCATGGGCCTGACCCAGCACAAGCACGGCGTGCCCACGATCAGGGAGGTCGTCAACTTCCTGCTGCTGCGCGGCAACATCGGCCGGCCCGGCGCGGGGGTCTGCCCGGTGCGCGGGCACAGCAACGTCCAGGGCGACCGCACCATGGGCATCTGGGAGCGGATGCCCCAGCCGTTCCTGGACCGGCTGGGACGGGAGTTCGCGTTCACCGCGCCCACGGCGCACGGGCTGGACTCCGTCGACTCCATCCGGGCCATGCGCGACGGGCGGGCCAAGCTGTTCCTCGGGGTCGCGGGCAACTTCGTCCGGGCGATGTCCGACAGCGAGGTCACCGAGCGCGCGATGCGGGGCTGCCGGCTGACCGCGCACATCTCGACCAAGCTCAACCGGTCCCACACGGTGTGCGGACGTACGGCGCTGATCCTGCCGACGCTCGGCCGCAGCGACCGTGACGTCCAGTCGGGCGGCGAGCAGTTCATGACGGTCGAGGACTCCATGAGCGAGGTGCACGCCACGCGTGGCCGGCTCGACCCGGCATCCGCGCACCTGTTGAGCGAGGTGTCCATCATCACCCGCCTCGCCCGCAAGGTGCTCGGCGGCGAACCGGACATCCCCTGGGCGGACTTCGAGGCCGACTACGACCTCGTCCGCGACCGCATCGCCCGGGTCGTCGAGGGGTTCGAGGACTTCAACGAGCGGGTCCGGCGGCCCGGCGGTTTCCGGCTGCCGAACCCGGTCAACTCCCGGGTGTTCCGCACGCCGAGCGGCAAGGCCGTCTTCAGCGTCAACGACTTCACCGTGCTGGAGGCGCCCAAGGGGCATCTGGTCCTGCAGACCCTGCGGTCGCACGACCAGTGGAACACCGTTCCGTACGCGATGGACGACCGCTACCGGGGCATCAAGGGCGGCCGGCGCGTGGTGCTCGTGAACCCGGCCGACCTCACCGAACTCGGACTCGCGGACGGCGCTCTCGTCGACCTGGTCGGTGTCTGGTCCGACGGCGCCGAGCGGCGGGCCGCCGGCTTCCGGGTCGTCGGCTACCCCACTCCCCCGGGTTCGGCCGCCGCGTACTACCCGGAGACCAATGTCCTGGTGCCGCTGGACAGCGTCGCGGACATCAGCAACACGCCGACTTCGAAGAGCGTGATCGTCCGGCTGGAGCGGGCGGCGTCGGTCTGATACGCCCGCTCACGGGTCCCGGGGCCCGTCCCGGGCCCGTGACCGCGGCCTCACTTCTCACCTCTCGCGCGATCCGGGAGGTCTCTGTTAGCGTCGGCTGCTAGAACGTTTAAGTAGCCTCTTGAGCAGCAGTTCGAGTGGCAGAGTCGCCGCACCTCGCAAGGATCTCCATGGACCGCATGCTCCTGATGCGCAGCTTCGTCACCGTCGCGCAGCACGGCAGTTTCAGCGGAGCCGCCCGAGCGCTGGGCTCGTCGGGCTCGCTCGTCTCCCGTCACGTCGCCGAGCTGGAGCGGCAGCTCGGTGTCCGGCTGGTCAACCGCACGTCCCGTTCGGTCAGCCTGACCGAACCCGGCCTGCGCTACTCCGAGTTCGCCGCCCGCATCCTCGCCGAGGTGGAGACGGAGGAGGCCGAGATCGCGCAGCAGCACGACCGGGCGGAGGGTCCGCTGAGCGTCGTCTGCCCCAAGTGGATCGGGAGCCTCGACGTCGGGGACGCGATCGCCGCCTTCGCCGCCGCACACCCGAAGATCGCCGTACGGTTCGAGCTGGGCGGGCTCTCGGAGCGCACGTACGACTTCCTGGACGGCGGATTCGACGTGGCCCTGCACACCAGGGACCTGCGGGACTCCCGGGTGCACCTCAAGAAGATCGCGTCGCTCCCCTTCACCCTGTGCGCGTCCGAGGAGTACGTCGCACGGCACGGTCCCCTCACCCGCCCCGACGAACTGGCCGCGCACGACTGTCTGGTGCACGTCAACGAGCCCGTCTGGCGTCTCGGGTACGGCCCCACGTCCACGCTGCACAAGATCCGCAACGTGGTGTTCTCCTCCAACTCCTACCTCGCCCTGCAGAAGGCCGCCGTGCGGGGCCGGGGCATCGCCCTGCTCCCCCAGCGCTCGGCCTACGACGATCTCGTCTCCGGCGCCCTGCGGGCCCAGCTTCCCGGTGTGCCCGTGCCCGACCGCCCGCTGTACGCGGTCTACGGTCCGGGCCAGACCGTGCCGCGCAAGACCGTCACCCTGCTCGCGTTCCTCACCAGGTGGTTCAAGGAGAACCCGATCCCGGTGATCGGTCCCTGACGGCACGGGGCCTCGGCCGGCTCACCGGCACGGCCAACACGTCACCTCAGGTTGCGCGCCGCGCTCTCCCCGGGTGTGCGCGGTGGGGTGCAGGCTTCCGCCCAGTGATCGGGGCCGCAGCGGGCCGCGCGAGGACGCTGCCGCCGTCGTCATGTCCTCCCCACCGCAGAGGAGCCGCCCCGCCATGTGCAGCACCGCAGAGAACGAACCGTCGCTCAGGGACACGTCCGCCGCGTCGCCGCCGGAGCCCGGGCGCACCAGCCGCAGAACGGTGCTGGGCGCCCTGGCCTCGTCCGCCGTCGCCTCCGCCGCCCTCCTGCAAGGTGCGACCCCGGCCGCGGCGGCGACACCCGCGGTCGCCTCCGACGGGCCCCTGTCGCTCGTGCTCCTGGGCACCAACGGCGGTCCGCCGCCGCTGGCGAACCGGTACGGCATCTCGTCCGCCCTCGTCGTGGACGGCAGGACGTACGTCGTCGACTGCGGACGCGGAGCGGTCACCCAGTACCTGCGGGCGGGACTGTCGCTGCCCTCGCTCGCCGGCATCTTCCTCACCCACCTCCACGCCGATCACGTCGTCGACTACTACTCCTTCCCCCTGCTGTGCGCGGGTGCGGCCGGCGCACAGGGGTTCCGGCAACCGGTCGCCGTGTACGGCCCCGGCCCCGCGGGCGTCTCCTCCACCGTGGCGGGCGCGCCGGGTCCCGTACCGGGCACCGTCGCCATGTCGAAGCTTGCCGGGCAGGCCTACGCCGCCTCCCCCACGTTCTTCATGACCGAGCACGCCGGTGTCGACCCGGCGACGCTGCTGGACGTCCACGACGTGCTGCCCCCGGCCGGGGTCGCCGCGTCCGCGACGGACACCGCACCCGCCATGCGGCCCTTCACCGTCATGGAGGACGACCACGTCAGAGTGACCGCCGTGCTGGTCCCGCACGGCGCGGTGTTCCCCGCCTACGCCTACCGCTTCGACACCGGCCACGGGAGCGTCGTCTTCTCCGGCGACACCGCCCTCACCCCCAACGTCATCACGCTCGCCCGCAACGCCGACGTCCTGGTCCACGAGGCCCTCCACCCCGCCGGGCTGGCGGGTCTGGGCCTGCCGCAAGCCCTCATCGACCACATCCTCACCACCCACACCGACGTGGCCGAGCTCGGCCGGATCGCCGCCGAGGCGGACGCCCGCACACTGGTGGCCACCCACCTCGGCCCCGGCGACCCGGCCGCCGTCTCCGACGCGCGCTGGCGCCGCCTGCTGCGCGAGAGCGCGCGCCACCACGGCTACGGCGGCCGCACGCTGCTGGGGACGGACCTGATGCATGTGCCGGTGCCGGGCCGGCCGGGAACCGCCTGACGGGTCAGCGCAGCCGGGCGAGGAACGGCGCGAGGGTGCGGGTGAGGGTGTTGTGCGCCGGTGCGGCGAACAGCGGGTCGAGGTGGTTCATCCCGCCGTCCGTCTCGTAGGTCGCGTACGGGATGCGGGAGCCGGCCACGACCTCGCGGGCGGCCGAGACGACGGTCCCCTCGGCATAGCTCGTCTGGAAGGCGTACAGCGGGGTGTCCAGGTCCCCGGCGTGCAGCAGTCGCAGGCCGAGCGAGCGGGCCAGGCCGGTGTCGGCGTAGGGGTCGGTGACGTCGAGGTCCACCGACAGCCGCGCCGGCCAGTACCACTCCCACACGGCCGGCACGGGCCCGCCCGCGTACGCCTCGGCGACCCGGCCGATGGGCGTGATGCCGGTGTCGGTCCAGCCGTGCACCCCGCCGCCGTCGGTGAGGTGCCCGGAGTGCACGCTGATGTCGTTCGGCCAGCCGAAGCCGGTGTCCACCAGGGTGCCGAGGAGCGCGGCGTTGGTGACCGGCACCGGCGGCCGCAGCGCGTCGGGCATGCGGGGCTGCAGGACCGAGGGGCCGTCCGGGTCCCGGTGGGCGTACCAGCCCGCGAGCTGGTACCAGATCTGGGTGCTCTCCGGGCGGGCGCCCAGTCCGACGGCGCTCAGGGTCAGGTCGAACACCGCCCCGCCGTCGATCGCCGCGAGCCGCTCGCGCACCTCCTCCGGCGAGTTCGCCACCGGTTGCCCGGTGCCGTCGAAGGCGCCGCGCACCCCGCCGTCGACCAGCACCAGAGCGGCGAGGTCCCGGTACCCGGGGCGGCCGTCGAAGTCCCAGGCGGCGTAGGCCATCGCGGTCGTGGCGCCCCACGAGTGGCCGCCGAGCACCACCCGGCGCCGTCCGCCGTGCGCGGCGGCCTTGACGACCGTGTCCAGGTCCGCGACCGTGCGGGCGAGGCCCCAGTCCGCGGCGAAGGCGGAGGCGGCGGGGTCCTGCGAGCGGTAGTGGCCGTCCAGGTAGTAGCCGGCCGGGTCGGCGCCGGTGAAGCCCGAGCGGTCGGCGAGGTTCTCCTCGCGCCGGTCGAACGCCCACACCTGGATGCCGGGCAGGGCCGCGACGAGGTCGCGGGCGAGCAGCCGGAAGTCGTTCGCGGCGCCGAACATGCCGGGGACGAGCACCAGGACGGTGCGGGCCGTGTCCGGGCCGACCTTGAGCACGTGCACCCGGTCGGTTCCGGCCGGACCGCCGCCGTCCCCGACGGGCAGCGGCAGATACGGCTCCCCGCCTCGTGCGGCAGCGGCGGCCGTACCCACGGTCAGCGCGGCGAACCCGCCCGCCATCCCGCCCAGGACCACCCTGCGCGACAGTCCCCGCGTCATGCGGCGCACCCCCCGACCCGCCGGCTGCCCAGCGCCACGTCGTCCATGCGCATCTCGTAGGAGGACGGCGTGGGGTCGGCCTGGTACAGCTGCCAGCCCAGCTTGAGCCGGTCGAAGGCGGGGAAGACGAAGTCGTCCGGCGTGCCGCCGTGCCGCGTGGTGGAGACGGTCAGTTCGGGGCGCTCGGCGCCGTTCAGGTAGACGGTGACGCGGTTGTCGGTCGCGTCGAGATGGAACTCCGCGCACTGCCAGGTGCCGGCGGTGGCGGGGGCGGAGGTCTGCCAGGCGGTCCAGTCGCCGGTGGGTCCGAGGTCCGAGCCGACGCCCCAGAAATTCGCCCGCGCCGTGGGGACGTACTGGCCGCCCAGCGGGCGTACGAGGGTGGGGGCGTCGGAGCCGGAGGCCTCGGCGATCGTCCAGTGCGCCCAGTCGGGGGCGGTGGGGAACGCGTCGACGCGCAGCCGCAGCCGGGCCCAGAGACTGTTGCCGGCGGGGGCGAGGCCGGACAGGACGAGGAAGGCGCGGCCGTTGCCCTCCGTGCGCAGCCGCAGTTCGCGGCCGTGGCCGTCGCTGCCGGGGACGACGGTCAGCGAGCCGTTCGAGGTGTCGGCGGTCCAGCCGTGGGCGGCGGTGACCGGGCCGAGGGGCAGGCGGTCGAAGGTCTCCCGCGCGAAGATGCCGTGGGGGACGCGGGTCGTGGGGGTGGCCGAGGCGGTGGGGGGTGTCGCGAGCAACGCGGCCGAGGCGGCCAGCAGAGCGGCGAACTTCCTCATGCGTGTCATGCGCCCAGTCTGCAACAGCCGTCACAGCCGTCACACAGCCCGTTCCCCCAACAGCAGCCTGGGAGAGGTGAGTTGGTGAACGACCTCGGCGGCGGCCGGCGGCTTGCGGAGGAGCAGCAGCGCCGCGTCGTCGTGGAGCCGGCCGCCCACGTGCGCGAGCAGTTCGTCGTGGAGGGCGTCGAGGGTACGGGCGGGCTCGTCGGACAGATGGCGGGCGAGGCCCTCGGCGAGCGGGTAGAACGCGCGGTCGTGGTCGCGGGCCTCGGTCACCCCGTCGGTGTAGAGGAGCAGTTGGTCGCCGTCGGCGAAGGACAGCTCGTGGCGGCCGGGCGTCTCGTCCGTGAGGGCGCGCAGGCCGAGGGGCGGGGCGGGACGGACGGGCTCCACCGCGACGACCTCGCCGGCCGCGCGGACCAGCAGCGGAGGGGCGTGTCCGCAGTTCACGACCTCCAGCCGGCCGGCCCCCGGATACCCGGCGACCACGGCGGTCACGAAGTCGTCGGGGCCGAGGTTGCGCGCGAGACTGCGCTCGATCCGGTCGACGACGGCGAGGAGGTCGGGCTCGTCGTAGGCGGCCTCGCGGAAGACGCCGAGCACCAGGGCGGCGGTCCCGACGGCGGGCAGTCCCTTGCCGCGCACGTCGCCGACGATCACCCGCACCCCGTACGGCGTGTTCACCAGGGCGTAGAGGTCCCCGCCGATCCGGGCCTCGGCCGCGGCGGCGCTGTAGCGGACGGCCGCCTGGAAGGGGCCGACGGTTTCCGGTACGGGTGTGAGCAGGGCGTGCTGGGCGGCCTCCGCCACGGAGCGGACGGCCGCGAGGACCCGTTCCCGGCGCCCCCGCAGCATGCCGGCCAGGCCGCTCGCCAGCGTCACGGCGCCCAGGGCGGACATGACTCCCGCCAGGTCCCGGGCGGGGACCCCGTGCCGGATGCCGAGCAGGGCGCCGGACACGGCCGCGAGGAGTCCGACGCAGAGGACACCGCGCGGTCCGTTGGTGGTGGCGGCCAGCGCGGGACCGGCCGCGAGCAGGGGCAGCACGATCATCCCGGCGCCGCCGTGGAGGTCGACGAGGGCCACGACGAGAACGATCAGCAGGGGCAGCGCCGGTCCTGCCACCACATGCCTGAACAGGTGTGCCGGCCGGTGGCCGCCGCCACGGTGTCGGGCCTGGTTCATATCGCGTCCGCAATCCTCACCTGTGTGCCGAATGTCCGTTTACCTCAGGAAAGCGGGTCCGGCCCGGGCGCCACAAGGAGCGGGATTTCAGATAGTGAGCGACAGGCCCCTGGTCACGCGGCTCGCCGTCGGGAGCAGCCGGGCGCGGATCTCCGGCAGCCGGGAGAGCTTGTCGGCGGGCAGGGACACGCCGAGCGAGCCGAGGGTGTCGCCGCTGTGGACGGGGACGGCGACGCAGACCGTGCCGAGGGCGTACTCCTCCAGGTCGGTGACGGCCGGGGCCACGGGTGAGGACTCCAGCTGCCGCAGCAGTTCCGGGGGGCTGGTGATGGTCCTCGGGGTGAGGTCGGCGAGGTGGTGACGGGAGAGGTAGTCCTTGCGGGCCTCGTCGTCCAGCTCCCGCAGCACGGACTTGCCCAGCGCGGTGGCGTGCCCGGCGTCCTCGAAGCCCACCCAGAGGTCGACCCGCGGCGCCCGGGGGCCGTCGACGATCTCGGCGACCCGGATCTCGCCCTCCTCGTAGAAGGTGAGGTAGGCGGCGGTCGCGAGCTCGTCCCGCAGCGCGGTCAGCGTCGGCCGGACCCGGCTGAGCAGCACCTGCCCCCGGCCCGCGGTGTGCACGGTGCGCAGCTTGTCACCGAGGACGAACCCGCCGTCCTCCAGTTTGCGCACGTAGCCGTCGTGGACCAGCGTGCGCAGCAGGTGGTAGGCGGTGGCCAGGGGCAGACCGGTCTCCCGCGCCAGTAGCTTGGCCGGCGCGCCGTTGTCGTGCGCGCTCACCGCCTCCAGCAGCCTGAAGGCCCGCTGCACGGACGTGATGAGAGTGGGACCGTCCTGCGCACCCATACGACCAGCGTGCGCCGGGCGTCCCCGCCGGGCAAGGCGGCTTCGGGAGGGGCCTACGTGGCGAAGGTCCGGCGGCGGGAGTTCGTCTCCGTCAGGTCGGCCGCGGCCCGGTGGGCGGCGGCGGTGAGGTGGGGCGAGCCCCAGGCGCGGGCAGTGCGGACGGCCAGCGCGTAGTGCTCGGCGGCGGCCCGGTCCTCGCCGAGGAGCCGGTACAGGTCGCCGAGGGCGTGGGCGAGCGGGCGGGTCGCGTAGGCGGCGCCGGCGGCGCCCGCGAGCTGCTCCCGGAGGGGCCGCAGATGCCCGATCAGCGCGGCCGCGGTGGTGTGGTCGTCCTGGAGGACGGCGAGCTGGGAGCGGACGTCGAGTTCGATGCCGTAGAGGTGGTCGGTGACCGGTTCCGGCGGGAAGTGCACGGCGCGCGCCTCGTCGTGCCGGCCGAGGCGGGTCAGGGCGAGCGCGAGCAGAACGCCCACGGACGGCCCCGCGAACTCGTGCACCGCGCGGATGATCCGTTCGATCTCCGCGGTGCGTCCCTGGGCGAACCGGACGGTGATCAGCCCGAGGGTCCGCAGGCCCGTGGCGTGGTGCGCCCCGACCCGCTTCAGCAGCCCGTCGGCCTGCGCGTATCCGGCCTCGGCGGCGTCGAAGCGGCCGGTGACGGTGGCCAGCATGGCGGAGGTCGCGGCGCCCAGGCCCTGTGCCCAGAGCATCCGGTAGCGGCGGGCGAGGGCCAGCCCTTCGGCGGTGTGCCGGTTCAGGGCCTCGGGGTCGTTGCGGGCGGCGGCGGTCATGCCGTCGAGGTGCTCGCAGATCCAGCGGTAGGCGGGCAGGTCGTGCGTCCGGGCGAGGTCGCGCAGCTCGGCCACGAGCGGGGTGCGGTCGGCGCCCTGCTCCTCGTGCGGCAGCAGCTTGGCGGACGTCATCAGCGCGGCGGCCAGCAGCCGCGGTTCGCCGCCCGCGCGGGCGAGCGCGAGCTGGGAGCGGGCCGCGTCCAGGGCCCGGGGGGCGTCCTCGGCGGCCACGGCGTCGACGAGCACCTGGAGCACCCGGGCGCGGGTGGGGTCGTCCAGCCCGGAATCGGCGGCCAACACCTCCAGCCGGGCCAGCGCGGCACGGTCGTAGGGGCCCTCCAGCCGGCTGCGCCACGGGGAGGGCTCGGTCCACGCGCCGTAGACCGCGGCGACCAGGTCGCCCCGGCCGGCCTGTTCGGCCAGTTCGACGGCCCGCTGCCGGGTACCCTGCGCCGCGTCCGTGGACCCGGCCCTGACCTGCGCCCCGAGCAGCCGCACCAGCAGCCCGACGGTCTCCTCCGGCCGCCCGTACGGGTCGGGCACGGCGGCCGTGTGCACCTCGATCGCCTGCCGGATCAGGTCCACGGCGACGTCGTGGGCGTAGCGCCGCTCGGCGGCCTCTGCGGCGCGCAGGGCGTAGTCGACGGCGAGCGGCGCGTCGACGGCGCTGCCGGAGCAGGCGAAGTGGTGGGCGAGGGCGGCGAGGTCGTCGGGGCGGTGGCGGCGCAGCACGCGGGCGATACGGCCGTGCAGCCGGCCGCGCCGTACGCCGGAGAGGTCGGTGTACACGGTGTCGCGGACGAGCGCGTGCACGAACCGCACCCGGCCGGGGCCCGGCTCGGTGAGCAGGTCGGCGGCGAGGGCGGCGTCGAGTCCCTCCAGCACCTCGTCCTCGTCGGCGTCGGCCGCGTCGAGCAGCAGCGCCACCTCGGCCTCGAGGCCGACGACCGCGGTGAGCCTGACGGCGGCCCGGGCGCCGTCGGGCAGCAGGGCCAGCCGTCTGCGCAGCACGTCCCGGACGCCCTGCGGCACCTCGGACACGGCGACCAGGGCGCCTTCGCTGGCGAGCAGCCGGGCGCTCTCCAGCACGTAGAAGGGGTTGCCGCCGGTGCGCTCGGCGAGGGCGGCCACGGTCGTGGCGTCGACGGGCTCGCCGCAGACGGCGTCGACCACGGTGGCGACGTCGGCCGGCGGCAGCCCGCGCAGCGCGACGCGGTGCGGGGCGCCGGGGGCGAGCTGGGCGAGGGTCTTGCCGAGCTGCTCCCCGGTCTCGGCGGGCCGGTAGCTCGCGACGGTGAGCAGGGGCACGCCCGTGACCTCTGCGGCCGCCTCCAGCAGGGCGAGGGTCTCGCCGTCGGCGCGGTGCAGGTCCTCGATGACCACGGCGAGCGGGGCGGCACCGGCCGCCGCGCGCAGCCAGCCGGCGAACGCGCGGTGCATCCGGAAGCGTCCGGCGGTCGCCTGGTCACGGGTCGTGTCGTGACGAGGCGCGTCGTCGCGGGTCGCAGCCTCCCGCGTCGTCGCGTCACGGGTGGCGGCGGCCACGCCGTCCGGCTCGCGCAGCAGAACGGCGAGGTCTCCGGAGGGGGCCGGCGGAAGGTCCCGGGCGAGCGCGCCGAGGGCCTCCACCCAGGCCCAGGCGGGCGGCGCGCCCTCGTACTCGGGGCACCGTCCGACCACCACCGTCCACCCGTCGGCCCGCAGCAGCCCGGCGAGCCGGTCGAGCAGCGCCGACTTCCCGGCCCCCGCCTCCCCGGTGACCAGCACCGTCCCGCCCCCGTCCCGGGCGGCCCGCGCCGCGGAGTCCAGTGCGCGCAGCTCACCGGTACGGCCGACGAAGAGACCGGCCCGGCGCCGGACGGGACTGACGGGCGCCGGCGCCGGCGTCTGCGTCGCCACGGCCGAACCAGTGGGCGTCGGTGCGGGGACGAAGGACCGCAGTACGTCGAGTCTCTGGGCGAGTACGGCCCGTTCCAGTTCCTTGAGGGCCGGGCCCGGGTCGCAGCCCAGTTCCTCGCGGAGGGTCCGGGCCGCCCGGCGCAGGGTGGAGAGCGCGTCGGCCTGGCGGCCGCGGGCCCAGTGGGCCAGGGCCAGCAGCCGCCAGCCCTCCTCCCGCAACGGGCTCTGTCCGACGAGGACTTCGGCCGCCGGCACCGCCTCGGCGGCGCGGCCGGTGCGCAGGTCGGCGGCCACGGCGAGTTCGCCGGCCTCGGTGCGCAGTTCCGTCAGCCGGGCCACCTCCGGCGCGGCCCAGGTCTCGTCCGCGTGCTCGGCGAAGGCGGGCCCCTGCCACCAGCCGAGGGCCTCGGCGAGCAGGGCACGGGCCTCCTCGGCCGGGGCACGGCGGGCGCGGCCCACCGCCGCCTCGAACCGCCAGGCGTCCACGGCGTCCGGGGACAGCCGCAGGGCGTAGCCGGGAGGGGCGGTGACCAGGACGGCCGCCGGGGTGCGGGGCGGCCGTCCGGGCTCCAGCGAGCGGCGCAGATGCGAGACATAGGTGTGCAGGGACACCGTGGCCTTCGCGGGCGGTTCCCCGCGCCACAGCGCGTCGGTCATCCGGTCCACGGGGACGACGCTGCCGCGCGCCGCCGTCAGCAGCGACAGCACGGCGCGCTGCCGTGGCGCGCCCAGGTCGACGGGTCCGCCCCCGACCTCGGCGCCCAGCGGACCCAGGACTCGTATACGCAGCACGCCGCGGGAATCTACCCGAGCCGTGGTTCCGTGCCGTCAACGGACGATAAACGGGGCCCGGTTGCCCCGGTGCGGGTCGCCAAGCGGATCCCAAGCGACCGCCAAGCGGCGCGCGGATCCTGGGTGGCTGTTGCCGGTCCTTGAGCGTTGGAGTTCCCGAGCGTGTCCCCCAGCAGTACGACTGACGAACGTCCCCCGGCCGAGCGGCCGTACACCCACGAGATGGTCGTGGTCCACCGTGTCTTCCGCCGCGAGTCGGCGCTCCTGCCCCGCCTGGTGCGCGCGGTCCCCGAGGGCGGGGCGGCCCGCGCGGCGCAGGTCGCGGCGCATCTGCGCGAGTACGTCGGCGGGTTGCACCACCATCACGCCCTGGAGGACGAGCTGGTCTGGCCGCTGCTGCACGCTCGTGCCGCGCGGGACGACGAGCTGGTCTCCCGGATGGAGGAGCAGCACCGGCGCATCGACCGCACGCTGGAGGCGGTCGAGGAGTGGACTCCCGCCTGGGAGAGGGCGGCGGACCGTATCGCCGGGGAGGAACTGGCGCTGGCCCTGGAAGCGCACCGCGCCGCGCTGCTCGAACACCTCGACGACGAGGAGCGGTTGGTGCTTCCGCTGGTCGCCGGGCATCTGACCGTGGCGGAGTGGGACGTGGTCGGCACGCGCGGTCTGGAGCGGATCCCGAAGAACAGGCTGTTCATCGCTCTCGGGGCCATCCTGGAGGAGGCCACGCCCGAGGAGCGGGCCTACTTCCTGGGCAGGGCCCCGCTGGCGGGCCGGCTGCTGTGGGCGGTCGTCGGGCGGCGCCAGTACGCCGCCGCGTGCCGGGCGATCCGCGGTCCGCTGGACGGTGAGTAGAACCATGTCCCCGCTCGACTCCGCCCCGCTCGACGTCCTGGACGCCTACCGCACCTGCGAGTTCGTCACCCTCGCCAAGGACGGCACCCCGCTGGTCTGGCCCACGGCGGTGTGGCGCCGCCCGGACGGCACCCTGCTGCTGTCCACGTCCCTGGCGTTCGCACAGAAGGCGCTGAACATCCGCCGGGACGGCCGGGTCGCCCTGCTGTTCTCCGACCCCACCGGCAGCGGCCTCGACCCGGCCCCGCAGATCTTCGTGGGCGGCCGCGCCGAGTGCCCGGACGAGATCAGGACCGGTCCCGAGGGCGCCGAGGACTACTGGCGGATGCTGTTCGCACGGCAGCCGCACAGCAGGGCGTACGTCTCCGTGCCGCTGCGCCGCATGATGGCCTGGTACTACCTGCGGCTGCTGATCACGGTCACCCCGGAGGAGGTGATCGTCCGGGAGCCGGCCGGTGGGCGTGCCGGGCCGCCCCGCCCGAGCACGCTCCCCGGCGCCGCGCAGCTGGCCCGTCACCCGAGTGCGGTGCTCGCCGCCCGGGACGCCTCCGGGGCGCCCGTGCTCGCGCGCACCCGGCCGGTCCCTGCGGACGGCGGCTTCGCCGTCGACGTCCCCGCCGACTGCGCCGCCGCGCCCGGCCCCGCCTCCCTGCTGGTGCACCGGCACGACGAGAAGCTCAACGACATGCACAACGCCTTGGTGCGCGGTGAGTTGAGGAGATCGGGGCGGTCCTGGCTGCTGGTCCCCGACCGGGTCGTGGAGCCGATGGGCTCCGGGCGCCCCGGTGACGCCTTCCGGGTGCTGCGCCGTACGAACAGCGCCACCGCCCGCTATCTGGAGCGGCGGGGTCTGTCCCGACCCGCCGTCCAGTGGGCGGAGTTCAAGGCCCTGGCCGCGGACGTCAGGCGCCGCTGACCCTCACCAGCCCGGCGATGTGTGCGGTGACGGTGTCCAGGATGTCCGTCCAGGCGGCGGCGTCCCCCAGGACCAGGTAGTTGAGGGTCAGGCCGTCGGTCATGGCGGCGAGGTAGCGGGCGAGCACGGGGACGGGGACACCGAGCCGGAGGTCCATGCCCCGGCACAGGTCCCCGATCAGCTCGGCGTACGCCTCCTCGTACAACTCGTACTGCCGGCGCGCCAGATGCTCGAAGCCGGGCTCGCGCAGCGCGTACTGGGTGAGTTCGTAGGTCAGCATGTGCTCGTCGGGGTGGGCGCGGACATGGTCCCAGTACGCCTGGAATCCGGCCCGGACCGTCTCCTCGAGGGTGGCCCTGGGCCGTAGCGCGTCCTTCACGACGCTCACCGAGTGGCCGGTGAGCGTCGTGATCACGGACTCGACGAGGGCCTGCTTGGAGTCGAAGCAGTAGTGGAAGACGCTCAGGGACACGCCGGCCTCGGCGCAGATGGACCGGGTGGTCGTCTTGGGGACGCCGTCCCGGGCCATCGCCCTGATCGCCGCCTCCGTCAGCTGTCTGCGCCGCTGAGCCGACGGCATGCGTGCCATCCGTGTCCCCCGAGTGTCGTGACCTCCGGCTAGGCGCTGTGCACGCCCACCTCGTACAGCGAGTATCCCCAGTCCGTGCCGCGGTCGAGGCCGTGGACGCGGACGTAGCGTGCCGGTGTGCCGGTGAACCTGGCCGTGTCCAGGCCGCCGTCGCCGGAGGTGGTGGACCAGGCGGTCGTCCAGGTGCTGCCGTCGGTGGAGAGTTCGATGCGATACGACTTCCCGTATGCGCGTTCCCAGTCGAGGGTGACGCGGGAGACCAGGTTGGTGGAGCCCAGGTCGACCTGCCAGTACTGGTCGTCGCTCCAGTCGCTGGCCCAGCGGGTGGAGTCGTCGCCGTCGACGGCCCGGCCGGGCTGGTAGCTGGTGAACGGGTTGGACTCGGACGAACTGGCCGTGGCCGTCCTGCCGCTCGCGAGGTTCACCGAGGCCTGGTGCTGCTCGGTGGCGCCCCAGGTGTCGAGGTAGGACTCGGCGCCCCGGAAGAGGTCGTCCACCACGTCCTGGCCGCCGACGAGCCGGATGTCCTCGATCCAGTCGGGGATGAGGCCGACGTTGGCGCCGCCGTCCGTGTTGAAGTCGAAGGTGCGCCGGCCGACGGTCTGTTTGTCGATCACCGAGCCGCCGTCGACGCTCTTGAAGGGGTACGTCACCTTGTTCGCGGCGTCTGCTCCGCGCGGGGCGGGGTGGTCGCCGATGCCGTTGAAGTCGGTGCCGAATCCGTATCCGACGCCGTACTTGTCGCGCAGCGCCTCGGTGCGCCCGGCCTCGCTGACGAAGTCCTCGGAGCCGTGCATGTACTGGGCGGCGAAGCCGCCGAGGGAGTAGACCCGCTCGGTCCAGTTCAGGTCCATCCAGCTGTGCGAGGAGATGACGCCGGGGTAGTCCGCGGCCTCGAAGATGTCCAGCGCCTGGCCGACGGCCTTGACGCTCATGTGGTCGATCTCCAGCATCATCTTGCGCTTCATCATGCCGCGCACGGCGTACTCGCCGAGGTCGGTGAGTCCTCGGGTGTTGCACTGGGCGTCGTCGTCGTAGGAGGGGACCTCGGTGCCCGCCGGCAGGTCGTCCTCGGCGTCGGAGGCGGCGGTGCCGATGGGGTTGTCGTGCATCGCGGTGGTGCACTTCTCGGTCTGCCAGAAGGTGCCGGTGGACAGGAACTGACCGACGTTGATGGCCGTGCCGAGGCCGCCCTCGTCGAAGCGGACGCCGCACAGCGCGTTGTCGAACTTGTGGCACAGGAACATGCTGCGCACGCCCAGCGCGTACAGCTCGTCCAGCCCCTTGTCGATGTCCGCCTTGCTGCACTGTCCGATGTCGAGGATCTGCTTGCAGCCGAACGGTTCGGAGGTCTCCACACCGAGGACGACGGCCAGCTTGCCCGCCTTGATGACCTCGCGGGCCTGCGCGCTGTCGGTGACGATCCGGAACCAGCCCTTGCCGGTGCCGCCGTACATCTTGTCGATGTACGCCTGGAGGTCGTACGTCAGCTTCGCCTGCAGCCGGATCGAGGTCATCTCGTCACAACTGCGGTCCTTGAAGGGGTAGATGGAGCAGATCATGCCGTTGGTGACGAGGTCGTTCACGAGCACCCGCTGTCCGCCGCGCCAGGCCCGCTCGATCCAGGCGTAGTAGTTCGCCTGGTGGGTCATGGAGTCGTAGGCCGGCCAGTCGGTGAAGGTGGGCCAGCCCACGGGGTCGTGCTTGCCGTCACCGCCGTGGGTGATGTAGTCGAACAGCGCGAGGGTGCCGTCGGGGTAGTGCTCGGGACAGTCCTTCAGGGCGTCGGCGACCCCGGCGTCGGAGAACACCTTGCCGCAGATCAGCCGCCCGCCGAAGGCCTCGTTGGAGAACAGGTGGTTGTGCGCGTCGACGAATCCGCGCACGTCGCCCACCGAGTCGGTGCCGGTGAACGGCGCACCGGTGACGTCGACCTGGGAGTCGGGGGTGGGCCTCGCGGTCGGCGTCCACCAGTCCGTGGCGGCCGCCGAGTTCGGCGTGGGGCCGAGGATCGTGGCGAGCACGAGGAGGAGCAGCGAGACGAGTGTGACGTCTCGGCGTCTGCGGTCAGGGCGTCCGGTCATGGTCACGGCCCACGTCCCTCGGTCGGCGGGAAGGCGCGGTCGACGAGGGCGTTTTGACTGCCCATGAGATTGTCATGACCGACGCAAGATAGTGGGTCGAGGATCGCGACAGACGCCGACCGAGTCAAGAGTCCGGGACGCTTGACCTGATAACCGGGGCGCCCCGCCCAAACCCCCGACACGCGCAGACTGGTTGCACGGCCACCGTGACGCGCCTACACGTTCAGGTGATGATCCGGACGACCGCGGCGAAGGCCCCCCACGCGCCCCCTATCCAGGGCATATGGACAATTCCCACGCTTCCGTCGAACCCGGCCGGCTCTCCCGTCGGCGGTTCACGGCGGGCACCGCCGGGGCCGCCGCGGCGCTCTCCGCCGCCGCCCCCGCCACGGCCCTCCCCGAGCGGACCTCGACCAGGTCCACCGCCGACTGGGCGACCTGCCTGGCCGTCGCCCGCGCCCTGCTGGTGGTCGACGAAGACGACCGGCCGCTGGTGCCGGGCTACCTCAAGGTCCTGGACGAGGGCCTGCCCCGCACCGGGACGGGGACCGCGAAGAAGATCCTGGTGGTCGGCGCGGGGCCGGCCGGCCTGGTGTCCGCCTGGCTGCTGAAGCGGGCCGGGCACGAGGTCACGCTCATGGAGGCCAACGGCAACCGCGTCGGCGGCCGCGTCAAGACGTTCCGTACGGGCGGGCACGAACACTCCGCCCGGGCCTTCGCCGATCCGCTGCAGTACGCGGAGGCGGGCGCGATGCGCATCCCGGGCAGCCATCCGCTGGTGATGAGCCTGATCGGCCGACTCGGCGTCAGGAAGCGCCGGTTCCATCTCGTGGACGTCGACGCGGACGGCCGGCCCGTCAACAACGCCTGGCTGCACGTCAACGGCGTCCGGGTGCGCCGCTCCGCGTACGCGAGGTCACCGCGCCGGATCAACCGCTCCTTCGGTGTCCCCCGCCGGTACTGGGACACCCCCTCCGGGACGATCCTGCGCCAGGCCCTGGACCCGGTGCGCGACGAGTTCAGCACGCTCGGCGCCGACGGGAAGCGGGTCGACAAGCCGCTGCCGGAGCGGGTGCGGGGGTGGGCGCGGGTCGTGCAGAAGTACGGCGACTGGTCGATGTACCGGTTCCTGACCGAGGAGGCCGGCCTCGACGAGCGCACGATCGACCTGATCGGCACCCTGGAGAACCTCACCTCCCGGCTGCCCCTCTCCTTCATCCACAGCTTCATCAGTGCCTCCCTCATCAGCCCGGACACCGAGTTCTGGGAGCTGGTCGGCGGCACTGCGACGCTCGCGGACGCGCTGCTGGAGGAGGTCTCCGACGTGCTGCGCCTCGACCGGCGGGCCACGCGCATCGAGTACTGGTCACCGCGGCGGCACGGCTCCGACGACACCTCCCGCGTCCGCGCGGACGGACCGCACGTCTGGGTCGACACCGTCTCGGAGGGCCGTGACGGCACGGTGGTGCGCGAGCAGTTCACCGCCGACCTGGCGATCGTCACGGTGCCCTTCTCGGGGCTGCGACAGGTCCAGGTCAGCCCGCTGATGTCGTACAGGAAGCGGCGGGCGGTCGCGGAGCTGCACTACGACAGCGCGACCAAGGTGCTGCTGGAGTTCTCCCGGCGGTGGTGGGAGTTCACCGAGGCGGACTGGAAGCGCGAACTCGACGCCGTACGGCCGGGGTTGTACGAGGACTACCGGGCCGGGAGGGCGCCGGCGGACGGGAGCCTGCTGGGCGCGCACCCGTCCGTGCCGCCGGGGCACATCACCGCCGGTCAGCGGGTGCACTACGCCGCCGCCTTCTGGTCCGGCCGCGACCAGCCCGAGGCGGCGCACATCGTCGGCGGGGGCTCGGTCTCCGACAACTCCAACCGGTTCATGATCAACCCGTCCCATCCGGTCGAGGGCAGCAAGGGCGGTGTCGTCCTCGCCTCCTACAGCTGGGCCGACGACGCCTCCCGCTGGGACTCCCTCGACGACGACGCCCGCTACCCGCACGCCCTGCGCGGGCTCCAGCAGGTCTACGGCCGGCGGATCGAGGTCTTCTACACGGGCGCCGGGCGCACCCAGAGCTGGCTGCGCGACCCCTACGCGTACGGCGAGGCGTCCGTGCTGCTGCCCGGCCAGCACACCGAGCTGCTGACGGCGATCCGCACCCCGGAGGGCCCGCTGCACTTCGCGGGCGACCACACCTCGGTCAAGCCGTCGTGGATCGAGGGGGCGGTGGAGTCGGGCGTACGGGCGGCGCTGGAGGTCCATTTGGCGTGAAGTCCGCCTCGCTGGACAACAGTTGAGCAATCGAGCAGTGTTTCCCTTCCTTCGAGGAACGATCCTGAAGGAAGGGCTGAACCCGTGACGTTCAAGCGACTCATCCGACGAGCTGCCGTACCCGCGGTGATGACGGCCGCCCTGGCCGGCGGCACGCTGGCCATGGCGCCCTCGGCGAGCGCCGCCGAGAGTGACTGCCCTGCGGCCATGGTGTGCATTTTCCAGAACGTCAACTTCACGGGACGCTGGATCGGTCAGACGGATCCGTACCGCGCCAACGTCGGTGACTACATGAACGACCGGACGAGCTCCATCGTCAACAGGACAGACCGGGACATCTGTTTCTACCAGAACGCGGACTACGGGGGAGACATGCTGATGTGGATCCCCGCGCACTCCGCCGCCGGCGTCCTCGTGGACGGGGCCAACGACCGCATCAGCTCGTTCAAGCCCTGCTGGTAGACCACGACGGCGACAGAGTTTTGAACACGTTCAAATGAGAGTAGGCTCCCTGACGACGGCGAGGGGAGCCTGCTCGTGAAGGTCGTGTTGCCCGGGGGGACCGGGCAGGTCGGTAATGTGTTGCGGCGGTCCTTGACGGCCGCCGGACACGATGTCGTCGTACTCAGCCGCCGCCCGTCGGGGGCGCACGAGGTCGCCTGGGACGGCAGGACCCCGGGCGACTGGGCCGGGGAACTCGACGGCAGCGACGTCGTGATCAACCTGGCGGGCCGCAGCGTCAGCTGCCGCTACACCGCCGACAACCTCAAGGCCATGATGGACTCCCGGGTGGAGTCGGCGCGGGTGGTGGGCGAGGCGATCTCCGCCGCCGTACGGCCGCCGAAGGTCTGGCTCCAGATGAGCACGGCGACCGTCTACGCCCACCGCTTCGACGCCCCGAACGACGAGGACACCGGAATCATCGGCGGGTCCGAACCGGACGTGCCGGAGTACTGGAGCTACAGCGTCGACATCGCCACGGCCTGGGAGCGGGAGCTGGAGAAGGCCGACACTCCGCGCACCCGCAAGGTGGCGCTGCGCTCCGCGATGGTGATGAGCCCGGACCGGGGCGGCGTGTTCGACGTCCTGTCGCGGCTGGCCCGGCTGGGCCTCGGCGGCCCGGTCGCGGGCGGGGCGCAGTACGTCTCCTGGATCCACGACCAGGACTTCGTGCGCGCGGTGGAGTTCCTCGTGGCGCGCGACGACCTCGCCGGGCCGGTCAACCTCGCCGCCCCCGCGCCCCTCCCCCAGCGCGCCCTCATGCGCGCGCTGCGCTCCGCGTGGGGCGTCCCGGTGGGGCTGCCGGCGACGAAGTGGATGGCGGAGATCGGCGCCCTCGCGCTGCGCTCGGACACCGAACTGCTGCTGAAGAGCCGCCGGGTCGTCCCCGGCCGGCTGCTCGCCGCGGGCTTCGCCTTCGACCACCCGGAGTGGCCGGGGGCGGCCGGCGATCTCGTGGGACGGGCACGGAGCGGGCGGCGGCCGTGACGTGGGTCACGTACAGCCCGCCGTCAGGTTTCTGACGGCGGGCTGTCAGGCGGCTGCGGTTCCATGGCGCCGGACGTTCCCCCCACCAGGAGTGCCATGACCCCCATCCTTGCGCACGACCCGTCCGAGTCCGTCCCCGAGTTCCCGATGCCCCGCGACGCGGCCTGCCCGTTCGCGCCGCCCCCGGAGATGATGCGCCTGCACGACGAGCGGCCGGTGGCCAAGGTCCGTCTGTGGGACGGCAGTGAGCACTGGCTCGTCACCCGCTACGACGACCAGCGCGCCCTGTACGGCGACGCGCGGCTCAGCGTCGACGTCACGCGGGCCGGGTTCCCCTACCTGAGCCGTGGCTTCAAGGAGATCGCGGGGAAGACCCCGCCGTCCTTCCTGAACATGGACGACCCCGATCACGCCCGGATCCGGCGGATGGTCACCGGGCCCTTCACCATCAAGCGGATGGAGGCACTGCGGCCCGCGGTCCAGCGCATCACGGACGACCTGATCGACACCATGCTGGCCGGGCCTCAGCCGGTCGACCTGGTGGACGCGCTCGCGCTGCCGCTGCCCTCGCTGGTGATCTGCGAACTGCTGGGCGTGCCCTACGAGGACCACGACTTCTTCCAGAGGCACAGCAAGGTCGGAGTGAGCCGGAACTCGACGGTCGAGGAAACCCGCGCCGCCAGCATCGCCCTCTACGAGTACCTGGACGGCCTGCTCGACGTGAAGCTCGCCGCGCCCGCCGACGACCTGCTGTCCGACCTCGCCGCACGGATGCGGGACGGCGACCTCACCCGGCACGAGGCCGCGATGCTGGGCCAGTTGCTGCTGGGCGCCGGGCACGAGACCACCGCCAACATGATCTCCCTCGGAGTGCTGGCGCTGCTGGAACACCCGGAGCAGCTGGCGGTCGTCCGGGACACCGACGACCCGAAGGTCATGGCGGGAGCGGTGGAGGAACTGCTGCGCTATCTGACGGTCGTGCACAGCGGTCAGCGGCGGCTGGCGCTGGAGGACCTGGAGGTCGGCGGTCAGCGCATCCGCGCCGGGGAGGGCGTCATCATCCCGGGTGCCACCGGCAACTGGAGCCCCGACCGTTTCCCCGACCCCGGCCGCCTCGACGTGCGCCGCGACGCCCGCCGCCACATGGCGTTCGGTTTCGGCATCCACCAGTGTCTGGGCCAGCCGCTGGCCCGCATCGAACTCCAGGTGGTGTACGGCACGTTGTTCCGCCGCGTTCCGGGGCTGCGCCCGGCCGCGGGGCTGGAGGAGATCCCGTTCAAGGACGACGGGATCGTGTACGGGGTGTACGAGCTGCCGGTGACCTGGTAGAAACACCTGCCGCGCGGACGCCCCCAGGGGGCACGTCCGCGCGGCGGTCCACCGGGGTGCGTCTCAGGCGGTCGCGCGCACCGCCTCGCGGATCAGGTCCGCGACCTCCTTCGGCTGCGACACCGCGACGGCGTGCGAGGCGCCCGCGAGTTCGACGGTCGTGGCCCCGGCGCGCTTCGCGCCGAACCGCTCCACCTCGGGGTTGATGGCCTCGTCGGCGCCCGCGATCAGCGCCCAGGACGGCTTGGTCTGCCAGGCGGCCGCGATGGCCTTCTCCTCGAACGCGGCGGCGGCCAGCGGGCGTTGGGCCGCGGCGAGGACCTTGGTGACGTCCGCGGGGACATCGGCGGCGAACACCGACGGGAAGGCGTCCTCGGTGATGGTGACCTCGACGGCCGACCCGCCCTCCGGCGTCGGGTAGGTCCACTCCTTGAGGTTGCCGACCAGCGGCGACAGCGGGAAGCGGCCCTGGAGCTCGCCGAGGCTCTCGCCCTCCTCCAGGGCGTAGGCGGCGACGTAGACGAGGCCGACGACGTTCTCCGTGACACCGGCGACCGTGATGAGGGCGCCGCCGTAGGAGTGGCCGACGAGGATCACGGGGCCGTCGATCTGGGCGGCGACGGAGGCGACGTAGGCCGCGTCGGAGGCGAGTCCGCGCAGCGGGTTGGGCGGGGCGAGCACCGGGATGCCGTGCCCCTGGAGTTCGGCGATGACGCCGGACCAGCTCGCGGCGTCGGCGAACGCGCCGTGGACGAGCACGACGGTGGGCGTGGTGGCGGTCATGGGTGTGCTGTCTCCTGAAGGTCAGACGTGCAGGGCGTCGCGCAGGGTGCCGATGGCGAGCGTGATGGCGGCCTCCGCGGCGTGCGTCGGGCGCAGGGCGTTCAGCATCACGAAGTCGTGGATGATGCCCTGGAAGCGGACGGCGGTGACGGGGACACCGGCTTCGCGGAGCTTGTTCGCATACGCCTCGCCCTCGTCGCGCAGGACATCGGCCTCACCGGTGATGACAAGGGCCGGCGGCAGATCCTTGAGCTGCTCGACAGTGGCCCGCAGCGGCGACGCGGTGATCTGCGCCCGCTCCGCCTCATCCGTCGTGTACTGGTCCCAGAACCACTCCATCGCGTCCCGGCGCAGGAAATAACCCGTCGCGAACTGGCGGTAGGAACCCGTGTCGAAAGACGCGTCCGTCACCGGGTAGAACAACACCTGCTGCCGCAGCGCGACCCCGCCCCGCTCCTTCGCCATCAACGTCAGCGCCGCCGTCATGTTGCCACCGACCGAATCACCCGCCACCGCCAGCCGCGAGCCGTCCAGCCCCTTCGTACCGCCCTCGGCCACCACCCACCGCGCCACCGCGAAGTTCTGCTCGATCGCGACCGGATAACGCGCCTCCGGCGACAGGTCGTACTCCGGGAACACCACCGCCACCCCGGCACCGACCGCCAGCTCACACACCAGACGGTCATGAGTGTGCGCATCACCGAACACCCACCCCGCCCCATGGATGTACAGCACCACCGGCAGAACACCCCCGACACCCGCCGGCCTCACGATCCGCGTCCGCACCCCACCCGTCGGACCACCCGGAACGGTGATCCACTCCTCGTCCACCGCCGGCTTCTCGACATCACCGGACTGCACCTCGTCCACCGCCTTGCGGCCCTCGACCGGACCCAGGTCGAACAGATACGGCGGGTTCGCGGTCGCCTCGGCGAACGCCGCGGCCTCGGGCTCGAGCACCGGCACGACCGGCTCTACGACGTCGGACATGGGAATCTCCTGATGTTTCGGGGTGCGTGTCTGCGGGGTTCGTCGTCCCGCGCCCGCACGCTAAATCCGGCGGGCGCCCGTGAATTGCCCGCGGGTGCACCGGTGATGTGCTCTCAGCGCACGGCAGCGTGGTGCACTGAGCGGACCCCGGTGCGAGGGCCGGGCGGGGTCAGCCCCGTCCGGACGTCGTGGCGCGCCCGGCGGTGTCGCGCCATTCCCGCGGGGACATGCCGTAGGCGGCCCGGAAGACCCGGCTGAAGTGGGTGGCGCTGAGGAAGCCCCAGCGGGCGGCCACCGCCGCGATGGTCCGGCTGCCGCGGCCGTGGCGCATCAGGTCGCGCCGGCACTCCTCGAGGCGGCGGCGCAGGATCCAGCGGCCGACCGTGGTGCCCTCGTCCTTGAACAGCTTGTGCAGGTAGCGCACGGAGATGTGATGGGCGCGGGCGATGACCTCCGGCGACAGGTCCGGGTCCGTCAGGTGCACATCGACGTACTCCAGGATCCGTTCCAGCACCGGTGACCGGACACCCGCCGGGCCGGGCTCCGCCGCGCCGAGGTGTTCGGCGGTGAGGGTGGCGAGGAGGTTCACTGCGTTCCAGGCGAGCATCTCGCCGACGGCGGGCTGGGCCTCGGCCATGGCCCGGGCGAGGTCGGACAAGAGTGGCGAGAGCAGGCCGCCGAGACGGGAGGCACGGGTGACGGGGAAGCGCGTGATCCGCTGTACGTCCGTGGCCGCCGGCCCGACCAGGTCGCCCGGGACGAGCAGGACCGTCGCCCGGAAAGGTCCCGGCAGGTCCAGGGCGGGGACGTGCCGGACGTCGTAGAAGCAGATGTCGCCGGGGGCGAGGTGGAGGGTGAGGGGCCGGGTGTCGGGCGGGGCGGTGACGCCGCGCAGGCCGACGAAGAGGTACTCGCCGGGGTCGCGGGCGAGGATCCGGTGCAGGGGGTGCCGGCGGGGTCCGCCGTCGCCGGGCAGCCGGGCGGGGTCGTACCCGGGCCGCTCGGTCCGCTCCTGCGTGAGGATCTCCACGCCGAGCGGTGCGCGCGTGTGCGCACTGGTGGTCGTGCTGGTGTTCGCGATGGTCACGTGCCCGGACGGTAGGGCGGCGGAGGTGCAAAAAGTGTGACACCGGAGTGACAGGGCCGCGGCCGGGCCGGCCCGGCGAGTTCGGTGGCGAAGGCCCGCAGCAGTTCGTGCAGGGTGTAGCGGCCCGGGGCGGGCTCGGTGAGGAGGTGGGACTCGGCGAGGTGGGCGAGGAGCAGGCGGGCCCGACGGACCGGCAGCCCGGTGAGCGCCGCGGCCGCCGCGGGGGTGATGTCGGGTCCGGGGTGGCTCGGCAGGAGCAGCAGCAGCCGGGCGCCGTCGGCCGACAGCCGCCGGTGGCAGCTCAGGAAGGCGTCCCGCACGCCGGGCAGGGCGTCCAGTCCGCCGTCCCCGGCGCGCAGTTCGGCGGCGAGGGCCGCGAGGGGAAGGTGGGGGCGGGCGGCGGCCCGGTCGGCGACGGCGGTCAGGGCCAGGGGAAGCCGGCCGCAGCGAGCGACGATCTCCTCGGTGGCCGCGGGCTCGGCGGCCGTCCGTCCGGCGCCGACGCGCCTGTCGAGGATCGCGTGGGCGTCGGCGGCAGCGGGCGGTTCCAGGCGCAGCGGCCGGGCACCCGAGGCGACCAGGCCCGGCAGGGCGTTGCGGCTGGTGACCACGGTCAGGCAGCCCGGCGAGGCGGGCAGCAGCGGGCGCAGCTGCTGCGTGTCGACGGCGTCGTCGAGCACCACGAGGACGCGCCGCTCGGCGAGCAGGGTGCGGTACAGGCCCGCCAGGGCGCCCACCCCGTCCGGCATGCGGCGCGCGGGTACACCGAGCGCGGCGAGCATGCCCCGCAGCGCGTCGGCGGGCTCCGGAGCCGGCCGGTCCGCCTCGCTCCCCCGCAGACGCACGTACAGCTGCCCGTCCGGGAACCGCCGGGCCGCCCGGTGCGCCCAGTGCAGGACCAGGGCGCTCTTGCCCACCCCCGCCATCCCGCCGACCACGACCACACCCGGCGCCGTCCCGAAGTCGGCGATCGCGGTCAGCCGCTCGGATTCGGCCGACCGCCCGGCGAAGCAGTCCGGGGCGGAGGGGAGTTGGGCGGGACACGGGACGGCTGAACCGGTGCCCGCGGTGCCGGATCCGGTCGGCTGCACCAGGACGGTCCGCTCCCGTTCCCCGCTCACCTCCTGTCGCAGCACCCGGGCATGCGCCTCGGTCAGCTCACGACCGGGGGTCAGGGACAGATCGGTGGCGAGCCGGCGGCGGATGCCGTCGTAGGCCCTGAGCGCCTCGGCCTGGAGGCCGCACGCGGCCAGGGAGAGGATGAAGCGGGCGTGCAGGGGCTCGTCGAGGGGTTCGCGGGCGGTGGCGTGGCGCAGGGCGGGCAGGACGTGTTCGGCCTGCCCGCACAGCAGTGCCGCGTCGGCCGCCAGCCGGGCGGTGTCGAGGAGTTCGCGCTGTACGGCGGTGAACTGGACGTGGGCGCGCGCGTCGGCCGGGATGCCCATCGCCACCGGGCCGCGCCACTCCTCAAGGGCCCGGGTGAGATACCGGGCCGCCGTCTCGGAGCGCCCGGTGGCCGCGGCCCGCCTCCCCCTCCGGGTGAGCTCCCGGAACCTGAGCAGATCGACCTCGTCCGCCGTCGTCTCCAGGAGGTGGCCGCCGGTGCGGCGCGGCAGGCGGCCGGGCGCGCGGGGCGGAAGTCCGGGATCGAGGAGGCGGCGCAGGGCGGCCAGGTAGCGGCGTATCACGTGCGGTGCGCTGGCCGGTGGCCGTTCGGCCCACAGCACGTCGAGGACCTCCGCCGTGGGCGCGGGCCGGCCCGCGCGGACCAGGAGGAGGGCGAGCAGCGCGCGCTGTTGGGGAAAGCCGAGGTCGAGCTCCCGTCCCCCGCGCCACACCCGCACGGGCCCGAGCACCTCGAAGCGCAGCGCGCCGTCCGCCTCGCCGTCCGGGGGGACGGCGGGACCGTCCGCCCCGGATCCGCGCGCCGCGACCAGCCCCTCCCGCTCAGGAAGCACCGGCCCGACCCTCCGATCCCGCCAGGCGGGCCGCGACTCGTTGGGCGTCGGGGTGGCGGAGGGTGTTCAGGAGGGTCAGGGCCTCCTCCCAGGCCGTGCGGGCCGCCGGCTCGTCGCCCATGGCGAGGTGGGTGTCCCCGACGTGGACGAGGATGGCGGCCTCGGAGTAGGGGACGCCCAGTTCCCGCATCAGGACGAGGGCGTTGCGGTAGCCGAGCAGGGCGTGCGGGTGGCGGCCGAGGTGGTGGTGGGCGTAGGCGATGCTGTCCCAGGTGGCGGCCTGGCCGTAGCGGTCACCGAGGTCCTGGAGCATGGTGAGCGCTTCGAAGCAGTGCCTCAGGGCCTGCCGGTACTCGCCGAGCAGCGCGTGGTACCAGCCGACCGAGTTCAGGACGCTGGCCTGCGCGGCGCGGTCGCCGAGGGTGCGGAACAGGCCCAGGGCGAGCTGGTTGTGGCGCAGGGCGCCGGGCAGGTCGCCGGTCTGTTCGCTCTCCCAGCCGAGGCTGCGGTGGGTGTTGGCCCGGCCGGTGTCGTCGCCGAGCTCGGTGAAGAGGGCGAGGGCCTGTTCCAGTCGGGGGACGGCCCGCTCGTGCAGGCCCAGTCGGCCCTCCACCCGGGCGAGGCCGCGCAGACCACGGGCGATCAGGACGGGGTCGGCGAGCCGCCGCGCCGCGTCGAGGGCGGTGCGCTGCGCGGCCAGCCCGTCGTGCCAGTGGCCGCGCCGGTCGAAGAACGGCTCCAGGGACCAGGCCAGATGGCAGGCGAGACGTTCCTGCTCCGGCCCGCCCGAGGCGGCGGCCGCGTCGACGACGGACAGCAGCACCGTGTGTTCGGCGGTGAGCCAGGCCAGGGCGCGGTCGTCGTCGGTGAGTTCCTCGGGCCGGGCGCCCTCGGGTGCGGGCGGCGGGGGCAGCGGGTCGGCGTTGGGGGCGAGGAGACGGTCGGCGGTGTGCGCGGTGTGCAGGTAGTGGTGGTGGAGCCGGTCGAGCGCGGCCCGCCGCTCCCCCTCGGACTCGTGCTCGTCGAGGAGTTCGCCGGCGTGGGCGCGCAGCAGGTCGTGGAAGGCGTGACGGGCGGGACTGTGCTCGGTGACCAGGTGCAGGCCGATCAGCTCGGCGAGCAGCGGCCGGGTGGCGCGTACCGGCAGTCCGGCGAGGGCGGCCGCGGCCGGGAGGGTGAAGTCGGGGCCGGGGTGCAGGGCGAGCAGCCGGAACAGGCGGGCGGCCTGCGGGGACACGGCGTCCGTGGACCAGGAGAACACCGTACCGACGTCGACGGAGGCGTCGGCGCGGGCGAAGGCGTCGAGGCTGCCGTGGGCCGTGCGCAGTTCGGCGGCGATCGCCGTGAGCGGGAAGTGGGGGTGGACCGCGGCGCGGGCGGCGACACAGGCGAGGGCGAGGGGCAGCCCGGCGCAGAGCGCGCCGATCTCGTCGGCCGCCCGCGGCTCCGCCGCCACCCGTTCCGCGCCCAGCCGGCGGACGAGGAAGGCCCGGGTCTGGTCCGCGTCGAAGGGGCGCAGGGTCAGGGAGCGGGCACCGTGGGCGGCGATCAGACCGGTCAGGTCGTCGCGGCTGGTGATGATGGTGAGGCAGCCGGGCGAGCCGGGGAGCAGGGGTCTGATCTGGTCCGTGTCCCGGGCGTTGTCGAGCACGACGAGGACTCGCCGGCCGGCCAGGGCGCTGCGGTAGAGCGCGGCCTGCGCGTCCAGTCCGTGCGGGACGCGTTCGGGCGGTACGCCGAGCGCGTCCAGGAACCCGCGGACGACCTCACCGGGCTCCAGCGCCGCGCCGGAGGGGTCGAAGCCGCGCAGGTTCACATAGAGCTGTCCGTCGGGGAAGCGGTCGGCGATCCGGTGCGCCCAGTGCACCGCGAGGGTGGTCTTCCCGACCCCGGCCATCCCGCCGACGGCGCCGATCACCACGGTCCCGGGCGACCGGGCCGGTTCCGTACCGAACAGGGCGAGCACCTCGTCCAGTTCGGCCCGGCGGCCAATGAACGCCGGGAGGTCGTACGGCAGTTGACCGGGCACGAGATACGGCGGCGCGGTCTCCGGCCTGTCGGGGGACGGCCGCCGGCGCAGCACCGTCTCGTGCGCGTCCCGGAGTTCCGGGCCGGGGTCGATGCCCAACTCCTCGGCCAGCCGGGCCCGTACGGCGTCGTAGGCGGCCGCGGCCTCGGTGCGGTGGCCGGCCGCGGCGAGGAGGCGGACGAGTGCGGCGTGGACGGGTTCGTCGAGCGGGTGCTCGGCGGCGGCCCGGCGCAGGTGGGGCAGGACCGCGTCCGGCAGTCCGGTGCGCAGGGCGGCCTCGGCGGCTTCCCGGGCGGCCGTGAGCCGTTCGCGGGCAACGGTGTCGAACGCCGGGTGGGTGCGGGCGTGCGCGGGGATGCCGGCGGCGAGCGGTCCGCGCCACAGCGAGAGGGCCTCGGTGAGGAGTTCGACCGCCCGAGCGGGTGCCGTGCCGGCGGTGTGGCGGGCCTCCTCCCGCAGTGCGCGGAACCGCAGGAGGTCGGAGTTGTCACCGTCGGTGACCAACCGGTATCCGCCGGCGTCCCGCACGAGCCAGTGGCCCTCGGCGCGGGCGGGGAGCCCGGGCTCGAGGAGCCGGCGCAGTGAACCCACGTGCCGGCGGACGACGTTGACCGCGCTGCGCGGCGGATCCGCGTCCCACAGCACGTCCACTATGTCGCTCACGGCGACCGGTTGCCCGGCCCTGACCAGCAGCAGCGCGAGGAAGGCCCGCTCCTGCGGTCCCCCGGTGTCGAGTTCCGCCTCCCCGCGGCGCACCCGGACGGCGCCCAGCACCATGAACCGCACCGGCTCCAGCGGCACGTCTTCCCCCCTCTCAGGTGTTCCGCCCCCTCTTCCGACTCTACGTCAGGGAGAAGCTTACCGAGAGTTACGGACGGGGGGTCCTCGCTGTTCAGAGACGTCGGCCGGAGCGTCCACCCGCCTCGTCCGGGACGTTCACCACCCTCGGCCGGGATGTTTCACCCGCCGCCGTCATGGCCCTGCCGGCCCACGATCAACCGCTCCAGCCGGTCGAAGCGTTCGTGCAGGGCGTGGGCGGTCTCCTCGCGCAGCTCGCGGACGTCCTGTGCGAGCCGGTGCCTGCGTCTCTCCTCGTGGCCCACGAACCAGGTGGCCAGCGCCGCGGTGACCAGGCCGTAGGTGGTGATCCCGACGACCATCACGATCCCGCCGACGATCCGCCCCCACAGCGTCACCGGGTAGAAGTCGCCGTACCCGACGGTCGTCGCGGTCTCGACCGACCACCACAGGGCCTTCGGGTACGAGGTGAGATTGGCTCTCCGCGCGCCGTGCTCGGCGACGACCACCGCCCACGACCCGGCGAGCATCGCCACCAGGAGGACGGCCGTGGCGCCGCCCGCCGCCTTCAGGTGCAGTGAGCGGCCCTCCCGGCCGAGCAGCAGGTCGAGGGCGCGCGTCCAGAGTCCGGCCAGCATGAGCGGATGGTCCGCGACGCTCTGCCCCGCAAGCGCGCGGACGCGCGGCCGACCGCCCGCGGTCATCCCTTCGGCGGGGTGCCGTCGGCGATCGGGCGGTGTGCCTCCCGCCGTGCGGTGTGCGGTGGGATCGCGGCCGGGGCCGTCGTGGCTTGTCGCGCGGTTCCCCGCGCGCCTTCGGGCCGGCCGGCTTGCCGGGCACGGACCCGGTCGCCGCTCGGCCGCTCCTTTCACGCTGTGGCTTGCGCCGTGTGCCTGACTTCCGGGGGGTGTGCGGCACGGCGGCTCGGTGCGCGTGGCCGGGGCGGTGAGAGTGGGCGTCTCCCCCGCCGTGCGCTCCGCCGGCCCCCGCGACGCAAGGAGATCTGCGTGCGCCTGTCACCCCTCGGGGCCGCGCTGGCGGCGGCCGTGCTGCTGGCCCCGCCCGCGCGGGCCGCCACCGTCACCTCCGCGACGCCCGTCGACGACCCGGCCCAGTACGTCAACCCCTTCGTCGGCACGGCGCCGGGCGGGGTCGACTTCGGCCACGGGGGCGGCGGCGGGAACACCTTCCCGGGGGCGTCGGCGCCGCTGGGCGGCATCCAGTGGAGCCCGGACACGGTCACCCGGCAGTACGGCGGCTACGCCTACCGGGACAACCGGATCAGCGGCTTCAGCCTCACCCATCTCTCCGGCGCGGGCTGCGGCGACTTCGGCAACGTTCCGTTCATGCCGCTCACCGGGCGGCCCGCGGCGGACCCGGCGGACCGGTACGCCACCTTCTCGCACGCCGCCGAGGAGGCGTCGCCCGGGGGTTACCGCGTGGACTTCGACAACGGCATCCGTACGGAGATCAGCGCCACCCAGCGGTCCGGCATCGCCCGTGTGAGCTTCCCGGCGGAAGAGGGACGGCCCGCCGGTCTCACCGTCGACGCGGCACGGGCGTGGAACAAGGCCACCGGAACCGTCGCGGTCGGCGAGCGCACGCTGTCCGGCTCCACCGCGAGCGGCGGCTTCTGCGGCACGTCCGTCCGCTACCGCCTGTACTTCCACGCCGTCTTCGACCAGCCGTTCGCCCACAGCGAGCCGCTGGACGGGCAGCCGTCCGGTGCGTACGTGTCGTTCGCGCCCGGAACCCGCACGGTCACGGTGCGGGTCGGCATCTCCTTCGTGAGCGAGGACGCCGCCCGCCGCAACGCGCAGGACGAACAGGGGAGCCGCTCCTTCGACGAGGTACGGCGGGACGCGCGCCGGGTGTGGAACGACTGGCTCGGCCGGATCACCGTGGCCGGCGGCACCGAGGCGCGGCGCCGGATGTTCTACACCGCGCTCTACCACTCCCTCCTGCACCCCGGCGCCTTCAGCGACACCGACGGGCAGTACCGGGGCATGGACGGGCTGGTCCACCGCACCCGCCCCGGACATGTGCAGTACGCGAACTTCTCCGGCTGGGACGTCTACCGCTCCCAGATCCAGCTGCTGACGCTCCTCGCCCCGCGCGAGGCCTCGGACGTCGCGCAGTCCATCCTCGAACAGGGCCGCCAGGCGGGCTACTTCGACCGCTGGACCCTCGCGAACGGCGGCACACGGGTGATGGTCGGCGACCCGCTGCCCGCCATGGCGGCCTCCGTCCACGCCTTCGGCGGCACCGGCTTCGAGGCCCTTGAGCTGCTGCGCACGGCCGTCGCGGGCCGCCGGGACGAACGGCAGCGGCCGGGGCACACGCCCTACGACACGCTCGGCTACATCCCGGCCGGAACCAAGGGCGTGTGGGGCAGCGCGGCCACCACACTGGAGTACGCCGCCGCCGACGGCGCCCTCGCCCACCTGGCCGGACGGCTCGGCGAGAGCGGACTCCAGGCCGAGCTGACCCACGCCGCGGGCAACTGGCGCACCCTGCTCCACTCCGGCAGCCGTTACCTGCAGCCGCGCCGGGCCGACGGGACCTGGCCCGACTTCAAGCCGACGCAGCGCAAGGAGTACGTCGAGGGCAACGCGGCGCAGTACACCTGGATGGTCCCGCACGACCTGCCCGCCCTGTTCACCGCGATGGGCGGCGCCGAGGCGGTCACGGCCCGACTGGACACCTTCTTCACCGAGTTCAACGCGGGCGCCGACCTGCCGTACGCCTACCTCGGCAACGAGCCGTCCTTCCACACCCCGTGGGCGTACGACTACGCGGGCCGCCCGGACCGCGCCCAGGAGACCGTACGGCGCATCCTCACCGGCCTGTTCGGGGACGGCCCCGACGGGCTGGTCGGCAACGACGACCTCGGCGCGATGTCCTCCTGGGCGGTGTGGGCCAGCCTCGGCATGTACCCAGAGGTACCCGGCAGCTCCCAACTGGCCCTGGCCAGCCCGCTGTTCCCGGTCGCCGTGATCCGCCGGGGCAACGGCGTGAACATCACCGTCGTCGCCCCGGGCGCCTCGGACACCAACCACCGGGTACGGGACGTGCGCCTCAACGGCCTGCCCACGGACCCCCGTTGGCTGCCCGACACGTTCCCGGCCACGGGTGGCGTCCTGCTCTTCCGCCTCTCGGACGAGTAGCCGGCCCAGTCGGTGCCCAGCGCCGCGCACAGGGTGCCGACAGCGGGTCGGGATTATATCGTGCACAACTAATTAGTCTACTATTTATTTGTGCTCGATCAATTTGTGGGCGATAGAATCGAGAGGACTCGAACGCTAGGGTGGTGAGCGCCGATGACGAGCGCAGACCCCGGGAGCCGCGCAGTGGAGGTAACCTCCCCCGCACCGAACGACGGATCGCTGCTCCTCGACGACCAGCTCTGTTTCGCCCTGTACGCCGCCTCCCGGGCGGTCACGGCCCGCTACCGCCCCCTGCTGGACGAACTGGGCCTCACCTACCCGCAGTACCTGGTGATGCTCGTGCTGTGGGAGCGGGACTCGATCTCCGTGCGTGAGCTGGGCACCGCGCTCCAACTGGAGTCCAGCACCCTGTCCCCCCTCCTCAAACGGCTGGAGGCGAGCGGCCTGCTGCACCGCGAGCGCCGCCCCGACGACGAGCGCTCGGTCGCCCTGCGCCTCACCGAGGAGGGCGCCCGCCTGCGCGAGCGGGCGGCCGCCGTCCCCCTCGCCATCGGCGACGCGATGGGGCTCACCCCCGAGCAGGACACCCTCGCCAAACAGCTCCTGCGACTGGTCACGACGAACGTCACAGAAGGCTGACATGACACGGCTCGGCATCGCCCGGCACGCCGGCGTCGTACGGGACCTGGCCGGACAGTGGCTGCGGACGGTCGTCGGCGATCCGGCCGTACGGGCCGCGGCGTGGTCTTCGCCGGAGACAGCGGAATGCCCCTGTTCACGGCGTGGCAGTCGAACACACCCCGCGACACCTGAGACCACGTCCTCGCGTCCCCCGCGGAACCCCTGACCTCTGTCGGCGCGTCTTCTTCGCCCGATAGACTGACAAATCCCCGAAGTGCGGGGGACGTTGACGGGGGAGGCCGCCATGTCAGGGGATCAGTACGGCAGATACGACCACGGGTTCGCTCTGCCGCCCATTCCACCGATGCCGCCGGCCCCGCCGCCCGCCCCGGCGGACGGTGTGCGGGCCGTCGCGGTGGCCGTGCTCAACCTCAGCGGCCTGGGCCTCGGTTACGCGCTGACCCGCCGCTGGATCCTGACCGTGGTCTGCCTGGTCGCAACGGCCGTCCTGCTGCTCGTGGCGCTGCCCGCCGACCCGGACGGCGTTCCGGCGTTCGGGCTGGTCCTGTACGTCGTGTTCCTCGTCGCGGCGGCGGCGCACGGCGCCGTGGTGGGTCTGCGCACCCGGCTGACCTGGCCCGCGCCCGCGCCGCTGGCGCTCGGGCTGGCCCTGGTCCTGCTGGCCGTGCCGGCCGCGGGCGTCGTGCTGTACGACAGCGCTCGGGACGAGGCGACGCAGCAGATGCTGCTCGACCGGCTCGACAAGGCCGACAAGCTGGTGGAGGCGTCGGGCGACGAGTCCTTCAGCAGGGCCAAGTCCGACTACGACGACGCTCTGGACGTCTACGAGAACCTGAGCGCCGACCACTCCGGCTCCCGGGCCGCCGAGAAGGTGCCCGCCCGCATGAAGACGTTCTACGCGACCGTCGGCGGCGCCTACGACAAGGCCGACTACTGCACGGCGATCGAACCGCTCACCTATCTGCGCACGATCCCGAAGAAGATGCCCGAGACCGACCTCAGCGACCTGAAGACCTGGCCCGACGACAAACTGGCCACCTCGCTGTACGAGTGCGCGGCGGACGGCCTGAAGACCCGGCAGGCCGCCTGGGCCTCCCAGTTCGGCGAGCTGCTGACCACCTTCCCCGACTCCGAGCAGGCCGCGAAGGTCCAGCCGGCCGTGGCCTCGGCCGTGGCGTCCACGGCGAAGGGGCTGAGCGGCAGCGATCCCTGCTCGACGGTCGATCTGCTGAAGAACCTGAGCAGCGACATCGAGAGCATCCAGGCCGAGGACGCGAGCGTCTCCGACGCGCTCACCAAGGACGCCGGCCAGGCCTCGAGCCGCGCCGACGCGGGCGCGTACACCTGCGGCGTCGACCAGTACAAGGACGGCGACTTCGACGCCGCGCAGACGACCATGGAGGAGTACGCCTCCTCCCACAAGTCCGCCAAGAACGCGTCCCTGGCGAAGAAGATCGCGATCGCCGCGGAGGTCGCCCAGACGGTTCCGGCCGCCGGCAAGAAGCTGCCCACGACGCGCACCGGCGGCAGCATCTCGGTCACCGTGCAGAACGACAGCCCCGACGACATCACCGTCATGTACACGGGCCCGGTGACCGGCAGCTTCACCCTGAAGGGCTGCGGCAGCTGCAAGGCGTACTCCTTGGCCAGCACGATCACCCCGGGCTTCAAGCCGTGCAACGCGAACAAGAACTACCCGGAGAAGACGATCAGCCTGCCGGTGGGCACCACGTACTTCCTGCACAAGCCGAAGAGCGACAGCCTCTCCACGCCCGGCTCGGACACGGCCAAGCTGGAGTCCGGGTACATCTACACGGAGTGCGCCTACACCACCCAGAGCCTGTCGTAGCTCCGGCACCGCCGCACGCTGCCCAGGTTCCGGCAAAGAAAGTGCAACCTTCGGGCCAACCAGACTGTCTCCCCTGATACCAGACACTCAACCCTTGGGGGAACAAGATGGTAAGAAGCAGGACAGTCTGGGCGTGTGCGGCACTCCTGACCGTCACGCTGGGCGCGACCGCGATGCCCGCCGTGGCCGCCCCGGCGGCGGCCCAGCGGGCGGTCGCCGCCTGCCCGACCGGCTGGGGCAGCCTCGACAAGTCGGACTTCGCCGGCACGTCGGGCGAGTCCGTCACGAACGTGCGGACCGGCCGTCACGACTGCTACGACCGGTTCGTCGTCGACGTCCCCGGCGCGAGCGCCGACCAGCTCGGTTACGCGGTCGGATACGTGGACGAGCTGATCCAGGACGGATCGGGCAAGCCGATCCCGATCAACGGGGGCGCCATCCTGGACATCCGGGTGATGGCACCCGCCTACGACCCCGAGACCGGCACCGCCACCTACCCCGGCGTGCCCCGGCAGCCCCTGCCGGGTGTGAACCTCACCGGCTACAGCACGTTCCGGGACACCCGGTACGGCGTCAGCTTCGAGGGGCAGACGCAGTTCGGACTCGGGGTGCGCGCCCGGCTGCCGTTCCGCGTGCTCCAGCTGGACGGCCACCTGGTGGTGGACGTGGCGCACTCCTGGTGAACCGCGGGTGACGGCCGCCGTCGCCCCTTGACGCCCGGTCAGTGACCGGCCACAATCCCGCTATGGATGTGACCGGTCACAACCCTACGGACGCCCGACAGACGGCGACCGTCGCCGTCCCTCCGCGGCTCACCGTCGACCTCGCCGAGTCCGAGGGCCCGGTGCTGCACGGCGCCAACGGCGCGCTGTACGGGCTCAGCGACGACGGGGTCCCCGGTGACGCCGTGCTCGCCCCCCTGAAGATCACCAGCATCTCCCAGAAGCCGGAGGGCGGCGCCCAGCACCCCAACGGGGACGCGCTCACGGTGGCGAGGTCGTTCTTCCGCTGCGGCGGCGGTGACGTCTACGTGCTGCTGCAGGACGTCTACACCGAGTGGCCGTACGAGGACCTGGGCATCGACGACTACCTGCCCAGGGTCGACCGGATCGTCCGCGAGATCTCGGCCGCTCCGCACGCCGACCGGTTCGTCCACGTCCCGTTCAACGAGCCCGACCAGATCTGGTACCACCTCGACGTCACCGACCCGGCGGAGTACGAGGCCAACCGGGACCGGTTCCTGCGGGACTGGAAGACGGTGTACGAGCGCATCCGGGCGATCGACCCGCGGGCCCGGATCGCCGGCCCCAACGAAGCCGCCTACCACCGCCGTCTGCTGACCGACTTCCTCGCCTTCGCCCGGCGCGAGAACGTGCTGCCCGACGTGCTGACCTGGCACGAGCTGGACTCCGGCTCGTTGCGGGACTTCCAGGCCCACCACGACGAATACCGGTCGATCGAGCGGGAGTCGGGCGTCGCCCCGCTGACCGTCCACATCGACGAGTACGCCAACCGCCGTGACCTCTCCGTGCCGGGCCAACTAGTGCAGTGGGTCTCGATGTTCGAGCGGAACAAGGTGTACGCCAACCAGGCCTACTGGGACGCCGCGGGCGACCTCAGCGGCAACGTGGCGGGCACGAACAGCCCCAACGGCGGCTGGTGGTTCTTCCGTTGGTACGCGGGCCTGACCGGCGACACCGTCCGGGTGACCCCGCCGCAGCCGCACACCGTCGACACCCTGCAGGGCCTCGCCTGCCTCGACACCACGCGCCGCCAGGCCCAGGTGCTGCTCGGCGGTTCGGACGGCGACGCCGATGTCGTCGTCCGGAACGTCTCCCCGTCCGTCTTCGGCCCCGCGGTCGTCGCGACCGTCGCCGAGGCCGCCTGGTCCGGCTACGAGGGGGCGCACCCGGCACCGCGGGTGCTGGCACGGACGAAGACACGGGTGGCCGACGACGGCTCGGTGCGGGTGCCGCTGCGCGGACTGCGCCGGATGTCCGCGTACCGGATCGTCCTCACCCCCGCCGGGACGGGCACCCCCGCCCCCGCCACCGTCCCCTGGTCGGCGTCGTACGAGGCCCAGGACGCGGCCGTCACCGACGGCGAGGTCCGCACCCAGGGCACGGTGAGCGAGCCCAACGGCTACGCGGCCTCCGGGACCCGCGACGTCGGCTCGCTCGGCTTCCCGTCCAGCAAGGTGGACTTCACGGTGTCGGTCCCCGAAGACGGCACCTACGACCTGGCGATCCTGTACGGCAACCAGTCCGGCACCCCCGCCACCCAGCGGCTGTCGGTCGACGGTGGCGCCCCGGTCACCGTCTCCTTCCCGTCCACCCAGAACTGGACCCACTACGGCAGGCAGGAGGTCGCTCTCCGCCTGTCGACCGGTGCGCACGTCCTGACCCTCGGCAAGGGCGAGGCGGAGGTCACCCTCGACCACGTCGGTCTGACCGCCCGCACCGGCCCCCCGTCCGCCTCCTACGAGGCGACGCTCGCGGACATCGAGGGCAGCCCGTCGTACGACTACGCGTCGTCGTCCGGGACCGGCACGGGCGCGCTCGTCCTGGGCGGGGGCGACCGGGCGGTCTTCGACGTGTTCGCCCCGCGCGACGGCTACTTCACGGTCGTTGCGCGGGCCTCCGAGCCGGTGGAACTCGCCCTGCACGGCGAGACGGTGACGGCCGGGCCCGGCCGGCCCCTGCGGCTGTACCTGGCGGCGGGCAACAACCGGATCGCGGTGACGGCCGGGTACGCCTCCGTGCGTTCCCTCGACGTCTCGGGCGACGGCTCGACGGCCGGCACGCTGTCCTGCGAGGCCGCCGCCGCGGTTCTCACGGGCGGAGCGGAACTGGCCGGCTCCGGCGACGCCCCCGGCGGCCACCGCGTCACGCGGCTCGGCGACGGGCCCGAGAGCACCGCCCGCTTCACGGTGGACGTGCCCCGGGCCGGCCGTCACCTGCTCGTCGTCCACTACGCGCACGACGACCGGCGCGACAACGGCCACGCCTACAACACGGACATCGTGTCCCGCACGGCGGACATCACGGTGGGCTCCAGAGCCCCGCTCCGGGCGGTCTTCAAGAACACCTGGAGCCCGCACGACCGCTGGACCCTGGCCGTCCCCGTCGACCTGGAACAGGGCGTGAACACGGTGACCCTGGGCAACGCGACCGGCCGGGCCCCGGACGTCTTCCGCATCGAAATCGGCCGGATCATAGGCTGAACGGGTGATTCTCGCCCTTTCCCACTTCGCTTCTCCCACCCCATTGGCCCCTGTCCTGACATACGGAGTTCTGCCGTGATTCCAGCTCGTCCGGCCCCGATGCTGGAGCAATTCGACTTCGGGTGCGAGCGTCTTCTCGGCCGTATCGCGGGACCCGCCATGGACAGCGGTGACGGGACGCCGGCCGAGGTCGGTCCGTTGACCGACGACGAGTACTTCTGGGAGCCGGTGCCCGGCTGTTGGTCGGTCCGGCGGAAGGCGGACGGGCCGGGGACGCGAGCCGCCTTCCTGGCCGGCGCGGGCGAGTGGGGACGCGACGCGGCGCCGTATCCGCACCCCTGGCCGCCGCCCTTCACGACCCTCGCGTGGCGGCTGAGCCACCTCACCGAGATGCTCTCCCTGCGCGCCGAACACACCGCGGGCGGCCACCTGTTGACCAGAGACGACCATCCCGTCAGCGGGAGCGCCACGGCAGCCGTCGCGGCCTTCGGCGCCGCCACCGCGGCCTGGCGGGAAGCGCTGCTGGGCATCGACGACGCCACGCTGGACGTCGTCGGGTACTGCACGTACCCGCACGGCAGCGATCCGGAGGAACCGTTCCTCGACATCGTGTGGTGGGTGAACCAGGAGGTGCTGCACCACGGAGCGGAGATCGCCCTGCTGCGCGATCTGTACCGGGCGGGAAAGGGCTGAGGAGCCGGCCCGGAATTCCCGTCCGCCCAATGCCGGTCAATTACCGCCACCCGTTGCTCTTTTGTTGCCTGTGAGTTGCGTGTGGCACAGGTGGTACGGTGCCGCCGAATTCTCTTTTCGCAGAGCCCCCACACGAAAGCCGTGAAACCTTCCATGCGCGACATAACTCCAGAGACCGCCGAAGCCTCTTTCGTCCCGAGCGGCCGGCGCCGGCACCGTAAGGCTCCGCAGGGCGGCAGAGGAATGCGGCGGGCGCTGGTGCTCGCCATGGCCGTCCCCGTCGCCTCGGTGGCGCTGTCGGGCCCCTCGGCCTTCGCCGCCGACAAGGGCGTCGGCACCACCGCCAAGGACATCGCGGAACTCGACGCCGACGACCAGCAGATGGTCGCCAACCTCGAGGCCCGCGTCATCGACCAGCGACTGGGCTCCGACGTCAGTGGCGTGGTCCTCGACGCGGAGTCGGACGACACGCTCTGGGACCACAACGGCGCCACCGCGCTGATGCCCGCGTCCAACACCAAGCTCGCCACGTCGACCGCCGCGCTCACCGTCCTCGGCCCGGACCACCGGTTCACCACGAAGGTGGTGTACGGCGACGGCACGCTGACCCTGATCGGCGGCGGCGACCGGACGCTGACCAGCGCCGACCTCGCCGAGCTGGCGAAGACGGCGATCGCCGGCCTGAAGGCGGCCGGGCTGACCTCGGTGAAGGTCGCCGTGGACGACAGTCTCTTCCCCGAGCCGACCCTGGCGAACGGCTGGAACACCGGCTACTACCCCGACTCCATCACCCCGGTGCGCGCGCTCGTCGTCGACGGGAACATGGTGGACGACACCTCGCTCGACGCGGGGCAGGTCTTCGCCCAGCAGCTCACGGCGGACGGCATCACCGTCGACGGGGACGTCACCCGGGCCACGGCGGGCTCGGGCACCGTCCCGGTGGCCAGCCACGAGTCGGCACCGCTGTCGGACTACGTCCACACGATGCTCAAGACCAGCGACAACAACATGGCCGAGTCCCTGCTGCGGATGACCGCGCTCGGCGCGGGCCAGCCCGCCACCTTCGAGGGCGGCACGACGGTCGTGCGCCAGGTGCTGAGCGAGAAGTACGGCGTGTCCCTCGACAACTTCGAGATCTACGACGGCAGCGGGCTGTCCCGCGCCAACCGCATCCCGGCGGCCACCCTCGCCGAGATCCTGGAACTGCTGACGCTGCCCCAGTACGAGGACACGCTCAGCTCGATCCTCGACGGCCTGCCCGTCTCCGGCGAGGCGGGCAGCACCCTCGGCCCGGAGTGGGGCCGCTTCGACGACGCGAACTCCAAGTGCGCCGTCGGCAAGGTGCACGCCAAGACCGGCACGCTCACCGGGGCCATCGCCCTGAGCGGTCTGACGCAGGGCAAGGACGGCAAGTGGAAGGTGTTCTCCTTCATCGAGAACAACTCCACCGCCAACGCGAGCGACATCAAGGACGCCATGGACGGCCTGGCCGCGACGGTCAACGGCTGCTGGGCCTGACGCCTCCGGTCACGGGGCCGTGAAGTAGAAGGCCCACAGCTCATCGGTTCCGCCGTTCCAGGGTGCCTGGCGGCGGAACCGTCGGGGGTGGCACCCCTTCCGTCGTCGACCGCGCCGTTGGTGCGGTCGGCCATCTCGTGGCATCCGCCGGCCTCGACCGCCTGCCATCGGCGGGTCGGGGCCGGCGCCCCCACGTCCATTGCTCCAGGTCCGCCCCGGAGACCTGGCAAGTCGGCCCAAGGGCTGTCCCGTAATCCCCGGCGGACGCGCGACGACAGCCACGGCACCTCGCCGCGTTGTCGCCCGCGTCGTACATGTCCCGCGGGCCGGACCTGGTGTCCTTGAACCACTGCTTGGGCCACTGGACGACGATCACCCGCGCATCCGGCTGATGTCAACAGGCCTGCACGCGATTGATGGGATGAATCCCATCCCGCGGGAGACGGTACCTTTCGATCTCAACACCCCTGAGCTGGCTCTCTGTTGATGAGCCCTTACCGGGGGTAGACGGCGCGCGTACCGCAGCTATATATACATCCTATCTCTTGGATGCATCTCCCGCTCCGGGACCAGCGTGAGGAAGTACCGATGAGAATCCGCAACGTCCTCTGTTCCGCTGCCTCCACCCTGTCCGTACTGGCGCTGCTCAGCGCCTGCGGCGGCTCCGGCACCGCCGCCTCCTCGGACGGCAAGCCGCTGGTCGGCGTCGACTACCCGCGGTCCGACACCGACTTCTGGAACTCGTACATCAAGTACACGCCGGACTACGCCAAGAAGCTCGGCCTCTCCCTCAAGACGACCAACTCGCAGAACGACGTCGCCAAACTCACCGCCAACGCACAGACGTTCATCAGCCAGGGCGTCAAGGGCATCGCGATGGCGCCGCAGGACACCGCCGCCGTCGCACCGACGCTGGCACAGCTGGAGGCGAAGAAGATCCCGGTGGTCACCGTCGACACCCGCCCGGACAGCGGCAAGGTCTTCATGGTGGTGCGCGCCGACAACCGGGCGTACGGCGAAAAGGCGTGCCAGTACCTCGGCACCAAGCTCGGCGGCAAGGGCAAGGTCGTGATGCTGCAGGGCGACCTCAACTCCATCAACGGCCGAGACCGCACCGAGGCGTTCAACGAGTGCATGAAGAAGGACTACCCCGGCATCAAGGTGTTCGGGGAGGCCACCAACTGGGACGGCGCGGTCGCGGCCCAGAAGCTCCAGACGGACCTCACCGCCAATCCGGACATCAAGGGCGTCTACATGCAGGCCAGTTTCGCGCTGTCCGGAACCCTGCAAGTCCTCAAGCAGAAGGGCCTGTTGGTGGGGCCCAAGGACAAGAAGCACGTGTTCGTCGTCTCCAACGACGGCATTCCGGAGGAGCTGAAGGACATCGCCGCCGGCAAGATCGACGCGACGGTCTCCCAGCCGGCCGACCTGTACGCCGAGTACGCCCTGTACTACCTGAAGGCCGCGATCGACGGTAAGTCCTTCAAGCCCGGCAAGACCGACCACGACAGCACCATCGTCCAGGTCCGCGAGGGTCTGCTGGAGGACCAGCTCGCCGCTCCGCTGGTCACCTCCGACGGCGGCACCTACGGCGGGGTCCCGAGCCTCAAGAGCACCGACACCTCCCTGTGGGGCAACAACCTCGGCTGACGGCTCACGACAAGGCGGTTGAGATGAGTGACGCGGAGCCGCCCGTCGTCGAGGCGGCGGGCATAGTCAAGCGATTCGGTCCGACGGTGGCCCTGGACGGCGCCCGGATCACCATCAGGCCCGGCGAGACCCACGCACTCGTCGGCCGCAACGGGGCGGGCAAGTCGACCCTCGTGTCCGTCCTCACCGGCCTGCAGGCCCCGGACGAGGGGACGGTGACCTTCGGCGGCCGCCCGGCACCGCGGCTGACGGACCCGGGCGCCTGGCGCGCCCGCGTGGCCTGCGTCTACCAGAAGTCGACGATCATCCCCACCCTGACCGTCGCCGAGAACCTCTTCCTGAACCGGCACGACCACGGCCGCGGCGGCCTCATCAGCTGGCAGGGCACCCGCCGCCGCGCACGGGAACTGCTGTCGACCTGGTCGGTGGAGGTGGATCCGCAGACGCCGGCCGGTGAACTCGACGTGGAACAGCGGCAGTTCGTGGAAATCGCCCGTGCTCTGTCCTTCGGCGCCCGGTTCATCGTCCTGGACGAGCCCACCGCGCAGCTCGACGCGGCGGCGATCAACCGGCTCTTCGAGCGGATCCGCGACCTGCAACGCCAGGGCGTGACCTTCCTGTTCATCAGCCACCACCTCCAGGAGATCTACGAGATCTGCGACATGGTCACGGTGTTCCGGGACGCCCGGCACATCCTCACCGCACCGGTGGCGGAACTCCCCCGCGGCGAACTCGTCGCCGCCATGACCGGCGAGGCGGCCGCCGAGCTGCGCGTCCCGCGCGCGAGCACCCTGGACGGCCGTGCCCCGGCCGCGCTGAACGTGCGGGACCTGGGCGGCGGCACCTACGCGGACGTCACCTTCCGGGTCGGGGCCGGGGAGATCGTCGGGCTGGCGGGGGCCGCCGGCAGCGGGCGTACCGAGGTCGCCGAGACCGTCGTGGGGCTGGCCGCGGCCGACACCGGCGAGGTGGAGATCGCGGGCAGCCGGCCGCGGCCGGGGAGTGTGCCCGCCGCGCTCGCCGCGGGGGCGGGATTCGTCCCGCAGGACCGGCACCACCAGGGGCTCGTGCCGGGGATGTCGATCGCGGACAACGCCACGCTGTCCGTGCCCGGCCGGCTCGGCCGGGGCGGGCTCATCGACCACCGCCGGCGGGACGGACTGGCCCGGGGGCTGATCGAGAACCTGGCGATCAAGACGCCTGGCCCCGAACTGCCCGTGTCCGCGCTGTCCGGCGGCAACCAGCAGAAGGTCGTCATGGCCCGCGCCCTCGCCGACGACCCCCGGCTGCTGGTCCTGATCAACCCGACCGCGGGCGTGGACGTGCGGTCCAAGGAGTTCCTCCTCGGCAAGGTCGAGGAGACCGCCCGGGCCGGCACCGGAGTGCTCATCGCCTCCGACGAACTCGACGATCTGCGCGGGTGCGACCGGGTCCTGGTGATGTTCCAGGGCCGGGTGACGACGGAACTGCCCCGCGGCTGGCACGACCACGACCTCGTGGCCGCGATGGAAGGAGTGGACCTTCATGCGTGACACCGTCCTCACCGATGCGCCCTCCCCCAAGGCGACCGGTCCGGCGGCCCTGCGGCGCGGCCTGTTCGGCGGCCGGATCCCGCTGGCCCGGCTGCGCGACCTCGCGCTCGTCCCCGCGATCGTGGTCATCGCGATCGTCGGACAGATCGTCAACCCGGTCTTCCTGCGGTCCGACAACCTCATCAACGTGCTGCAGACCATGTCCGAGATGGCCCTGCTGGTCCTCGCCCAGGCGATGATCCTGATCGTCAAGAAGATGGACCTCTCGCTGGAGTCGACCATGGGCCTCGCGCCCGGTGTCGCGGCCTGGCTGGTGGTGCCCACCGGCGCCGGACACGGCCTCGGCCTCCTCCCCGGCGCCTGGGCCATCCCGGTCACCCTCGCCGTCGGCGCGCTCATCGGCGTGGTCAACGCCCTGCTGATCATCCGCTTCGGCCTCAACGGCTTCATCGTCACCCTCGGCATGCTGATCACCCTGCGCGGCATCCTCACCGGCATCTCCGGCGGCCAGACCTTCTTCCAGCTGCCGCAGTCGATGCTCTACCTGGGCACGGCGGAATGGCTCGGCATGCCCGCCTCCATCTGGATCTGCCTGCTGCTCTTCGCCGTCGCCATCGTGGTCCTCGGCTGGACCGGCTTCGGGCGGTCGCTGTACGCCATCGGCGGCAACGTCGACGCGGCCAAGGCGGCGGGCATCCGCACCGACCGGGTCCTGTGGACCGTCCTGGTCACCGGCAGCGTGCTCGCCGCCCTCGCCGGACTGCTGCTCTCCGGCCGCCTGGCCTCCGTCGCCTCCGCCCAGGGCAACGGCTACATCTTCACCGTCTTCGCCGCCGCGGTGATCGGCGGGATCAGCCTCAACGGCGGCAAGGGCACCATGTTCGGGGCCTTCTGCGGCATCCTCCTGCTCTTCATGATCCAGAACGTGCTCACCCTGGGCGGCGTCCCCGCGCAGTGGATCGGCGCCCTCAACGGCCTGATCATCCTCGTCGCCCTCGCCATCTCCCGCATCACAGGAGGCAAGGTCCAGGAGTGACCCGCGCGGCCGTCACCGCCGGCCGTCTCTCAACCGACCCCGGGAGTCACCTCATGTCCCCTGCTGTGTCCGGTTCCGCCCGCATCACCGCGCTGGACGTCCTCGACGTACGGTTCCCGACCTCCGAGCACCTGGACGGGTCGGACGCGATGAACCCCGAGCCCGACTACTCGGCGGCCTACGTCGTCCTGCGCACGGACGCGGCCGGGGGCGGAGCGGAGGGGCACGCCCTGGCCTTCACCACCGGCCGCGGCAACGATGTCCAGGCCGCCGCCATCGCGGCTCTCGCGCCGTATGTGGTGGGCCGGCCGGTGGCGGAGGTGTGCGGGGACCTCGGCGGCTTCGCCCGCTCCCTGGTCCACGACCCCCAACTGCGCTGGCTGGGGCCGGAGAAGGGCGTCATCCACATGGCGACCGGCGCGGTCGTCAACGCCGCCTGGGACCTGACGGCCAAGCTCGCCGGGAAGCCGGTGTGGCGGCTGCTGGCCGAGATGCCGCCGGAGGAACTGGTCGCGCAGGTCGACTTCCGCTGGCTGTCGGACGCCCTGACCCCCGAAGACGCGCTGGAGATCCTGCGCCGCGCCGAGCCGGGCCGCGAGGAGCGCGTCGCACGTCTGCTGGAGCACGGCTACCCCGCCTACACCACCACCCCCGGCTGGCTGGGCTACTCCGACGAGAAGCTGGCCCGGCTGGCCCGCGAGGCCGTCGGCGAAGGCTTCACCCAGATCAAGCTGAAGGTCGGCGCGTCGCTGGAGGACGACATACGGCGGATGCGCACCGCCCGCGAGGCGGTCGGCGACGGCATCCGGATCGCCGTGGACGCCAACCAGCGCTGGGACGTCCGGCCCGCGATCGACTGGATGCGGGCCCTCGCTCCCTACGACCCGTACTGGATCGAGGAGCCCACCTCCCCGGACGACATCCTCGGCCACGCGGCGATCCGCGAGGCGCTGCGCCCGATCAGGGTGGCCACCGGGGAGCACATCGCCAACCGGGTCGTGTTCAAGCAGCTGTTGCAGGCCGGCGCGGTGGACGTCGTGCAGATCGACTCCGCCCGGGTCGGCGGGGTCAACGAGAACCTCGCGATCCTGCTGCTCGCCGCGAAGTTCGGGGTGCCGGTGTGCCCGCATGCCGGCGGGGTCGGGCTGTGCGAGATGGTCCAGCACCTGTCGATGTTCGATTTTGTCGCCGTGTCCGGCACGCTCGAGGACCGGGTGATCGAATATGTCGACCATCTGCACGAGCACTTCGTCGACCCGGTCCGGGTCGCCGGCGGCCACTATCTCGCCCCGACGCGTCCCGGGCTGGGCGCGCAGATGCGCCCCGGGTCACTGAAGGAGTACGCCTACCCCGACGGGCCGGTCTGGAGCGCTCGGTGACCTTCGCCGAGGCCGGAGCGCCGGGGGACGGCCACGGGAGGAGGCCGCGGTGTCCCTGACCGACAAGGCCATCGAGCAGATCCGTGAGCTGATCCGCACGGGGGCGCTGCCACCGGGCTCCAAGCTGCCGCCGGAACAGGACCTGGCGGCCCAGCTGGGCCTGTCCCGCAACCTGGCCCGCGAGGCGGTCAAGGCCCTGGCCGTCGCCCGCGTCCTGGAGGTCCGGCGGGGCGACGGCACGTATGTCACCAGTCTCCAGCCCAGCCTGCTCCTGGAGGGGCTGGGCGGGGCGGTGGAGCTGCTGCTGGGCGACTCTGCCGCCCTGCAGGACCTGATGGAGGTACGGCGGCTCCTCGAACCGGTCGCCACCGCGCTGGCCGCGCTAAGGATCTCCGACGAGCAACTCGCCGAGGTGAAGAGTCATCTGGACGCGATGCGTGAGGCACGCGACGACGTGGAGCTGCTGATGTCGCACGACGCGGCCTTCCACCGCACGGTGGTCGCCGCCACCGGCAACGAGACGCTGCTCACCCTCCTGGAGGGCATCTCGGGCCGGACGCTGCGTGCGCGGATCTGGCGCGGCCTGGTCGACGACCAGGCCGCGGGCCGGACCCTCGCCGAACACCAGGCGATCTTCGCGGCGCTGTGCACCCGCGACTTCGTCCTCACCCAGGCCGCCGCGCTGCTGCACGTGAGCAACACCGAGCGGTGGCTGAGGGAGCACCTGCGCACCACACGGCCGCACCGGGCAGGCCGCACCGAGCAGGCCTGACGGGGGCCGGACGGCGGACGGCGGAAAGCAACTACGGCCCTGACCTCGAAACTTGACGCGCCATCATATAGTTGCCGACTATTGCGTGGCGATTGGCGATCCGTTGCTCCCGCCACGCGGCCGCCCCCACGCGAAAGGCACGACCCTGCGGAACGACCCGCGCAGCCGCGACACCGACGCACCCGGCCCCCTGCCCTCCCCCCGCCGGTCGGCGTTCTCCCCCGCGGCCGACGTCATCGGCTCCGAACTCGATCTGCGGATGACCGGCAGCCATGTCGTGCACGCGGTGACACCCGGATTCTGCGACGCGGCGTCGGTGTACCTGCTGGAACGCTGGCGGCGCGAGGAGGACGCACACACCGCCGCCGACCCTCCCCTCGTCGAGGCGCGCCGGCTGGCGCTGCGGGTGGTGGGGCCGGAGGCGGACGAGGACTGGGAGGAGACGCTGCCGGTCGGCGAGATGGTGTCCTTCCCGCGCGAGACGCCGTACATCCGTGCTCTGGCCGCCGGACAGGCGCAGGTGCTCGACACGGTGGACCGCCACACGTTCGAGCGGCTCGTCGCGTCCGGGGCCGCCGAGGCCCGCCGGGGCGATCTGCTGCGCGTGGCCTCCTTCCTGATCGTCCCGCTGCGGCTGCGGGGCACCTCGATCGGCTTCATCACCTGCACGCGCGGAGCGGGCCGGCCGGCGTTCCGGCCCGCGGACGTGGCGGCCGTGGAGGCACTGGCCGCGAAGGCCTGCGTGGCGCTGGACAACGCGCGCAGCTACGAGCGTGAGCGCCGCACGGCGCTGGCCATCCGGGACAGTCTGCCGCCGGGCCCCGCGCAGAAGTTCGAGGGCTGCCGGACAGCGCACGGCTGTCTGCCGGCCGGCCGGGGCAGTGTGGTGGGCGGCGACTGGTACGACGTACTGCGGCGGCCGGGCGACCGGGTCGGCCTGATCGTCGGGGACGCGATGGGCCACGGCCCGGAGTCCGCGGTCGCGATGATCCAGCTGCGCACCGCCCTGCGCACCCTGGCGGGCCTGGACATCCCCGCGGACGAGCTCATACGCCGGCTAGACGCGCTCGCCAGCGACACACCGGGCGCGTCGTTCGCGACCTGTGTGTACGCCGAGTGGGACGCCCGGGAGCACACCTGCACGCTGGTGGCGGCGGGCCACCCGCCCCCGCTGCTGCGCGGCCCGGACGGCCGTACCTCCCCGGTCGCCCTGGCCGGCGCGGGCCTGCCGCTGGGCCTGGGCACGGGCAGCTACGAACCGACCGTGCTGACCGTGTCCGAACCGGCGCTCCTCGCGCTCTACAGCGACGGACTGGTCGAGTCACGCGACGCCGACATAGACCAGGAGATCAACCGGCTGGCGCGTGCCCTGGACGAGGCCGCCGAGGCCGCCGACGCGGACGACCCGGGTGCGCTGCCCTCGCTGTGCGAACGGCTGCTGCGGAGCCCGTCCGGCGCGGCGGGCGCAGACGACCGCACGCTGCTGCTCGCCGAACTGACACCGGCCGCCGGCTGAGGCACGGCCCGCCTTCGTCACCCTTGTCGGAGTGCGAGCGTTTCCGATCGGTTGTGTGCGACCCCCGCGACCCCCTGGTCCTCGGGCGAGTGGCGCGCGGCGTCATGGCTCCGAGGTCTCGGATTCGAGGGATTTCCGGGTCGCCGCCCCGTAGACGCCAGGCTCGTCGGCGAGGACGAACCGGGCGAGCTGGTAGCTGCGGACGGCGCTCTCGACCTCGCGGTCGAAGTCGCCGTCCGCGTCACCCTCGTAGAAACCTGCCTGTTTCAGGCGCAGTTGGAGTTCGACCACCTCGGGGCCGGTGTCCCCGAAGCGGAGCACGGGAGCCGGCCCTTCGGACAGGGTCGGCGCGGGGACGGCCGTGGCCGTGGCGCCGGTGGACGACGGCGTCGGGGTGGGGGTGCCCGTCGGGGCGGTCCGGCTCTCGGAAGGGGTCGCGCTCGGCGATGAGGAGGGGGTCGAGGACGTCCGCGCCGAGGACACCGTCGGGGAGGGGGTGGCGGAGGGGGCGCCGGTCCCGGTGGCTCCGGCCGGGACGCTCGCCCGCACGTCCTCGGGGCCGTCGCCGTCCCGGGCGGGGCTGCGGTACGTGAACAGTACGGCGATCAGACCTCCCGTGGCGACGACGGCCGCCGTGGCCGCCACGCCGACGGTCAGCACGACCCGGCGTGGCCGGCGCCGGCCGTTCCCGACGGCCTCGGCCACCGGCTCCGGCGGCTCGGGGGGCTCAGACGGCTCAGACGGCTCAGACGGCTCCAGCGGCTCCAGCGGCTCCGGCGGAGCCGGTGGCTCTTCCGCCGCCGGGGGCGGGATCTCCTCGGGTTCCCCGGAGGCCCGCGGGGCGTCACCGACCTCGACGAACGGCCGGATGCGCAGGGGATCGAAGTCCTCCGCGGCGGCCGTCTCCGCAGCCCGGGCCTCGAGGTGGGCGTCGGAGGCGCGGCGACCGCAGGAGCAGGCCGGGGTGCCGTCCGCGGCCCGGGGCGTCCCGCACTCCGGGCAGACGAGGCCGGTCGGATCGCTCACGCGGGCACCTCTCCATGCAAATTACAGGGTTCAAACGCATCTACCGCACAGGATCCCCGGGAGTCCCGCGAATCCGGAATCGAGAGATCCGGAGCGTCGAAAAACAGCCACGCGAGGCCCCGCGGGAGCACCCCGGACCACCGGGGATAAATGTTTCGTATGTGCGATATGTAGGTGATCGTCCTATTCTGATGCCATGAGGACTCGGGTCAATCTGCGGCCGGTCCTGAGCCGGCCGGAATCGAGCTTCCATGGCAGAGCGGCTGAAAAGACTTGGACTGATCGGCGAGCTGTCGGCCGAATTTCTCGGGACCATGATTCTGATCCTGTTCGGCTGCGGAGTAGTGGCTCAAGTGGTGGCGGGCGGTGGACTGACCACGCCACCCGGCGGCCTCGGCAACCATGACAGCATCGCCTGGGCGTGGGGCATCGGCGTCACCATGGGCGTGTACGTCGCGGCCCGGCTGAGCGGGGCGCATCTCAACCCCGCCGTGACCGTGGCCCTGGCCGCGTTCAAAGGGTTCCCCTGGAGCAAGGTGGCGCCCTACGCGCTGGCGCAGACGGCCGGCGCGTTCGTCGCGGCCCTCATCGTGCGGTGGAACTACACCGAGGCGCTCGGCACGTACGACCCCGGCCACACCATCAAATCGCAGGGTGTGTTCTCGACGCTCCCCGCGAACGGCAATCCGAAGCTGCCGGTCCACGAGTGGGGGGCCTTCCGTGACCAGGTCATCGGCACGGCCATCCTGCTGCTGCTGATCCTGGCCATCACGGACCTGCTCAACACACCGCCGGGAGCCAATCTGGCCCCGTGGATCATCGGTCTCGTGGTCGTGGGCATCGGCATGGCCTGGGGCACCGACGCGGGATACGCGATCAACCCGGCACGTGACTTCGGACCCAGGCTCGCGAGCTACATCACGGGGTACGGCACAGCCTGGAGAGATCAGTACGACAACTTGTACTTCTGGGTGCCGATCATCGGGCCGCTGGTCGGCGGTCTGCTCGGCGCGTTCCTGTACAAGTTCTTCGTCGGCAGGTTCCTGCCGACGGCTGAGCCGGAGCCTCCGGGCCGCGTCCCGGCCCCCGAGGAGTGACACCCCCGAAGAAACCCCAGGACCGACACCCGGAACCGACATCCCCGGAGAAAGAGGCGGCATCACATGGCGGACTTCGTGGGCGCGGTGGACCAAGGCACCACCAGTACCCGTTTCATGATCTTCGACCACTCCGGCAACGAGGTGGCGAAGCACCAGCTGGAGCACGCCCAGATCCTTCCCAGCTCGGGGTGGGTCGAGCACGATCCGGTGGAGATCTGGGAGCGCACCAACTCCGTGATCCAGAACGCCCTGAGGCACGGGAACATCTCCCCCGAGGACCTGGCGGCGATCGGCATCACCAACCAGCGGGAGACCACCGTCGTGTGGGACCCGCGCAACGGCCGGCCGTACTACAACGCCATCGTCTGGCAGGACACCCGTACCGACTCCATCGCCGCGGCGCTGGAGCGCGAGGGCAAGGGCGACGTCATCCGCCGCAAGGCGGGGCTGCCGCCGGCGACCTACTTCTCCGGCGGAAAGATCCAGTGGATCCTGGAGAACGTCGACGGCGTCCGTGAGGCGGCGGAGGCGGGACACGCGGTCTTCGGCAACACGGACTGCTGGGTCCTGTGGAACCTCACCGGCGGTCCCGACGGCGGCATCCACGCCACCGACGTGACCAATGCCAGCCGCACGATGCTGATGGACCTGGAGACCCTCGACTGGGACGACGAGCTGCTGGGATTCTTCGGCATCCCCCGGGCGATGCTGCCCAAGATCAACCCGTCGTCCCACGCCGAGGCGTACGGCACGACCCGGACCTCGCGGCCGCTGCGCGCCGCCATCCCGATCGCCGGAGTCCTCGGCGACCAGCAGGCGGCCACCGTCGGACAGGTCTGCTACGCGCCGGGCGAGGCGAAGAACACCTACGGCACCGGCAACTTCCTGGTGCTCAACACCGGTACGGAGCTGGTGCGTTCGCAGAACGGTCTGCTGACCACGGTGGCCTACCAGTTCGGCGACAAACCGGCGGTCTACGCCCTGGAGGGCTCGATCGCGGTCACCGGGTCGGCGGTGCAGTGGCTGCGCGACCAGCTGAAGATCATCAGCACCGCGGCCGACAGCGAGACACTGGCCCGTACGGTCGAGGACAACGGCGGGATCTACTTCGTCCCGGCGTTCTCCGGACTGTTCGCCCCGTACTGGCGCTCCGACGCCCGCGGCGCGATCGTGGGCCTCGCCCGCTACAACGACAACGGCCATCTGGCGCGGGCGACCCTGGAGGCCATCTGCTACCAGAGCCGTGACGTCGTCGAGGCCATGGAGCAGGACTCCGGTGTCCACCTGGACGTGCTGAAGGTGGACGGCGGGGTCACCGCCAACGACCTGTGCATGCAGATCCAGGCCGATGTCCTCGGCGTGCCGGTCAGCCGTCCCGTCGTCGCCGAGACCACGGCGCTCGGCGCGGCCTACGCGGCGGGGCTCGCCACCGGCTTCTGGCGGGACACCGACGAACTGCGCACCCACTGGCAGGAGTCGAAGCGCTGGGAGCCCCAGTGGTCCGAGGACCAGCGCGCCAAGGGCTACGCGGGCTGGAAGGAGGCCGTGGAGCGCACGCTGGGCTGGGTCAAGGTCGAGTAGACCCGCGGCGTCCGCAGTGTGTCGTGTCGGTGGCTCCCGGCCCGGTGGCCGGGAGCCACCGGTGTGTCTCAGCGGACGTACTCGATGAGCTGCATCATGCCCTCGTCCTCGTGCTGGGACTGGTGGCAGTGCACCATCGAGCGCCCGACGAAGTCCGTGGCGCGCAGTCGCAGGGTGAGGGAGCCGTGGGGCGGGAGGCCGACGGTGTCGTGCCAGACGGGCGTGGCCAGCGGGCGGCCGTTGACCGCGGTGACGAGGAAGTGGTTGGTGTGCAGGTGGAGGGGGTGGTGGGCGTGGACCCGGGAGTCGTTGGTCACGGTCCATTCCTCGACCTGGCCGAGCCGGATGCGGTGGTTGACGAAGTCGGGACGGAACCGGCCCCAGGCGGTGTCGTTCGGGCCGGCCTCCGGGTCCGCGTGCGGGGTCTCGCCGTCGCCGAGGATGCGGTAGGCGTTGGGGAAGGCCCCCGGGAAGACGTCCTGGTAGCTGCGGAAGGTCAGCGCCCGGGTACGGGTGGGTCCGGGCAGGCTGGTGGGTCGGCCGGGCAGGGCGGTGGGCAGGGGCATGGGGCGGCGGGTGCCGGCGACCACCAGCGTCATCAGGGGGTCGCCCACTCCGCCCGCGGTCAGCCGGTACACGCCGGGTTCGCCGCCGCGGACCAGCACGTCGGCGCGTCCGCCCACCGTCAGCTGGAGCGCGGGGGTGGCGACGGTCTTCATGAGGGTGATGCCGTCGCAGGCGATCTGGTGCAGCTCGTGGCCGGCGAGGGTCAGGTAGAGCGTGGTGAGCGCCCCGGCGTTGACCAGCCGCCAGCGCTGGACCTCGCCCGGGGCGATGGTGAGGACCGGATTGGAGGCGCCGTTCACCAGGAAGGTGGAGGGGAGGCGCCCGTAGAGGCCGCCCGAGGTCAGGTCGGGCACCTGGCCGCCGGACAGCTTGAGTTCGTTGATGCAGACGACGAAGTCCTCGGCGGCGGCGATCTCGGGAACCTCGTCGACGTCGCCCTCGACGACGAGCACCCCGGCGAGACCGCTGAGCAGCTGGGTCGCGGTGGCTCCATGGTGGTGGGGGTGGTACCAGAACGTGCCCGCGGGGTGGTCGTCGGGGATGTGGACGGTGCTGAGGTAGCTCGCGGTCCGGCCGGCGGTGTCGGCGGGCTCGAAGGAGCGGAAGACGTTGTCGGCCTCGGCGCCGGGGTCGACGTGCATGCCGTGGAGGTGCAGGTTGACGGTGTTGAAGCCGTGCGGGACGTTGAGGTCGTGGTGCGGTGCCGCGGTGTTCGGCGGCAGCGCGTTGACGTGGGTGACCGCCAAGGCGTCTCCGGGACGCACCCGCAGGGTCGGTCCGGGCAGGGATCCCTCGTAGGTCCGGGTGCGCACCCTGCCGATGCCCGGCAGTTCCCGTTCGGTGAACCGTACGGTCAGGCTCGTCTGCAGCCGGCCCGTGCCCGGCGGCGTGGAGCGGGACTCGGGCTGGGGGAAGGGGGGCTCGGCCGTCACGCGTGCCGCGGCCTGCGCGCTGGTGGCCCGTCCGGCCATGGCGGCTCCGGCCACGGCCGGAAGGCTCTTCAACACACCACGACGCGGCAGAGTTGCCATGAATCGCCTCCACAGACGACGGACGGATACAAACAGTAACGAAAACGCAAAAATAGGCGCATAACAGGCGCAGACCGGCAAAATATTACAGAATGCGACCGCAGTGTACGTGGAGTGGTCACGCCGGGCGTGTGCGGCGCGGCCGGTCGGTCCGGCTCCTCGATCCGGGCGAGCGGACCACCGTCACCCCCGGGGACGAACGCCGCGGCGGGCTCGGCCTCCCCGGCGCCCCGCGACCGGAGCCCGGGCGTCCGGAGCGGTCGACGGTGCCGCGGCTTCGCGTCCTCCTTCGCAACAGCACCGATGGGTAAAGAAGTTGACGTGCCCTCAGGAGTGGCTGACGGCTCCGGAAATGGGGATCTAGTATCCGTCCTGCAAAGAGTGTGTGACGGCCGGTGCGTCGTCGGTCGTGGAACGGATACCGGTGAAGCTCCATTTGCTCGGTCCGCTGGAACTGCGCGTGTCGCGGGGCGGGTTGGATCTGGGACAGCCCCGCAGACGGGTGGTCCTCGCCGCGCTGGCGGCGGACGCGGGGCGCCCCGTGACTGTCGGCACGCTGGTCGACCGTCTCTGGGACGCGGCCCCGCCCGACGGGGCGCGCTCCGTCGTCTACGCCCATATCAGCAGGCTGCGGCGCCTGCTCGCCGAGGCGGCGACCCTGGACGACGGGGCGGACACGCCCCAGCCGTCGATCCGCCTCGACAAGAGGTCGGGGGGATACGTCCTGGAGGCGGACGACGGCGCCATCGACCTGCCGTCCTTCCGTACCCTCGTGGAGCGGGGACGCGGGCCGCTGGTGTCGGACGCGCAGCGGGCCGTCGTCCTCGGGGAGGCGCTGCGGCTGTGGCGCGGCACTCCCCTGCCCGGGCTGCCGGGGGCGTGGGCCGAGCGGACGCGGACCCAGTGGAGCCAGGAGTGCCTCGAGACGGCGCTGGTGTGGGCCCGGTGCTGTCTGCGACTGGGAAGGCCGGAGGAGGTGCCGGGGCTGTTGCGGCCGCTGACGGCCGAGCATCCCCTGTCCGAGCCGCTGGCCACGGTACTGATCCGGGCGCTCGCCGCCACCGACAGGGCCGCGGAGGCGCTGCGGGTCCACGCCGAGATCCGGCAACACCTGGCCGACGAGCTGGGCGTCACCCCGGGGCTTGAACTACAGGCCGTGTACGAGGAGTTGACGTCCTCGCCGCCGACCGGGACACCACCGTCACCAAAGCCCGCCCCGCGCGCCGCGACCGGCGCGTCCGCCTCGCCCGATTTCCCTCCTCCGGCCCAACTACCCATGGACATAAGACCTTTCACCGGGCGGGCGGACCAACTGGCAGAACTGACACGGCATCTGGTCCCGGGCGAGGGGAACGACGACGGGGCGTCGGCGGTGGTGGTGTCCGCCGTCTCGGGTACCGCCGGCGTCGGCAAGACGGCGCTGGCGGTCCGCTGGGCCCATCAGTCACGGGACGCCTTCCCCGACGGGCAGCTCTACGTCGACCTCAGGGGCTACGACCCGCGCGAGCCGGTCTCCGCGGCGCAGGCACTCACCGGGTTCCTCACGGCGCTCGGGGTTCCCCGGCCGGAGATCCCGCTGCGGCTCGAGGACCGCGCTGCCCGCTACCGTACGGCCCTCGACGGACGGCGGCTCCTCGTCGTACTGGACAACGCGGCATCGATCGCGCAGGTCAGGCCGCTGCTGCCGGGGAGCTCCAGCTGCCGGGTCCTGGTCACCAGCAGGGATTCGCTGGCGTCGCTGGTCTCGGTGCACGGGGCGCACCGCGTGGTCCTCGACGCGCTCTCCCCCACCGACGCCCTGGCGCTGCTGCGCGCGCTCATCGGAGCGCGCGTCGACGCCGAGCGACCGGTCGCGGTGGCGCTGGCCGAACAGTGCGGGCGGCTGCCGCTGGCGCTGCGGGTGGCGGCCGAGCTGGTGCTGTCCCGCCCGGCGGAGCCCCTCGCCGATCTCGTGGCCGAGCTGCGGGACCGGCGGCGGCGTCTGGACCTCCTGGACTCCGGGGACGACCCGCGGGCCGCCGTACGCGCCGTCTTCTCCTGGTCGTACGAACGCCTCGCGGAACTGCCCGCCCGGCTCTTCCGGCTGCTCGGCCTGCACCCGGGCCCGGACGCCGACGTCCACTCGGCCGCCGCGCTGTCCGGGGAGCCGGTCGACGGCGTACGGCGGGCGCTCGACGTGCTGGCCCGCGCGCATCTGCTGGACCGCACCGGCACCGGCCGGTACGGCATGCACGACCTGCTGCGGGTGTACGCGGCGGAGCTCGCCGGCCGATGCGACACTGCGGCCGACCGGGACGCCGCCGTCACCCGGCTGCTCGACCACTGTCTGGCGACGGCCTCGGCGGCGATGGACGTGCTGTATCCCGCCGAACGGCATCTGCGGCCGGCCGTCGACCGGCCCGCCGGCGGTCTGCCGCCGCTGCGGACCGCCGAGGAGGCGCGCGCCTGGCTGGCCGCCGCCCAGCCCACGCTGGTGGCACTGTGTTCCCGGACCGAGGAGCCCGGACCGTCCGGGCACACCGTGCGTCTCGCCACCACACTGCACCGCCACTACGAGCGGGCCGGGCACTACACGGACGCCCTGACCGTCCACACGTACGCGCTCCGCGCGGCCCGTTCGGTGGGTGACACGCGGGGCGAGGCCGACGTCCTCGCCTGCCTCGGGGCCGTCCACCGGCGGCTCGGGGACTACGACAGCGCCCTGCGGCACCACGAGAGCGCGCTCGCGCTGTGCCGCCGCACCGGCTACCCGGCGGGCGAGGCGCGCCATCTCACCAACGTCGGGGTGCTGCACGAACTGCGCGGCCGGTACCGGGAGGCCGCCGAGCAGCACGAGCGGGCCGTCGTCCTGTTCCGCACGGCGGGGGACGTGCACGGTGAGGCGGACGTGCTGAACAACCTCGGCATCGTGCACGAGCTGCTCGAGGAGTTCGAGGAGTCGGTCGAGTGCTACGAACGGGCCCTTCGGCAGTACCGGTCGGTGAACCACTCGTTCGGGGAGGCCAGCGCCCTGGGCAACCTCGGCATCCTGCTGGCTCGGCTCGACGACCACGCGGCCGCGGCGGGCCACTTCGAGCGGGCGCTCGCGCTGTTCCGGCGCCTCGGGCACACCGGCGGGGAGGCGCACGCGCTGACCAATCTCGGCGACGCGCTGAGCGGTCTCGGCCGGTACGACGAGGCGACCGAGCGGCAGCGTGAGGCGCTGGAGCTGTTCCGGGCGACGGGCGAGCCCTACGGCGAGGCCGGTGCCCTCAACGGCCTGGGCGAGGCCCTGCTCGGCGGTGGACGGCACACCGGGGCGCTGGACGCGCACACCGCGGCGTTACAGGTGGCGGGAGGGATCGGGGATCAGGAGGAGCAGGCCCGCGCCCACCTCGGATCGGCCGCCGTCAGCCGGACGCGCGGCGAACCGGGCCGCGCCGCACACCATCTGCGCGAGGCGCTGACGCTCTACACGGCGCTCGGCTCGCCCCGTGCGGACGAGGTCGCCGAAACCCTCCGTACGGTCGCGGCAGAAGAACGGCAGAGGCCCGAGCGGCCGGAAGAGCCGGAGGCGCCGGGGGTGGAGCCGGGGCAGGGCTGATCGGCGGTCACAGGAGCGAGCGGCGGGCCAGTAGTGCCAGCACCAGCAGGCCCGGCAGCAGGGGCAGCCAGGCCGTCAGCAGGCGGTAGCCGAAGACCGCCGACAGGGCCGCCGCCGCGGGTGCCCCGGCCGCGGTGAGCGTCAGCAGCAGGGTCGCGTCCAGGGAGCCCAGGCCGCCGGGGGTGGGCAGCAGCACGGCCGCGCCGCTGGCGAGGAGGTACGCCATCACCACCTGGCCGGCGGGCACGGTCACCTCCAGCGACCGCACCACCGCGACCAGCACGGCGGCGTGCACCAGGGCGAAGCCGAGGGAGCCTCCCCACAGGGCGCACGCCCTGGCCCGGCTGCCGTGCACCGCCCGGACGTCGGCCAGGGCCTGCCGGGCCGCGCGCCCCGTACGGTGGCGCACCGGCCGGCTCAGCGCCCCGGCCGCGGCGGCCAGGGCGAGGCAGCCGGCGACCGGGATCACGAGGGAGGCGCGTGGGAGGTCCGGGGTCAGCCGCGGGGCCCGGGGCGAGGCCAGGAGCAGCACCGCGGCCAGTGCGCAGCGGACCAGCCCGCCGACGGCGGCCTTGACGGCGAGCGCGGTCGCCGACCGTGCGGTGGACACCCCGCAGCGGGTGAGGAACCGCAGGTTGACCGCGCTCGCACCGACCCCGGCGGGCAGCAGGTGGTTGGCGGCACAGGCCCCGAACTGGGCCGCCACCAGCCGCCCGGCGGGCAGCCGCTCGGCGACCGCCCCCTGCTGGGCGAGGGCCGCGCACACCCAGGTCGCCAGGGCGGCGGCGCCGGCCGCCAGCAGCCAGGCGCGGTCGGCGACGGCGAGCCGGTCGACCCCGGCGTCCACCGTGTGCCGGTGTGTGGCGAGCGCCCAGCCGGCCGCCGTCACCACGGCCGCGGTGACCGCGAGCTGCCAGTGGCGACCGCGGCCACGGGACGGCGGGCCACCGAGGACGCTCATGGCCGCGGTGGCCTGCGGGCTGTCGTTGCTCACCACCTCAAGGTGTCAGGCACGAGCGGGACCAGCCCGCGGGGCGGAGCCGAACGGCGTAACGCGCGGTACGCCGGCGACCATGCGAACCTGTACCCCGCAACCGGTGCCAAGCCGCCGGTAACGGGACATGCCGACAGCCGGTGAACGAGGTCACAACCAGGGGGAGGGCAAGGTCACAGGCCTGTCCTCTGCTGCTCCTCGAGTTCTCTGTCCTAGCATCCGAGCATGACGGTCCTGCCTGACGACGGGCTTGAGCTGGCCGGCGAGTTCCCTGACGCAACCCACGAGCAGTGGCACCGCCTCGTTGCGGGCGTGCTGCGCAAGTCGGGCAAGGACGTCGAGGGAGCTCAGGCCGAGGAAGCCCTGTCCACCGCGCTGGAGGACGGGTTGCGCACCCGGCCTCTCTACACCGCGCGCGAGTCCGCGCCCCACCCTGGTTTCCCCGGGTTCGCGCCCTTCGTGCGCGGCAGCCGGCCCGAGGGGAACACCGTCGGGGGGTGGGACGTACGACAGCGGCACGCGGCGGCCGACGGCGCCGCGGTGCTCGCGGACCTGGAGAACGGCGTCACCTCGCTCTGGCTGGTCGTCGGCGAGGAGGGTGTCCCGGTGGCCTCCCTCGGGAGCGTCCTGGACGGTGTCTACCTGGACCTGGCGCCCGTCGTCCTCGACGCGGGAAGTGAAGTGGAGTCCGCGGCGAGGGAGTTGCTGCGGCTGTACGAGGAGCGCGGCGTCGCGAAGGACGCGGCGCGCGGCAACCTGGGCGCGGATCCGCTCGGTCACGAGGCCCGCACCGGGGAGACGTTCGACTTCGCGCCGGTGGCCGGGCTCGCCCGGCTGTGCGCCGCGGAGTACCCGGGGCTGCGCGCGCTGACCGTGGACGCGCTGCCGTACCACGAGGCCGGCGGCTCGGCCGCGCAGGAACTCGGCGCCTCGCTGGCGACCGGCGTCGCGTATCTGCGGCAGCTGGCCGAGGCCGGGCTGAGCGTCGAACAGGCCTGTGGGCAGCTGGAGTTCCGGTACGCGGCGACCGCCGACCAGTTCCTGACGATCGCCAAGCTGCGGGCCGCGCGCCGGCTGTGGGCGCGGGTGGCCGAGGTCTGCGGGGCGCCGGGCGCCGGGGCGCAGGTCCAGCACGTCGTCACCTCTCCGGTGATGATGTCGCGCCGCGACCCGTGGGTGAACATGCTGCGCACCACCATCGCCACGCTGGCGGCCGGGGCGGGCGGGGCCGACTCGGTCACCGTGCTGCCCTTCGACGACGCGCTAGGGCTGCCGGACGCGTTCGCCCGCCGCATCGCCCGCAACACCTCCACGATCCTCATCGAGGAGTCGCACCTGGCCCGGGTGATCGACCCGGCGGGCGGTTCCTGGTACGTGGAGCGGCTCACCGACGAACTCGCCCGTGCGGGCTGGGAGTTCTTCCAGGAGATCGAGCGCGGCGGCGGGCAGGCGGCCGTCCTGCGCTCGGGACGCCTCGGCCGGGATCTGGCCGCCACGTGGGAAGCGCGCAGCGCCAGGCTCGCCAAGCGGCGCGAACCGATCACCGGCGTCAGCGAGTTCCCCCACCTCGCCGAGAAACCGGTCGTGCGCGAGGCCGCGCCCGCCCCGCGCACCGGCGGTCTGCCGAGGGTGCGCCGCGACGAGGCGTACGAGGCGCTGCGCGCACGCTCCGACGCGCACCTCGCCGCCACCGGCTCCCGGCCGCGGATCTTCCTGGCCGCACTCGGCCCGGCCGCCGCGCACACCGCGCGGCTGACCTTCGCCGCCAACCTCTTCCAGGCCGGCGGCATCGAGCCCGTCACCGAGGGCACCTTCGAGGAGAGCGGGGTCACGGAGGTCTGTCTGTGCTCCAGTGACGCGCTGTACGAGGAGCGGGCCGAGGCGGAGGCGGCGCGGCTGGCGGCGGCCGGTGCCTCGCACGTGTTCCTCGCCGGACGTCCTGGGCAGTACCCGGGCGTCGACGGCTACGTCTTCGCGGGCTGTGACGCCGTCGCGGTGCTGTCCGCCACCCTCGACCGCATGGGAGTTGTGTCCTGATGGGAATCCCCGACTTCTCCGGGATCGAGCTGGGGGCCCCGGCCGCCGACGGCGGCGCCGACGAGTGGCGTACGGCCGTGAAGAAGGCGGCGGGCGGGGACGACCTGCTGTGGGAGACCCCGGAGGGCATCCCGGTCAAGCCGCTCTACACCGGGCAGGACCTGGAGGGCCTGGACTTCCTGGAGACCTACCCGGGCGTCGCCCCGTACCTGCGCGGCCCGTACCCGACGATGTACGTCAACCAGCCCTGGACGATCCGCCAGTACGCGGGTTTCTCCACGGCCGAGGAGTCCAACGCGTTCTACCGGCGCAATCTGGCGGCCGGCCAGAAGGGCCTGTCGGTCGCCTTCGACCTGCCCACGCACCGCGGCTACGACAGCGACCACCCGCGGGTGACCGGTGACGTCGGCATGGCGGGCGTGGCGATCGACTCGATCTACGACATGCGGCAGCTGTTCGACGGGATCCCGCTGGACCGGATGTCCGTGTCGATGACGATGAACGGCGCCGTGCTGCCGGTGCTCGCGCTGTACATCGTCGCCGCCGAGGAGCAGGGCGTTGCGCCCGAGAAGCTGGCCGGGACCATCCAGAACGACATCCTCAAGGAGTTCATGGTCCGCAACACCTACATCTATCCGCCGAAGCCGTCGATGCGGATCATCTCCGACATCTTCGCCTTCACCTCGCAGCGGATGCCCCGCTACAACTCGATCTCCATCTCCGGCTATCACATCCAGGAAGCCGGGGCGACGGCCGACCTGGAGCTCGCGTACACGCTCGCGGACGGGGTGGAGTACATCCGGGCGGGCCGTGAAGCGGGCCTGGACGTGGACGCGTTCGCGCCGCGGCTGTCGTTCTTCTGGGCGATCGGCATGAACTTCTTCATGGAGATCGCCAAGCTGCGGGCGGCGCGGCTGCTCTGGGCGAAGCTGGTGAAGCAGTTCGACCCGCAGAACACCAAGTCGCTGTCCCTGCGCACCCATTCGCAGACCTCGGGCTGGTCGCTGACCGCGCAGGACGTGTTCAACAACGTGACGCGCACCTGCGTCGAGGCGATGGCGGCGACCCAGGGCCACACCCAGTCGCTGCACACCAACGCCCTCGACGAGGCGCTCGCGCTGCCCACCGACTTCTCCGCGCGCATCGCCCGCAACACCCAGCTGCTGATCCAGCAGGAGTCCGGCACCACCCGGGTCATCGACCCGTGGGGCGGCAGCGCCTACGTGGAGAAGCTGACGTACGACCTCGCCCGGCGGGCCTGGCAGCACATCCAGGAGGTCGAGCAGGCGGGCGGCATGGCCAGGGCCATCGACGCCGGCATCCCCAAGCTGCGCATCGAGGAGGCCGCGGCCCGCACCCAGGCCCGGATCGACTCCGGGCGTCAGCCGGTGATCGGCGTCAACAAGTACCGGGTGGAGACCGACGAGGCGATCGACGTCCTCAAGGTCGACAACTCCTCGGTGCGGACCCAGCAGATCGAGAAGCTGCGGCGGCTGCGCGCGGAGCGGGACGAGCGGGCGTGCCAGGACGCGCTGGACGCGCTGACCCGGGCCGCCGGCGGCGAGGGCAACCTGCTGGAGCTGGCGGTGCACGCCGCCCGCGCGAAGGCCACCGTCGGGGAGATCTCCGACGCCCTGGAGAAGGTGTACGGGCGGCACGCGAGTCAGATCCGTACGATCTCCGGCGTGTACCGGAACGAAGCAGGAGAGTCCCCGAACGTGGACCGCACCCGCGCCCTGGTGGACGCCTTCGCCGAGGCCGAGGGCCGGCGGCCGCGCATCCTGGTCGCCAAGATGGGCCAGGACGGCCACGACCGCGGCCAGAAGGTGATCGCCACCGCCTTCGCCGACCTGGGCTTCGACGTGGACGTCGGCCCGCTGTTCCAGACCCCGGCCGAGGTGGCCCGGCAGGCCGTCGAGGCCGACGTGCACATCGTGGGGGTGTCCTCGCTGGCCGCCGGGCACCTCACGCTGGTGCCGGCGCTGCGCGAGCAGCTCGCCGAGGAGGGGCGCGCGGACATCATGATCACGGTCGGCGGGGTGATCCCGCCGCAGGACGTGCCGACCCTGCTGGAGATGGGCGCGGCGGCCGTCTTCCCGCCGGGGACGGTGATTCCGGACGCGGCGTACGACCTGGTCGAGCGGCTGGCCGCCGACCTCGGGCACGAGCTGTGATCGATGTCGACGCATATGTGAAGGGCGTGCTCGACGGGAAGCGGGCGGTGATCGCCCGCGCGATCACGCTCGTCGAGTCCACCCGCCCCCAGCACCGGGCATCGGCCCAGGAGTTGCTGACCGCGCTGCTGCCGCACAGCGGGCGGGCGCGGCGGATCGGGGTCAGCGGGGTGCCCGGGGTGGGCAAATCCACCTTCATCGACGCGTTCGGCACGCTGCTGACCTCGCTCGGGCACCGGGTGGCGGTGCTTGCCGTCGATCCGTCGTCCAGCCGTACGGGCGGCTCGATCCTGGGCGACAAGACGCGGATGGAACGCCTCGCCGTCGATCCGGCGGCGTTCGTGCGCCCCTCCCCCACCGCGGGCACCCTCGGCGGTGTCGCCAAGGCGACCCGTGAGTCGATCGTGGTGATGGAGGCGGCCGGCTACGACGTGATCCTGGTCGAGACGGTCGGCGTCGGCCAGTCGGAAACGGCCGTGGCGGACATGGTGGACTCCTTCCTGCTGCTCACCCTGGCCCGCACCGGCGACCAGTTGCAGGGCATCAAGAAGGGTGTCCTGGAGCTGGCGGACGTCATCGCCGTCAACAAGGCGGACGGTCCGCACGAGCGGGACGCGCGAGCCGCGGCCCGCGAACTGGCCGGCGCACTGCGGCTGATGCACGGCCACGACGTGATGTGGGCGCCGCCGGTGCTGAGTTGCAGCGCACGGGAGTCGACCGGCCTGGACACCGTCTGGGAGCGTCTCGAACAGCATCGTGCGCTGCTGGACTCGACCGGGCGGCTGGCCGCCAAGCGGCGCGAGCAGCAGGTCGGCTGGACGTGGACCATGGTCCGCGACGAACTGCTGGGCCGGCTGCACGCCGACCCGGCCGTACGGGCCCTCGCCCCGGCCCTGGAACAGCGGGTCAGGGACGGCGAGCTGACGGCGACCCTGGCGGCCGAGCGGATCCTGAAGGCGTTCGGGACGTCCGAGAGGGAGACGGAGTCCGAGACGACGGAGACGGAGTCCGGGGCGGGGACCGGCTGAGTTCTCTGCCTGCGACGACGAGAGGGCCCCCGGGCGGTTCCGGGGGCCCTCTCGTGATGTCGGGCGTCGGGTCAGCGCGGCGCGGGCACCGCCGAACCCGCGGACACGGTGGCGGGCTTCGGGTTCAGCAGCCGCTCGGCCAGCTCGCCGAAGACCAGGCCGAAGCCTCCCCACAGGGTGACCTGGACGGCCAGGGCGGAGAGACGGAACCGCCACAGCACGGTCGCCGGGAAATCCGCCGGGACCTCGTTGACGGCGGGCAGGAACGCGTACGCCAGCCCGGTCACGGCGACGAAGCCGAGGACGGCGACGACGGTGGCGTACCAGTTGCCCAGTCTGGGCGCGAGCCGCTTGCCGGCGATCACCGCGGCGACCGCGAGGAGCACACCGAGCAGCATCATCAGGAAGTACAGGGTGGTCCGCTTGGCGATGGTGTCGTGGTCACCGACCGCGGGCGGGTTCGCCGGATACTTCAGGAACGGTACGACGTACACCGCGAGCAGCGCGGCACCCGACAGCAGCAGGGCGGTGGCCCGCGGGGTGAAGCGGCCGACCCGGCCGAGCGCGAAGCAGTAGGCGAGGGCGGCGATGCCGCCGAACGCCACCCCGTAGACCAGCACACCGGTGGCGAGGCCGGCGGTGGACTGCAGGGAACGGGAGACGAGTTCGACCTCGTGCTCGTGGGCGGGGGCGTGCGCCTCCTCGAAGCCGATGGCGCTGTCGACGTTCGGCTCGCCCAGGAAGTAGGCGGCGAACAGGGCGAGCACGCCGGCGCTCAGGCCGGCGAGCATGCCCCGCACGAGGAGGTTCCGTACGGTTGCGGAGTTCATGGGTGCGCGGTGCCCCTCGTCAGTGGCAGGGGAAGCCGAGCAGGTGACGTGCGTCGTGCACCCACTCGTGGACGCCCTCGCCGGAGACGACGGAGGTGGCGCCCTGTTCGGCGCCGACGAAGTACAGCAGGACCAGCATCAGGACGCCGAAGAAGACCGCCCAGGGGGCGATGGCCCTCAGCGGCAGCTTGGCGGGTACGACGGGGGTGGTGGCGGTCGGCTGGGCGACATGCTGCGCCATTGGGCAGGGCCTCCTCTGGGAGTTCGCGTCCCATCTCGGTGGTGCACAGGACGACGGTCCCGGGTCTGACTCGCCCCCGTCCGTTGCGGGACGGTGGCACACAGTGGCGCGACCGTGCCGGCCTCTCACCGGCTTCCGTGATTCCGTCGTCGATATCAGAGTGACGGTACCGCGTGTCGCGTGCATGGCCAATACCGCGCCACCTGCCGAGATACTGGTCACGTAGGTGTTCCGTCTCCCTCCCGCCCGCCGAAAGCGAGTTGCTTCATGGAGAGCCTGACCAAACGTCGCCTGTCCGCCGGTGAGTTGGACGCCCTGATGCGCGGATCCGCGGGCATCGGCTGCCGGCTCGAGGCGGAACTGACCGACGGCTGGTTCAACACCGCCTACCGGGTGCGGTTCGAGGACGGCCGCGCGGCCGTGGTGAAACTCGCGCCGCCTGCCGACGCCCCGGTGCTGCGGTACGAGCGCGGCATCATGGCGACGGAGGCGATGGTCTACCGGCGGCTCGCGGCGCTGGGCGGCGAAGGGGTGCCGGGCCCCGAGCTGCTGCACGCGGGCGACGGGCTCCTCGCCGTGTCGGTGCTGGAGGGCACCCCCTGGGACCAGGCCGACGGCATCTCCCCCGCCGCCCAGGGCCGGCTGCGCCGCGAACTGGGCTCGATCGCCGCCCGGCTGCACACCGTGGCCCCCGAGGACGGCCGGTTCGGCTACCCGGCGCCCGAGTCCGCGCTGTCCGCTCCGGACTGGCGGACCGCTTTCACCGCCATGGTGGACGCGCTCCTGGACGACGCGGAGCGCTGGGACGCCGACCTCGGTCTGCCTCCCGCCGCCCTGCGTTCCCTGGTCGCCGAGGGTGCCCCCGCTCTCGACGAGGTGACCCGGCCGCGTCTGGTCCACTTCGACCTGTGGCCGGGCAACATGTTCGTGCGGGCCGACGGCGAGACGGGCGCCCGGATCACCGGGATCATCGACCACGAGCGGGCGTTCTGGGGCGATCCGGCCGCCGAGCTGGTCTCCCTGGCGTTCGGCGGGGACATCGGGCCGGACAGCGACCTCGTGGCCGGCTACCGGGCGGCCGGCGGCCGCCTCGACTTCACCGGCGCCTTCCGCCACCGGGTGGCCCTCTACGGCCTCTACCTGGGCCTGATACTCGTCGCGGAGTGCGGACCCCGCGGGTTCGGCGCGGACCGCATCGCCTTCGGCCGCGGCTTCCTGCACGAGCGCGTCGCCGAACTGCGCGCCCTGGGCTGAGCCTCCGGGGCGACAGGCTTCGGGGTCACGGTCCTCGGGGGCACGGTCCTCGGGTCCGAGGCGCCGCGCCTACGATGCGGATCATGAGCACGTGGAAGCAGAACCTGGACGCGGCGGGCATTCGGGAGCCGCGGCTGCGGCGGGACTACGACGCCCAGCGGCGGCTGGTGGCACGGTACCGCCCGACCTCGTACCTCGCGGCGCGGGTGCTGCTGTCGCGCCCGCTGCTGCCCCACGTGGTCGCGGCGACGGCCCTGATGCACCACGGGGACAACCTCCTGGACACGGGCCCGCGGCCACCGCGGGCCGCCGCGTGGGCGTCGTTCGAACGGCGGGTGCGCGAGGCCCTGGAGACAGGGGCGAGCGACGACCCGCTGATCCGCACGGTGCTGCACACGGTCTCCGTCCATCCAGGCCTCCGGGAGGTGGTGGAGCGGTATCTGTACACCGCGACCGCCGAGCTGGACTTCGCCGGCTTCGCCACCGAGGCCGACTACCAGGCGTACGTGGACGCCTACGCGCTGCCCGCCTTCCTGCTGGTGGCCACCCTGCTGGGGCCGGGGACCGATGACGGGTCGTTCCGCGCGGCCTGCCGGACGTTCATCGTCGGCAGCCAGCGGCTGGACTTCGTCAACGACCTCGCCGAGGACCTGCGGGAGGGACGGCCGGGTATTCCGGCCCACACGCTCGAACGTTTCTCGGTGACGGCCGGGGACCTCGCCGCGCGCCGCGCGCTGCCCGGGGTGCGGGCCCTCGTGGCCGACCAGGTCGGGGCGGCCCGCGCCGATCTCGAGGCCGCCCGGGCGCTGCCCGCGCTCACCACCGCCCCCCACTGGCCGCTGATCGGGGCGGTGATCGAGATCGAGCTGCTGACCGCCGACGCGGCGCTCGCGCGCGGGGCCGGGCTGCTGCGGGGCTCGGCGAAGCCGCCGCTGCGGGGCGCGCTGCGCGTCCTGCTCGGTGCCCGGCGAGCCGCTCGCACCTGACACCGCGGCCCCCTTTACTCCCCCGGCCGGGTGGTCAGTGGTGTTCGAGGTAGGCGAGGACGGCGAGAACGCGGCGGTTGTCGTCGTCCGACTGCGCGAGGCCCAGCTTGGTGAAGATGTTCGCCGTGTGCTTGGCGATCGCCCGTTCCGTGACGACGAGTTGAGCCGCGATGGCCACGTTGGAGCGGCCCTGCGCCATGAGTTCCAGCACCTCCCGCTCGCGCGGCGACAGCTTGTTGACCGGCTGGTCCATCGCCGAACTCCGGCTCAGGAGCTGGGAGATGACCTGCGGGTCCATCGCGGTGCCGCCGGCCGCCACCCGGCGCACCGACTCGACGAAGTGCTCGGCGTCGAAGACCGAGTCCTTCAGGAGGTAGCCGACACCGCCGCTGCCGTCCGCCAACAGCTCCCGGGCGTACAGCTGTTCCACGTGCTGGGACAGCACCAGCACGGGCAGTCCGGGGCGTCTGCGGCGGGCGGCCAGGGCGCACTGCAGTCCCTCGTCGGTGAACGAGGGCGGGAGGCGGACGTCGACGATCGCGATGTCCAGGTCCTCCTCGGCGAGGGCCCTGGTGAGGTCGGGAGCGTTGTCCACCGCCGCGACGATCTCGAAGTCGAACGCCTCGAGCAGCCGGATCAGTCCGTCCCGTAGGAGGAAGAGGTCTTCGGCGAGGACAACGCGCACGGAATCTCCATCGTCACCATGGTGGGGCCGCCGACCGGGCTGCTGACGGCGAGGACGCCGTCGAATGTACCCAAGCGGCGCTCCACGCCCCTGAGTCCGGAGCCCGACGGGTCCGCGCCGCCCCGGCCGTTGTCGGTGACCGTGACCCGCAGCCCGCCGTCGTGGTGGTCCATGTCCAGCCAGATCCGCTCCGCCCGCGCGTGCTTGGCGGCGTTGGTCAGGATCTCGCTGACCGCGAAGTACACGGCCGACTCGATGGCCGCGGGGAGCCGCCCCGGCAGGTCGATGTCCGTCTCGACCGGCACCGGGCTGCGCAGGGCGAGGGCCCGGACCGCGTCCGCGAGTCCGCGCTCGGCGAGCACCGGCGGGTGGATGCCGCGCACCAGGTCGCGCAGTTCGGCGAGCGCTCCGGCGGAGTCAGAACGGGCCTTCGCCAGCAGTTCCTTGGCCTTGGCTGGTTCCTTCTCGATGAGCGCCTCGATGGTGCCGAGGCTCATCCCCATGGCGACGAGACGTGCCTGCGCCCCGTCGTGCAGGTCGCGCTCGATGCGGCGCAGTTCGGCGGCGGAGGCGTCCACGGCGTCGTACCGCGTCCTGGTGAGCTGTTCGACGCGCTGCTGGAGGGCGGCCCCGGAAGGGGCGAGGAGTGACTTGGTCAACAGGAAGTGGAGGCTGAGGAGACGGTCGTTGAACGACAGGGCGAGGACGAGGACGACTGTGGCCGGCAACGCGGCGGCGAAGGCCGTGAGCTGGTCGGAGACGGGGATGAATCCGTACCAGTAGGTGCCGTCGAGGTCGACGTAGACGCGCCACAGTCCGAGGGGCAGGGCGTACCCCTCGACGGGGAAGAGGAAGAGGCAGGACGGCAGGAGCGCCAGGAGGAAGCCCGCCGTCATGTCGACGGGCAGCCAGTACAGGTCCCGCCAGGTGGCCGGGTCCTTCCACAGGCGGCTGAGTTTCTCGATCCGGCCGCCGAGACCGGTGCCCAGGTCCGCGGGCAGGGGGCGGTACAGGGGCGGTATGCGCACCCCGTACCACTCGGCGGCGAGCCTGCGCCGTACGTTCGCGAACCGGCGGACGCCCTCGAGCACCCAGGGTGTGGTGAACAGGCCGATGCCGATCACCGTGAGCACGCAGGACACCAGGGTCAGCGTGAACAGCAGGATGGACCCGGCGATCGAGAACACCGCCAGCCACAGACCCCGCGCGGCGGCCACCGCCGCGTTCCGAAAGCGCATTCCGCATCCCCCTTCGCGGATCCGTCCCTCGGATCCGGCCCCAGTCTGCCGACCGGCCCGCCGGGAGGTCACTGGGGCGGGGCACCGGGACATGGTGTACCTGGCACCACCCCGTGCCGCGTCCGGCTGCCCGCCGCCGCGACCCGCCGGGGGCGATCCGCGAGAATGGCGGAGGCACACGGCGGTCGATCCTGGGTGGCGTGATGTGTTGGAGTGCTACGGCCGACCTCGTGGCGGGGGCGGGCATCGCGGCCGTCGGAGCGGCCTGCGTGTCGCGGGTACGGGACCGGCGGGATCTGCCGCTCGCCGCGCTGCCCCTGCTGCTCGGGGCGCATCAGCTCGTCGAGTCGGTGGTCTGGGACTCCGGCGGGGGCCGTGGCCCGGCCACGCTCGTCTGGGCGGTGATCGCGCTGCCCCTGCTGGCGGTGTGGGTCCCCGCGGGAGTGTGGTGTGCCGCCCCGCCGTCCGCCCGGCGCCGGCTCGTCCTTCCGCTCGCGGTCGGCGCGGCGACGGCCGCGACGCTCGCGTACGCGCTCGCCCGGGGTCCGGCGACGGCGGAGATCCGCGGCCACACCGTGGGCTACTCCTTCGACGTTCCCCGTCCCACCCTCGTCGTGGCGGGCTACCTGCTGGCCACCGTGGGGTCCCTGCTGCTGTCCGGCGACCGAAGGCTGGTGACGCTGGGGATCCTGGTGGCCGTGGGGGCGCTGGTCTGCCGGCTGCTGTGGCAGCTGGAGTTCGTCTCGACCTGGTGCGCGCTCGCGGCCGTGTGCTCGGTGGTCCTCCTCGCCTGGGTGCGGCGTCCTCCCGCACTCCTCCCGTCCCGGGAGTTTCGACGGCCCTGAACGGGTTACGCGGCCAGGTACCGAGGTCAGAGCCGGGAGGTATCGCCATGAACAGCCGGCCGTCCACCGCACGCACCGCCCCGCGGCTCCTGGGCGTCTATCTCAACGACCATCTGACGGGCGCAGGCGCGGGTGCCGACCTCATCCGCCGCTCGGCCCGGGCCCACCGCGGCACGCCCCTCGGGCCGCCGCTGGCCGCGCTGGCCCGGGATGTCGTGGAGGACCGGGACAGCCTGCGGGAGATCATGACGGATCTGGACGTGCCCGTGGTGCGGAGCCGTATGGTGCTGGGCCGGCTCGCGGAGAAGGCCGCCCGGCTCAAGCTGAACGGGCGTCTCGTGTCCCGCTCACCGCTCAGTGACGTCCTCGAACTGGAGGGCATGCGGCTGGGCGTCGAGGGCAAGGCGTGCGCATGGCACACTCTCCAGGCGCTGGCGGACGACGACCCGCGGGTGGACGGCCCGCGCGTCGAGGAGCTGCTGCGGCGCGCAGAGCGGCAGATCCGGACCCTGGACCACCTGCGCGGCGAACGCGCCGAAGCGGTCTTCACCGCCGACGAGGCGGCCGGGCGGCACGAGGCACGGGCGCACAGCGGCAGTGGAGGCAGGGGCAAGTAGGCGCCGTGCGGCGCCGGTTCAGGTGTCGAGGCCGCCGCGCTCGACCAGTTGGCCCGCGATGACGACCCGCTGGATCTCGTTGGTGCCCTCACCGACGATCATCAACGGGGCGTCGCGGAAGTAGCGTTCGACGTCGAACTCGGTGGAGTAGCCGTAACCGCCGTGGATGCGGACGGCGTTCAGGGCGATCTGCATGGCGGTCTCGGAGGCGAAGAGCTTGGCCATGCCCGCCTCCATGTCCACCCGCCGTCCGGCGTCCGCCTCCCGTGCCGCGTACAGGGTGAGCTGCCGGGCCGCGGTGAGTGAGGTCGCCATGTCGGCGAGGTGGTTGCCGATGGACTGGTGCTGCCAGATCGGCTTGCCGAAGGACCTGCGTTCCTGAGCGTAGGCGAGGGAGTCCTCGAACGCCGCCCGGCCGACGCCGAGCGCTCGCGCCGCGACCTGGAGGCGCCCCGTCTCCAGACCTTTCATCATCTGCGCGAAGCCCTCGCCCTCGACGCCGCCGAGTACGGCGTCGGCCGGTGCCCGGTAGCCGTCGAAGGACAGTTCGCAGCTCTCGACGCCCTTGTAGCCGAGCTTGGGCAGGTCCCGGGAGACCGTCAGTCCGGGGCCGTGTCCGACGAGCAGGACGGACATGCCCCGGTGCGCGGGGGTGGCGGTGGGGTCGGTCTTGCAGAGCAGGGCGATCAGGCCGGACCGGCGGGAGTTGGTGATCCAGGTCTTCGCGCCGTCGACGACGTATCCCTCGGCGTCCCTGCGGGCGACGGTACGCATGGCCTGGAGGTCGGAGCCGCCGCCGGGCTCGGTCAGGGCCATGGTCGCGCGGATCTCGCCGGTGGCCAGGGCGGGCAGCCAGCGGCGTTTCTGTTCCTCGGTGCCGAAGTGCAGCAGCAGCTTGGCGACCACGGTGTGGCCGCCCATCGCGCCCGCCAGACTCATCCAGCCCCGGGCCAGCTCCTCCGTGATCAGGACGTAGCAGGGGGTGGAGACCGGGGTGCCGCCGTACTCCTCGGGGACGGCGAGGCCGAAGACGCCGAGCTGTTTCATCCGCTCGATCAGGGCCTCGGGGTAGCTGTCGGTGTGCTCCAACTCCCTTACGACAGGCCGTACTTCACGGTCCACGAAGTCGCGCACGGTGCGGACGGCGAACCGCTCGTCCTCGGACAGGATGTCGAGAGTGCTCATACGGTGGCGTCCGTTCTGCTGGGGCCTTCGCCGGTGGTTCTCCCGGGGCGGCGTCGGGCCGGTTCAGATGACGTGTTCCGCCCTGAGGGCGTCGATGCCGGCGGCGTCGTAGCCGAGTTCGGCGAGGACGTCCGCCGTGTGCCGGCCGACGGCGGGAACGGCGTCCATGCGGGCGGCGACCCCGGCGAGGTCCGCCGGGGGCAGCAGCGCGGGCACCACGGTCTGCCCCGGGATCCGCACGTCCCGCCAGCGGTCGCGGGCGGCGAGCACCGGGTGGGCGAGGAAGTCCTCGACGTCGTTCACCCCGGCGCCCGCGACCCCCGCCGCGTCCAGCAGCAGCAAGGCCGCGTCGCTGTCGAGTTCCGCGAACCGCCCGGCGACGATCGTGTCCAGCTCCGCGCGGTGGGCGACCCGGGCGGGGCCGGTGGCGAAGCGGGGGTCCGAGACGAGCTCCGGGCGCCCGAGGAACCGCTCGCACAGGGCGGCCCACTCGCGCTCGTTCTGGACCGAGAGCAGCACGTCCTTGCCGTCGGCGGCCGGATACGCCCCGTACGGCGCGATGGTGGCGTGCCGGGTGCCGAGGCGCGGGGGCTGGGTGCCGCCGAACCGGGTGTAGTAGGCGGGCTGGCTCATCCACTCCGCGAGCGCCTCGAACAGCGACACCTCCACCGCCCGTACGGCACCGGTGGTGGCCCGGGTGAACAGGGCGGTGAGGATGCCCGAGTAGGCGTACATGCCGGCCGCGATGTCGGCGATCGACACCCCCACACGGGCGGTGCCGTGCTCGTCGCCGGTCAGCGAGACCAGACCGGTCTGGCACTGCACCAGCAGGTCGTACGCCTTGCGGCCGGCCCAGGGGCCGGTGCTGCCCCAACCGGTGACGGAGCACGGGATGAGGGACGGGAACCGCTCGGCGAGGGCCTCGGCGTCCAGGTCCAGCCGGGCGGCCGCGCCGGGGGCGAGGTTCTGCACGAAGACGTCAGCCCCGGTGAGCAGGCGCTCCAGTATCCGGCGGCCCTCGGCGGCCTTCAGGTCGAGCGTGACGGACTCCTTGGAGCGGTTGAGCCACACGAAGTAGCTGGACTCGCCGTGCACGGTGGTGTCGTAGCGGCGGGCGAAGTCGCCGCCGCCCGGCCGCTCCACCTTGATCACCCTCGCGCCGAGGTCGGCCAGCTGGCGGGTGGCGAAGGGGGCCGCCACGGCCTGCTCGACGCTGACGACCGTGACACCGGCCAGCGGGAGTGGTGCGGGTCGCTCGGGCATGGGTGGCCTCCAGGGACGCGGGTCCGGATCCCGTACCAAGGGCTACCATCATGGATGCTCATGCCTGTGTGAGTGAAATAGCGATGAGTGATACCGCCATGCGTGCCGCGGATGGGGGCGGGAGGCCGGGGCGGTTGGACATCAGGCAGCTCAGGGCGATCGTCACGGTCGCCGAGGCCGGCAGCGTCACCCGCGCCGCGGAGCTGCTGCACCTGGTGCAGCCCGCGGTCACCCGGCAGATCCGCACGCTGGAGCAGGAGCTCGGCGTCGACCTCTTCGAGCGGACCGGGCAGGGCATGCGGCCGACGCAGGCCGGGGCGATCATGGTGGAGCGGGCCCGGCGGGCCCTGAACGAGCTGGAGCGGGCCCGCGCCGAGGTGCAGCCGGCACCCGGCGAGGTGACCGGCATCGTCACCCTCGGTCTGCTGGAGAGCACCACCGACCTGCTCGCCGAGCCGCTCGTGACCGCGCTCTCGCGCGACCACCCGGGCATCGAACTACGGCTGCTCACCGCCTACTCGGGGCATCTGCAGCAGTGGCTCGACGACGGGGACCTGGACCTGACCCTGCTCTACGACCTGGACAGCACGCCCTCGCTCAACGCCCGCCCGCTGCTGCGCGAGCGCCTGTGGGCCGTCGCCCCGGCCGGGGCCGGGCTGCGCGCCGAGCGGCCTGTGGGGTTCGCCGAGGCGGCCGCGCGTCCGCTCGTGCTGCCCGCGTCGGGGCATGGGCTGCGCCGGCTGATCGACGCGGCGGCGGTGCGGTCGGGGGCCGACATGGACGTCGTCGTGCAGACCAACTCGATGCGGGTGCAGAAGCGGCTCGTGCTGGCGGGGCAGGGCTGGACGATCCTGCCCGGGGTCGGCATCGCCGAGGACGTGGCGCGGGGCGTCCTGAGCGCCGCTCCGCTCAGTGAGCCCGACGTGTGGCGCTCGGTCGTCGTCTGCACCCAGCGGGCCGGGCGCACCCCGCCGGCCGTGGAGGTCGTCGGCCGCGAGCTGGTCCGGCGGATCGACTCGGCGGTGACGCGCGGCGAGTGGCCCTCCGCCCGGCTGTCGAGCGCGGAGGGCCGCTGACGCACACCGTGGGACCGGACCGCTACCGTGTCGCACCCAGCGGCATGACCCTGCGGTACGCGGCCACCGCGATCACCGCGACGACGACGTGCATCGCGAGCAGCGCGGCCACGCCCTTCACCCCGCCGTCCCCGAGGAGAAGGAAGTCGGGGACGAAGGAGACGGCCACCAGGACCGGGGCGAGCCACCGGATGAGCCTCTCGGGATCCGCGGAGACCTTGCGGACCACGGCCCATCCGGCCGCTCCCGCCACCACGCCCAGCACGGTCAGGAAGATGTACGACCCCGGCTCCAGGGGCCGGAAGTCGTCGGGAGCGCCCGCGGCCCGGGCCAGGACGGCGATCAGGGCGTCGGCCAGGGAGGACAGCGCGATGGCGCCGAGCACACCGCCCACCACGACGAGCGGGCCGGGACGTACGGATGTCTTCTCGGAAACAGCGGACATGGTGACTCCACGGAGAGGGGCTGCGAAGGGTCGTCGCAGCCGGGTGGGAGACCCGCGCAGGTCGGGCGTCGCGGGCGCTTGAAAACTCAAACACATACTGGAGGAGCATGTTTGAAATTTCAAGCGACTCCGCCTCGACGGCGTCCGAGCAGCAGCCCCGCCGCCACCACTCCCGAGGCGAGCCCCAGCAGCCCGACGGCCTTGGCGAGGCTGCCGACCGCGGACTCCAGGCCGATCAGGACGAGCGGGCAGACGAACTCGCCCGCGAAGAACGCCGCCGTCCACAGTCCGGTGCCGCGCCCGCGGTCCGCGAAGTCCAGCCGCGACATCGCGAGGGTGAGCAGTGACGGCAACAGAACGCCCGTACCGAGGCAGTTGAGGACGGCCCCGACGACGAGCAGCACGGGGTCGCCGGCCACGCCCATCACCACGAACCCGGCCGCACACAGGGCGAAGACGGCCGGCAGGCGGCCCGCGGGACCGCCGGGCAGCCTGGTGAAGGCGATCGAACCGGCCACCGTCGCCGCGCTCGCCAGAGCGGTCGCCAGGCCGATCACCGAGGTGGCCGTCACGCCCAGGTCGTCGAGCAGGTAGGAGGTCTCGACCGGCACGGTGTAGAACACCATGGCGCCGAACACGGTCAGCGCGCAGATGCCCGCCAGTCGCCGCACCGGGAACGGCCGCCGCCCGCCCGCGTGTTCGTCCGTCACGGGGTCGGCCGCGGCGGGCCTGGGGAGCGCGGCGGCCATGGCGGGGGCGAGCAGCAGGCCGACGGCGTAGATCCAGAAGGGCGCGCGCCAGCCCGCGGAACCCGCCGCGCCACCGACGACGAAGAACGCCGTCGCGGAGGCGGAGGCGCACATGGTCTGCAGCGCGAGGTAGCGGTCGCGGACCCGGCCCGTGTAGTAGTCGCCGATGAGGGTGGTGCAACAGGTCATGATGGCCGCCTCGCAGATGCCGACCAGGACCCGGCTGGCCACGATCGCGCCGAGCGGGTCCAGCCAGAGCGGGGCGGTGCCGAACACCGCGTACAGCAGGGTCGCGACGACCAGCAGACGTTTGCGGCCGAGCCGGTCCACGACGACTCCGGCGAACGGGGCGAGCAGGGCGAGCGCGAGGGCCGGGACGGTCAGCACCACGGGGACGAGGGTCTTCGCGCCGGGCACGGCGGCGAAGTGGTCCTGCATCTTCGGCAGGACGGGGGCGATCAGCACGGCGCCGAGGACGGGCAGACAGCTGCCGGCCATGAGGAGCGCGGCGCGCAGCGGGCCGGCCGTGGTGGGGGCGGCGACCGTGTCGGCGGGCACGGGCAGGGAGACGGATCCGGGCATACGGGGCTCCACGAGCGGTGGCAGGGGGTGCCGAGCCGCACCGCGGCCGTGGCCGTGCCACGCCGGGGAGCTCCGGTGCACCCGAGGGGACTGCACCCGCACAGGGGCGGCGGGCGTCAGGAACTGCCCCGACTATGGGCGAGCCCGGCTCCCGCGCCTAGTCCCCGGGCGATCGAACTGCCGGATCACCCTCATCCGCCCCGTGGATGTCCTGCTGAACGACCTGCCGCCCGGCTCCCTCGACGTCCTGCCGGCCGGCCCCGCTGTTCACCGAGGCCCCGACCCGTGCCGCCGTCTCGCGCAGCCAGCTGTGCGCCGCGTCGTGCGTGTGCACCGGATGCCACCACAGGGCCTCCTGGAGCGGTACGGCCTCGTACGGCGCCTTCATGATCCGTACGGGGGCGATGCCGTGCAGCCTGCGCGCCAGGAGTTCCTGGACCAGCGCGATCCGGCGGGTTCCGGCGACCAGGAAGGGCAGCACCGTGAAGCTGTCGGCGGAGACCTCGACCCTCGGTTCGATGCCCAGCATGCCGAGCTGGCGGACGGCCGGGGCGTCGTAGGTGCGCTGGTACGTCACCCAGGGCAGCCGTGCCAGGTCGTCCAGGGTGATGTGGTCGCCCACGTCGGGGTTGTCGTCGGCGACGAGGAAGACCCACCGGTCCTGGTAGAGCTCGGTGGCGGGGAAGCCGCTGATGATCCCGTGCGGCATCAGCACGCCGTCGGTCGTGCTCAGCAGGGTGCCCGCCTGTTCGACGATGCCCGGTGGGGTCTGGGTGAAGCGCAGGCGGATGCCGGGCGCCTCCTCGTGGACGGTGCGGGCCAGTGCGGCACCGAAGACGGTCACCGCGTAGTCGGAGGACACGATCGTGAACTCGCGTTCCTCGAGCGCCGGATCGAAGTCGGCCCGGCTGGTGAAGAGGCGCTCCAGCAGGTCGCAGGCGGTGGACGTACGGTCGAGCAGGACCTGGCCGAGGGCGGTCAGCTCGTAGTGGCCGCCGACCCTGGCGAGCAGCTCGTCGTCGAAGTGGCGGCGCAGCCGGGCCAGGGCGGCGCTCGTCGCGGGCTGGCTGAGGCCGATCCGGCGGCCCGCCCGGGTGACGTTGCGCTCCTCCAGCAGGGCGCGCAGCGCGACGACGAGGTTGAGGTCGAGGCTGGCGAGGTTCATGGCGCGCTCCGGGTGCACAAGGCCGGCCTGGGTCGGCATAAACGGCGTGGATGATCCTGATCCACGGAATCTATTTCCCAGATTACGAGATGGGGGCCAGATTGGTCCCACCGCAATCAGGAGGACACGCCCGTGAAACCCGCAGTCCCTTCCGAGCCCTTCGCCGGGCCGTTCGCCCTCGGCACCCTCTCCGCCCCCGGCCAGGAGCCCTTCCCCGCGCTCGTGGTCCGTGCGGGCCGGGTGCTGGACCTGCGCACCGAGCTGGGCGAGCCCGCCCTGACCGTCCGCGGCGTCCTGGAGCGCTGGGACGAGCTGCTTCCCCGTCTGCGTGAGTCGGCGGACGCCCCGGACGCCGCCTGGCATCCGCTCGACGGACTGCGTGTGCACGCCCCGGTCGAACCCCGGCAGATCTTCCAGTCCGGCGCCAACTACCGGCAGCACGTGATCGACCTGGAGGTGGCGCACCGCTCCCCCGACGACCCGCGCACGGTGGAGGAGGCGCGCGCGGAGATCGCCGCGGTCATGGACCGCCGGGCGGCCGAGGACCTGCCGTACGTGTTCATCGGACTGCCGAGCGCGATCACCGGCCCGTACGACGACGTCGTACTCCCCTCCTGGGCACGGCAGCCGGACTGGGAGCTGGAACTCGCGGCCGTGATCTCCCGGCCCGCCCACCGGGTCTCCGTCGAGGAAGCCCTCGACCACGTCGCCGGGTACACGATCGCCAACGACCTCACCGACCGCGCCACCGTCTTCCGCCGCGACATGAAGGCCATCGGCACCGACTGGCTGCGCAGCAAGAACGCGCCCGGCTTCACTCCGCTCGGCCCGTGGATCGTGCCCGCGGAGTCGCTCGCCGACCCTGGTGACCTGCGGGTCACCCTGAAGCTGAACGGCGAGACCATGCAGGACGAGTCCACGAAGGACATGCTCTTCGGCGTCGCCCGGCTGGTGTCGCACATCTCCCGGTCCGCGCAACTCCTGCCCGGGGACCTGGTGTTGACCGGCAGCCCGGCAGGCAACGGCATGCACTGGGGACGGCTGCTGCGGGACGGCGACGTGATGGACGGCACGATCACCGGTCTCGGTGCCCAGCGCACCCACTGTGTGGCGGAGCGGTCGTGAACCGGCACGATCCCGCGGGCGCGATCGCCGCGGCCGCCAAGACCTGCTCCAACTGGGGCCGTTGGGGCGAGGACGACCGTCTCGGCACCCTGAACTTCCTCGACGCGGCCAAGCGGCGCGAGGGCGCGGCCCTGGTCCGGCGGGGCGTGAGCTTCTCCCTCTCGCAGAGCTTCGACATGAACGGCCCGCAGAAGGGGTGGCGGCGGCGCACCAACCCGGTGCACACCATGCTGGACACCGGCACCGACGCGGCCCTCGGCAACCAGGGCTTCCCGCACGGCATCGGGGGCGCCGACGACGTGATCGCGATGCCGCTGCAGTGCTCCACCCAGTGGGACGGGCTCGGGCACATCTTCGACCACGGCAACGCCTGGAACGGACGGCGGGCCGAGCAGGTCGTCACCTCCGACGGCGACCTGGTCACCGGCATCGAGCACATGGCGCCGTACGTCGCGGGGCGCGGCGTCCTGCTCGACGTGGGCCGGGTCATCGGCCGGGACGGCGAGTTGCCCGACGGGTTCGCGATCACCGAGGACCATCTGAGCGCGACTGCGGAGGCGCACGGGGTGCGCGTCGGCCGTGGGGACATCGTCGCCGTGCGCACCGGACGGCTGGCCCGCGCCCGCCGTGAGGGCTGGGGGGACTACGCGGGCGGGGACTCGCCCGGACTCTCCTTCACCACGGCCGGCTGGCTGCACCGCACCGAGATCGCCGCGATCGCCACCGACACCTGGGGCTTCGAGGTGCGGCCGAACGAGTTCGAGCACGCCTTCCAGCCGCTCCACCAGGTCGCCATCCCGCACATCGGCCTGCTCATCGGCGAGATGTGGGACCTGGACCCGCTCGCCGCGGACTGCGCGGCCGACGGCGTGTACGAGTTCTGGCTCACCGCCGCACCCCTGCCCATCACCGGGGCCGTCGGATCTCCGGTCAACCCGATCGCCGTCAAGTGACCGGCGCACCGGTCGCAGCAAAGGACTTCCCCATGACCAGACCTCGTAGCGTGCTCGTCGTCGGCGGCGGCGCCTCCGGCAACGCCGTGGCGATCCTTCTGCGCCGCGCCGGCGCCGCCGTGGACCTGATCGAGGCCAGGCCCGACTGGAACGCCACTTCCGGCTCCGGCATCACCCTCCAGGGCAACGCCCTGCGCGTGCTGCGCGAACTCGGCGTGTGGGAGCGGGTCGCGGCCTCCGGGTACGCGTTCGGCACCCTGGGACTCACCGCCCCGGACGGCACCGTCCTGCATGTGGCCGAGGACATCGCCACCGGCGGCGGCGACCTGCCCAGCACCCTGGGACTGCAGCGTCCCCTGCTCCAGCAGATCCTGATCGACGCGGTCCGTGCCTCGGGAGCCACGGTCCGGCTCGGAACCACCGCGGAGCGGCTCGATCAGGACGCCGAGGGTGTCTCGGTGCGCTTCAGTGACGGTACGAGCGGCCGCTACGACCTGGTGGTCGCCGCGGACGGTCTGAACTCGGCCACCCGCGCGGCGATCGGCATCACCGACAAGCCCGAGCCCACCGGCATGGCGATCTGGCGCGCCCCGGCCCCGCGCCCCGCCGGCGTCACCCGCACCGACCTGGCCTACGGCGGCCCCGCGTACATCGCCGGCTACTGCCCGACCAGCGAGAGCACGATCTACGCGTATGTCGTGGAGGCCTGCCGCGACCGTGCCTCGATCCCCGCTGAGTCGTACGCGGACGAGATGCGCCGGCTCGCGCGGGCCTACGGCGGCGCCTGGCCGGAGATCACCCGGCACCTCACCGATCCGGCGAAGGTCAACTACACCTGGTTCGACCGCTTGTTGGTCGAGGGGTCCTGGCACCGCGGCCGGGTCGTCCTGGTCGGCGACGCCGCCCACTGCTGCCCGCCCACCCTGGCGCAGGGCGCGGCGATGTCCCTGGAGGACGCCTCGGTGCTGGCGGAACTGCTGACCGGCGGCCGGGAGTGGGACGACGACCTCTTCCAGACGTACTACGAGCGCCGCATCCCCCGGGTGCGGACCGTCGTCGAGGCGTCCGTGCAGCTCGGCCAGTGGCAGCTGGACGGCGTGCGCGACGCCGACGCGCCAGGCCTGATCGCCCGCACCATGGACCTTCTCAAGGCCCGACCGTGACGGCACCCACGATCGACGTACACGCGCACGTCCTGCTCCCCGAGGTCGAGGCCCTGGTGGCCGGCCGGCCCGGTCTGGCCGAGGCCCGCGCCCTGGACGCCCGCCGCAACGGTCCCGCCGCCCTCACGGTGAGCGGCCCCATGGTCCGCGAGCGCGTCCCGCGGCTGACCGACGTCGGCGTGCGGCTGGCCGCGATGGACGCACAGGGCGTGGATGTCCAGCTGGTCAGCCCGTCGCCCTCGCACTACCACTACTGGGCGGACGAGGAGACGGCCGAGCAGCTCTGTCTGCTGGCCAACGAGGCGACGGCCGCGCACTGCGCCCAGGCACCCGGCCGACTGCTCGGCTTGGGCCTCGCCCCCTTGCAGCACCCGAAGTTGGCCGTGCGCGCACTCGAACACGCCGTGGGCATGGGCCTGTCGGGTGTCGAGATCTCCTCCCACGCGCCGGGCCGCGAACTGTCGGACCCGGCGTACGAGCCCTTCTGGGCGCGGGCGGCCGAGACCGGTGCGCTGCTGTTCCTGCACCCCTTCGGCTGCACGCTCGACGAGCGGCTCGACCGGTGGTACCTGTCCAACGTGGTCGGCCAGCCCACCGAGAACGCCGTGGCGCTGTCCCACCTCATCTTCTCCGGCGTCCTGGACCGCCACCCGGAGCTGAGACTGATCGCCGCGCACGGCGGAGGCTACCTCCCCACCCACATCGGCCGCTCCGACCACGCCTGGTCGGCCCGCTCCGACGCGGGCGCCGGCTGCGCCCACCCGCCGAGCAGCTATCTGCGGCGGCTGTACTTCGACTCGCTGGTCCACGACCCGTCCGTGCTGCGGGAGTTGATCCGCGTCGTCGGAGCCGACCGGGTGCTGCTCGGTTCGGACTTCCCCTTCGACATGGGCACCGAGGACCCGCTCGGCGCGCTGCGGGCAGCCCGGCTCACCGACTCCGACTTCCACGCCGTCCGGGGCGGCAACGCGGCCGCCCTCCTCTGTAAGGACTGACCTGATGCGTCTGCTCACCCATCTGCGGCACGTCGACCTCGCCGTGCCCGACTACGACAGGCAACTCGACTTCTACGCCGGCGTCTGGGGCCTCACCAAGGTCGCCGAGGACTCCGGAATCTCCTTCCTGGCCGCCGAGGGCTCGCCCGAGCAGTATGTGGTAAGGCTGCGCAAGGCCGACGACAAGCGCCTCGACCTCGTCTCCTACGGTGCCGCGAGCCCGGCGGACGTGGACACACTGGCCGAGCGACTCCTCGCGGACGGAGTGCGGTTGATCTCCCGGCCCGGCAAGGTCGAGACGCCGGGCGGCGGTTACGGATTCCGCTTCTTCGACGTCGACGGCCGCACCCTCGAGGTCTCGGCGGACGTCGAGGTACGGCAGCACCGCAGGATCGAGGAGAAGGAGTCGATCCCGGTCAAGCTGTCGCACGTCGTCCTCAACTCCCCTGATCTGAACGTCACTCGGGAGTGGTACGAGCGCCACCTCGGCTTCCGGCTCTCGGACACGCTCATGCATCCCCGGATGGGCGAGGCGATGCACTTCATGCGGATCAGCAACCAGCACCACTCCATGGCCATCGCCAAGGGGCCGCACACCTCGCTGCACCACGTCTCCTTCGAACTGCGCGGCCTCGACGAGTACCTGCGCGGCTCCGGCCGGGTGATCCGCTCGGGGGCCCGCAAGCTCTGGGGACCGGGCCGGCACACGGCGGGCGACAACACGTTCACCTACTTCCTGGACCCGCAGGGCAACACGGTCGAGTACACGACGGAGCTGGAGCTGCTGGACGAGGACACCTGGCACCCGCACGTCTACGACTTCTCCCAGCCCGAGATCGCCGACCAGTGGGGCACGGCGAACCCGATGAACGAGCTGGTCGCCAAGGAGTCGTTCAACGACGTCGACCGCGGCGTGTTCGTCGCCCCGCCGGTGTGAGGCGGCACCCATGCGCATAGCCACCTGCCTCCACGAAGGCCGCCGATGGTGCGGTGTCGTCGAGGACACCGTCGTACGCCGCCTGCCGGACGGCACCTCGCCGCTGGACGCGGCCCTCGGGGTGCGCCCCGTGGGCCCGGCGGTCCCGCTCGCCGAGGTCCGGCTCCTGGCACCCCTGGAGCCGGCGACGCTCCGGGACTTCGTCACGTTCGAGGAGCACGTCGAGGGCGTACGGCGCTCGATCGACGGCTCCGGCGGGGTGCCTGAGGCCTGGTACGACGCGCCGACCTTCTACTTCACCAACCCCTACGCGGTGATCGGCCCGTACGACGACGTGCCCGTGCCGCCCGGCTCGAAGGTGCTCGACTTCGAACTCGAGGTCGCCGCCGTCATCGGGCGTGAGGGCCGCGATCTCACCCCGGAGCAGGCCCGCGACCACATCGTCGGCTACACGATCCTCAACGACTGGTCCGCACGCGACCTGCAGTCCCGTGAGATGCGGGTCAACCTCGGCCCCTGCAAGGGCAAGGACACGACCGCCACGCTCGGCCCCTACCTGGTCACCGCCGACGAGCTGGAGCACCACCGGGACGCCGACGGCTTCCTGCGGCTGGCGCTGACCGCGGCGGTGAACGGCGAGGTCGTCGGCAAGGACCTGCTGTCCAACATGAGCTGGACCTTCGAGGAGATGGCCGCCTATGCCTCGCGCGGCACGGTCGTCCGTCCCGGTGACGTCCTCGGCTCGGGCACCTGTGGCAACGGCGGCTGTCTGGCCGAGCTGTGGGGGGTGCGCGGGCGGCAGGACCCGCCGCCCCTGAAGCCCGGCGACACCGTCACCCTCACCGTCGAGGGGCTGGGCACGGTCTCCAACACCGTGGTCGCGGGCACCGGTCCGGTGCCGCTGCCGTTCGCCCGCCGCCGCCCCCGGGAGCGGCCGTGAAGCGGCTCGACGGGAAGGTCGTGGTCGTCACCGGCGCGGCCCGCGGCCAGGGCGCCGCCGAGGCGGAGGCCCTGGCCCGGGAGGGCGCCCGGGTCGTCGCCACCGACGTGCGGCCGCAGGGAGACTGCCGCCGGCTCGACGTCACCGACGAGGACGACTGGGCCGAACTCGCCGCCGAACTGGGGGAGTCGTACGGGCGGGTCGACGGTCTGGTCAACAACGCGGGCATCACCTGGCGCGCCCGGCTCGGCGAGGTCCGGCCCGAGGACTTCGCAAGCGTCCACGCGGTCAACGTCACCGGCCCGTTGCTCGCCGTGCAGCACCTCACGCCGCTGATGCCGCCGGGCTCGTCGATCGTCAACGTCGGCTCGACGGCCGCGCTCACCGGCCACTACCCGGTCGCCTACACGTCCAGCAAGTGGGCGCTGCGCGGGCTGTCCCGGACGGCGGCCATGGAGCTCGGGCCGCGCGGTATCCGGGTGAACACCGTCCACCCGGGTTTCATCGAGACCGAGATGACGGCGTCCGCCGCGCCCGGGTTCCGGGAGGCCAACCTCCGGCAGACCCCGCTCGGCCGTACCGGCACCCCGGCCGAGGTCGCCGCGCTCGTCGTCTTCCTGCTCTCCGACGAGGCGTCGTTCATCACCGGCGCCGAGATCCCCGTCGACGGAGGACTCACCTCACACGGCGGCGCCAAGTCGCTCTCCGAAGCGGTTCGCTGAAAGGCCGTCAACCTCACCATGAACAGAGCGCGTATGGACAAAGCAGGTCACAGCCCGGCCGGCGCGGTTGCCGACATTCCCGACGGTGCGTCGCTGGCCGTCGGCGGCTTCGGCCTCAGCGGAGTGCCGGAGTTCCTGATCCGGGCGCTGCACGCCCAGGGGGCGACGGGCCTGTCGGTCGTCTCGAACAACTGCGGCGTGGACGGCCGGGGCCTCGGTGTGCTGCTGGCCGCCGGGCGCATCGCCCGCGTCACGGGCAGTTACGTCGGGGAGAACAAGGAGTTCGCCCGCCAGTACCTCTCCGGCGAACTGGAGGTCGAGCTCGTCCCGCAGGGCACCCTCGCCGAACGGCTGCGGGCGGGGGGCGCGGGCATCCCGGCCTTCTACACCCCGGCAGGTGTGGGCACGCAGGTGGCCCAGGGCGGACTGCCCTGGCGGTACGCCTGTGACGGCTCCGTGGCCCTCGCCTCCCCGCCAAAGGAGACCCGCGACTTCCACGGCCGTCCGCACGTCCTGGAACACGCCATCACCACCGACTACGCCCTGGTGCGGGCCTGGCGCGGCGACCGCCACGGAAACCTGGTCTTCCGCAGGGCCGCCGCCAACTTCAACCCCCTCGCGGCGATGGCCGCGCGCATCACCGTCGCCGAGGTGGAAGAGCTCGTCGAACCCGGCCGGCTGCACCCCGAAGAGATTCACCTGCCGGGCATCTTCGTCCAGCGCGTGGTGGAGCTGACGCCCGCTCAGTCAGCCGACAAGCAGATAGAGAGAAGGACCGTACGCGCATGAGTACGCCCAGGGGCTGGACCCGCGACGGGATGGCCGCCCGCGCCGCCGCCGAACTCACCGACGGCTCCTACGCCAACCTCGGCATCGGCCTGCCCACCCTCGTCCCCGCCCACCTCCCGCCCGACGTGCACGTCGTCCTGCACTCCGAGAACGGCATCCTCGGCACCGGCCCCTACCCCACCGAGGACCAGGTCGACGCCGATCTCATCAACGCCGGCAAGGAGACCGTCACCGTCCTGCCCGGCGCCGCCTTCTTCGACTCGGCCCTGTCCTTCGGCATGATCCGCGGCGGCCACATCGACACCGCCGTCCTCGGCGCCATGCAGGTCTCCGCCCGCGGCGACCTGGCCAACTGGATGATCCCCGGCAGGACCGTCAAAGGCATGGGCGGCGCCATGGACCTCGTGCACGGGGCACGCCGGGTGATCGTGCTCATGGAACACACCGCGAAGGACGGCTCCGCGAAGATCGTCGAGGAGTGCGGCCTCCCGCTCACCGGCGAGCGCTGCGTCCACCGGATCATCACCGACCTCGGCGTCCTCGACGTCACACCCGAGGGCCTCACGCTGGTGGAGACGGCGCCGGGGGTGTCCTACGAGGAGATCGCCGAGCGGACGGCGGCGCCGCTGCGGAGGCGGCCGACGACATGAGACCGACACTACCGCCTCGCCGGCGAGCAGGTTGTGCACGGCGACCAGGGCCGGCGCGCCGCCGAAGGCCGTGGCCCGCACGAGGGGCGCGAAGCCGTCCCGCACCGCGGTCGGGTCCCTCGTCGTCAGGGCGCGTCCCCGGGCACCGGCCCGCTGGTGCCCCGGACCACCAGCTTCGGCTCCAGCACCGCTTCCCGCGGCTGGAGTCCGGGGTTCTCGAGCCGCTCCACCGCGTACCGCACCGCGTACTCCGCCATGAGCGCGGCGTCCTGGCGGACGGTGGTCAGGCCGACCGGGATCAGGTGGGAGAGGTGACTGTCGTCGTATCCGACGACGGACAGGTCACGCGGCACCTCGACCCCGGCCCGGATCAGCGACATCAACAGGCCCGTGGCGCTGCGGTCGTTGCCCGCGAGCACCGCCGTCGGCAGCGGCCGGCCCTGGTCGCGCTCCGCGAGGAGCAGGCGGCCGGTCTCGATGCCCGACTGTTCGGTGTGGTCGCCCGGCACGACACGGGCCTCGGCCTCCAGCCCGTGGCGGCGCATCGCCGCCCGGTAGGCGCGTCGCCGCTCGGCCGAGCCGGGGCCGCGGCCGCCGTCGAGATGCACGATCCGGCGGTGCCCCAGTTCGAGGAGATGCTCCATCGCCTGCCGCACGCCCTTGGCCTCGGCGGAGTGCACGAAGTCGACGTGGGCGTGCGCGACCCGGCGGCTGACGGACACGGCGACGGTACGGCGTCCCAGTTCCTCCAGGAAGGCCGGCTCGGCGAAGGAACCGAGCAGCAGAAGGGCCTCGCAGCGGTGGCTGAGCAGGGCCTCGACCGCTTTCTCCTCGCTGCGGCCGGGGGTGACACCGGACAGCAGGACCTCGTAGCCGAGGCGCTCGGCCTCGGGGTAGATGCCCTCGATGAGGTTGGTGTGGAAGGTCTGCTGCACGGCGAACATCACGCCGAGCGTGCGGCTGCGGCCTCGGGCCAGCAGCCGGGCCGCGCTGTCGGGGCGGTAGCCGATCTCGTCGGCGACGCGCAGGACCCGCTGCCGCGTCTTCTCGCTGGCCCCCGGCTGATTGCGGAACACGATCGAGACGAGCGCCCGGGAGACGCCCGCTCTCGCGGCGACGTCCGCCATCGTGGGCCGCTGTCTGCCCGACGCTTCCACCCGTTCCACCCGCCCTCCGACAGGGATCATCCTACTCGGGCTGGAGCGCGCCAGTAGCTGTGGTGCCGGGCCCGCGTCAGGTGAGGGCGGCCGCCAGCAGCGTGGCGGTTCTTGCGACCAAGGGGTTGTCCGTGGGGCCTTCGGGGACGTGCTTGGTGGACAGGACGGACAGGATCAGCGGCGGGCGGGTGGGCGGCCAGACGATGCCCACGTCGTTGGCGACGCCGTAGGAGCCGCCCCCGGTCTTGTCGGCGAGCGTCCAGTCGGTGGGCAGCCCGGCGCGGAACCGCTGGACGTCGGTGGTGTTGGCGATCAGCCACCCGGTCAGCCGTTCCCGGTCCTCGTCCGGCAGGGCCCGGCCGAGCACGAGCCGTGCGTAGGTCCGCCCGATCGCGCGAGGGCTGGTGACGTCCGTCTCCCGCCACGGTTCGGCCGAGTTCAGGTCGGGTTCCCACCGGTCGAGCCGGGTCGTGGGGTCCCCGAGCGAGCGGCAGAACCGGCTGATCGCGGTCGGCCCGCCCAGCTCGCGCAGCAGAAGGTTCCCCGCGCCGTTGTCGCTCTCGGAGACGGCGGCGGCGCACAGCTCCTCGACGGTCAGGCCGCTCGCGATGTTCTCGTCCGTGCCCGTGACCGGTGTGTACCCGGCGGCGGTGACGAACTCCCGGGTGTAGTGGATCCGCCGGGCGAGGTACTCGCCGTCGTGGTCGAGGTCCCGTAAGACCGCCGCGGCCGCGAGCGTCTTGAACACCGAGCAGAGGGGGAACCGCTCGTCGGCCCGGTACGTGACCGTCCGTCCCGTGGCCGTGTCGTGGGCGAAGACCCCGAGTCGTGCCGCGTACTCCTGCTCCAGGGCGGCCAGCGCTCCGGAGAGGTCCACCGGACCGGGGGCCGAGGCGCGGGCCGGGCCCGGTGAGCCGAGCGCGGCGGCGGCGCCGAAGGTGAGGAGCGAAACAGCTCTGCGCCTGTTCATGTGATCCGTCTCCCTGCTGAAGATCTTCCCGGACAGCAGGCAGGATAGGGGCATGAGCGTAGTCAAGATCAACGTACTGACCGTCCCGGCGGAGCAGCGGGAGACCCTCGAACAGAGGTTCGCCGCGCGGGCGCACGCCGTGGAGAACTCCGACGGGTTCGAGTGGTTCGAGCTGCTCCGCCCGGTCGAGGGCACCGACACCTACCTCGTCTACACGCGGTGGCGTGACGAGGCGGCGTTCCAGGCGTGGATGGAGGGCCCGATGAAGTCGGCGCACCGGGGCGGCGCGGAGGGCGAGCGGGCCAGGCCCGCGGCCTCGGCGTCCACGCTCTGGTCCTTCGAGGTGGTCCAGCAGGCGGCGCCGAAGGGCGAGTAGTTCGTCGCGGTGGGCGGGTGGGCACCGTGGTGTCCACCCGCCCGTGGCCGTCACACGTCGTAGACGGCGATCTCGGTCATCGTCGGCGTGTACTGCTCCGTCGCGATCTTGCCGGTGAGCGCCACCCGCAGCCGGGAGGTGGTGACGCTGCCGAAGCCGGAGACGGTGAGGTCGTGCCCGATGCCCGTGTCACGGCTCGCGAAGGTCACCCACCGTCCGGTCCCGGCGTCCCAGCGCTGCAGTTCGAAGGTCTGCACCCGGGGATTGGTGCCCGAGTCCGTGTACTCGTCCAGGTAGACCTCGTCGAAGGTGGTGTCGGCGCCGAGGTCGATGTCGAGCGTGATCGGGTAGGCCGCGTCGTCGGCCGCGGCCCAGCGGGTGGTCAGGCTGCCGTCGGTCAGCTTGTCGGCGGTGAGCGTCCCGTTCGCACCGGGGTGGGTGGAACTCGCCGTGACCGGTTTGCCGAGCGCCAGGTCGACGCGGTTGTCCGCCTCCTCCTCGACGGGGTCGTCGTCGACGGGGTTGGCGACCTTCGGGCCGACGGTGCTCTCGGCGATGCCGATGTCCGGCGCGTCGCCGTAGTAGAGGTGCGTGCCGAGGAAGTCCTCGGTGCCCAGGTGCGGGTTGTAGCGGCCGGCGTCGATCAGCGGTGAGTCGTCGCGCAGGGCGAAATGGGCCGCGGCGTCCCGGATCCGGTCCACGCCCGCGCCCGTGACGTGGTCGGCGGGGTCGCCGACGAACCGGGGATCGGCCCGGGTTCCCCTCGGGTCGGCCGGTTCCTGGACGGAATGGGTGCCGCCGGCCTCGTAGTAGTCGTTGTTCGAGAACACCGCCTGGCGTAGGGCGCCGGTACGGCGGTACCAGGGAGTCGCGGTGGTCGTCGAGGTGTTGTAGAAGACGTTGTTCAGGAAGTAGACACGGCTCAGGAACGTCTCGTCGTGGACGTAGTCGAGGTCCGCGCCGTCGTAGACGAAGGTGTTGTTCGTGAAGTACGTCGGCGAGTAGTTCGTCGACAGCATGTTCTTCACGAGGACGCCGTTGTCGTCGACGCTCAGGTTGTAGCGGGCCACCGAGTTCGAGCTGTTGCCCATGTAGGCCATCCAGCCCGCCGCGTTGTCGTGCGAGTAGTTGAACTGGTAGGTGACGTTGAAGTTGGTGTACTCGAGGTCCCAGGGGGTGCCGTCGTACTCGTTGTTCGGGCCGTCGTAGACCTCGTTGTACTGCATGACCGAGTCGGCGCCCGCCCACAGGTAGAGCGCGCAGGACACGGCGTCGTAGCGCTTGAGGAAGCCGTTCACCTCGTTGTACTCGACCGTCATGTTCTTGGTGTCGGCGAGCTGGATCGCGCCCTGGCCGATGCTCTCGGCGTAGTTGTGGCCGATGTAGACGTCCCGGCTGTACAGGTCGCGGGTGCGTACCCACAGCTGTTCCCAGCCCTCGTGCCACTTGCCGCTCTCGTCGTACTGGCCGCTGTCCGCGCTGTCGGCGGCGAACCAGTTGAACGCGAACTGGACGGCGTGCAGTTCGACGTTCTCGAAGGTGTTGTTCTCGATCCGGACGTCCTTGAAGTGGTAGCCGCCGGTGCCGTAGCTCTTGTAGTTCTTGCTGCCGAAGACCTGGAAGTCGACCGCGCCGTAGTGGATCTTCTGCCAGTAGCTCGGGCCGTCCAGGTTGTGGACGAAGACATCCGAGATGCGGAAGTGGTCCATGATGCTGTCCGCGCCGCTCGGCAGGAGGTCGGCGTTGATCGAGACCATGATGCCGTCGCGGACGTACGTCCCCGAGGTGATGTTGGTCGCGAAGTCGTCGTCGTTGGACAGTTCGACGTTGTCGATGTCCCAGTACTGCTGGTTGCGCAGCACGATGGCGCCGGTGAGACCGACGGTGGCGGGGTTCTTGGTGCCGTCGGCGTTGAACGGGCTGGGCACATGGCCGTTGGTCGCGATGTACGGCCGGCCCGCGTTCGGGTCGCCGTACGCCGAGATGGTGATCGGCTTGCCGGAGCTGCCCGAGCCCTTCGGCCACAGCTGCTGGTCCTGCCACTGCTCGCCGGCCTTGAGCAGGATGCGGTCGCCGGGCGCGAACGTCGTCGCGGTCGCCTTCGCCAGGGTGCGCCAGGCGGTCGCCGGGGAGGTGCCGGCCGCGGTGTCACGGCCGAGCGTGGCGTCGATGTAGTAGTCCCTGCCGCCGGTGGTGTTGGGCAGGTTGCCGGGCCAGGACGCCTTCACTGCGGGGCGGGCGGGGGTGTGGTGCGGGGCCGTGGCGGCGTGCGCCACGGGCACGAGCGCGCCGACGAGCAGCGCGGCGAGCAGGGCGACGAAGCCCGCGTACAGCGTCCGTATGCGGGGTGGTCCGGTGTCGACGGGTCTCATTGCTGCACATCCTCTGCGTTGATGGCGTCCACCGCCGAGGTGTCGACATCGAGGTCGCTGTGGTCCACCCGGCGCTGGATCAACTGGTCGAACTTCTTCTCGACGAGCGACTGCCGGATCCGCTGGGCGTAGTCGGCGAACGCCTTGTCCTCGTCGACGTCCTTGCTGTCGAGCTGGTAGTAGGTGACCTGGCCGGTGCCCTTGACGGGGGCGGAGATCCGGCCCGGTGCGAGTTTTCCGAGCACCGTCACGAGGTCCTGGTCGTGGGCGCTCAGGCCGGTGGCGGCGCTGCCGCCGTAGGTGCCGGTGGTCAGCCTGGCGCCCGGTTCCCCGGCGGCGACGGCCGCGAGGCTCCCGGCGGCGGTCACCCTGCGCTGAAGACCGCCGGCGTCGGCGGGCGCCGGCAGGACGAGCTGCGTGTACCTGTACGTCGTCGCGCCGGCGCTCCAGTCGTCCCGGTCGGCGTCGAACGCCTTCCTGACCTGGGCGTCGGTGACCCGCAGCGGCGCGTCGGCGCCGCCCGTGCCGAGCCGTTTCTCCAGGCTCGTGGTGATCTCGGTGAGCCGGTGCGTGTAGTACTCCTCCAGCGAGAACCGCTGGACGCCGTAGACGGTCCGGCCGGCGGCGAGGGCCTCTGCACGGTCCTGGTTCTCGGTGCCGAGGTCGGCGACGAAGTCCGCGTGATCGACGGAGTCGACGAGCCCCTGCTCCTTCGCCACGACGAGGGTGGTCTTGTCCCGGCGGATCTCGGCCAGCGCGCGGGTCTCGAGCCGCTGGAGCGCGGTCCTGTCGCCGACCTTCGCGTTCCAGGCGGGCACGCCTTGCAGGTGGTACTCGGTGCGCAGTTCGTTCTGCACGGTCGGCGCCAACCGGCGCATGTGGAAGAGGAGTTCGTCGCGGGTCACGGGGTGGCCGTCGAGGGAGGCGACCTCGTCGGCGGTGTGGTGGGGGCCGGTCAGGGCGAGTCCGCCGGCCACGAGGACGGCGAGGGTGACGCACACGCCGGTGATCAGGGCGAGGGCCCGGCGGGAGAGCCTGCGGGACGGGGCGGGGGCCGGTCTGCGGGCGGCGCGCGGCCTGGCGATCGTGCTCTTCACGACGCCTCCCCGATCACGGCCACCCGGGCCACGACGGGCGTGTCCCGCCGCTGCGGCACCTCGACCCGTACGGCGTCGAGCTCGGTCGGCGGGAAGGTCAGGATGCGCTGGTGGCCCACCGCGTTCGCCTCGGCGAGCGTCGTCCACCAACCGCCCCGGCGGCCCCGCACGACGACGTGCTCGATGCGCTGTCCCTGGGCGATGTCCTCCCCCAGGGCCACCGCCTCGACCCGGCGGGGTCCGGCGAACACGAGCGTCACGCATGGCAGTTCGTCCGCGTCGTCCGGCCGCCACGGTGTACGGCCCCTGCCCGGCCACGCGGTGGCGACATCGCCCGCCGTGCCGGACGACACCACCGCCGTCGCCTCGATCCGCCGCGCCCTGAAGTCCTCGATGCGCCGCCCCAGTTGCCCGAGAACCGCCACGTCGATGTCCCGCACCCGTCCGTACCGGTCCGGCGGGACGTTCAGCAGGAAGCAGGAGTTGCCGCCGACCGCGCGCAGGTAGATGGTGAACAGCTCGTCCGCCGAGCGGACCGCGGCGTCCTCGGCCGGGTGGTGGAACCACCCCAGCCGGATGGAGGTGTTGACCTCGGCCGGATACCAGACCAGGTCGTCCTCGTGCCCGGCCAGCGCGGCGCGGCTGCCGAGGTCGCGGTCGTCGCTGCGCACCCGCCGGGCGAAGCGGCCGTCGTCCGCGTGCTGGGAACGGTCGGCGGTCCGCTCGGCGTCCTGGAGGGCGCGCGGGACGACGCTCCACTCGTCGGGGCGGGTGTCGCCGGCCTCGTTGCCGCACCAGCGGACGTCCGGTCCGCAGACGCTGATGACCGCGTCCGGCTGCAGCTCTCGTACGACCGCGTAGTACCGGTCCCAGTCGTAGACCTGGCGTCTGCCGTTCGGGCCCTCGCCGTTCGCGCCGTCCAGCCACACCGTGAACACCGGCCCGTAGCGGGTGAGGAGTTCGGTGAGCTGGGCGACGTAGAAGTCGTCGTAGGCGGTGCCGGAGCCGTACGACGACTCGGTCCGGTCCCAGGGGGAGAGATAGATCCCGAACCGCAGTCCGTGCCGCCGGGCCGCGTCGGCGACCTCCGCGACCACGTCGCCCTCGCCGCCCCGCCACGGCGAGGCGGCGACCGTGTAGGCGGTGGCGTCGCTCGGCCACAGGCAGAAGCCGTCGTGGTGCTTGCAGGTGAGGATCACGCCGGTCATTCCGGCGCTCTTGAGTGCCGCGACCCACTGGTCGGCGTCGAGTCCGGACGGGTCGAACAGGGCCGGGTCGTCGTGTCCCTCGCCCCACTCGCGGTCGGTCATGGTGTTCATGCCGAAGTGAATGAACCCGTAGAACTCCATTGACTGCCAGGCGAGTTGGCGCCCGCTCGGCCGGACGGCGGCGAGTTCGCGTCCGGTTGCCGCGGCCGCCGTCACCGCAGCCGCCGGTTGTAGGCGGCGAGCAGGGCGAGCAGTCCGGCCAACGCGGCGAGCATGAGCAGGAGATGGCCCCAGCCTACGGTCGTGCGCGCGGTGACGACGAGCGCGATACAGGCCGCCGTGCCGAGCGTACGAACGGTGACCAGCAGCGCCGTACGCGTCGAGTCCTTCATGTCGGTCTTCCTTCCGCGTGGTTTCGCGGGGTCGCGGGTTCTGCGGGGTCTCGGTTCTGCGGGGTCTCGGTTCTGCGGGGTCGCGGTTCTGCGGGGTCGCGGTTCTGCGGGTCAGCCCTTCACTCCGCCGGCGGCGATGCCCTCGATGAGCCGGCGCTGGATGACCGCGTAGACGAGGAGGACGGGCACGATGACGATGACCATGCCGGCGTAGAGCCGGCCGTAGTCGGCCGCGGCCTTCTGCGCGGTGAACAGGTTGAGCAGGCCGACCTGGAGGGTCTTGCCCTCGCCGGGGAGCAGGGTGAGGGAGATGATGAAGTCGTTCCAGTAGGCGAGGAAGTTGAACAGGATGGCGGTGGTGATCGCCGGGCGCGCCATCGGGACCATGATCCTGGTCATGACCCGGAGGCGGGACGCGCCGTCCAGGGCCGCGGCCTCCTCGTACTCGACGGGTATGGACCGGAAGTACGCGGTGAGCAGGTAGATGGTGAACGGGATCGAGGTCGCCGCGTAGACCAGCGACAGGATCGCGGGGTTGTCGATGAAGAAGCCGTCGGGGAAGACGTCGACGAGCGCGCGGTCCCAGTCGACGAGCATGAGGAAGATCGGTACGACGATGTAGTTGACGTTGACGAACAGGCCGCCCAGGAGGGCGATCTCCACGAGGCGGCGGCCGCGGAACTCGTAGCGGGCGACGACGTAGGCCGCGGGCACGGAGACCGCCATGACGAAGACCAGCCCGAGTGCGGTGACGAGTACCGACGTCAGGAAGTACCGGCCCATGTGCGCGGTGACGAACGCGTCGGTGTAGTTCTGGAAGTGCAGGCCCTTCGGCAGGGTCCAGGGGCTGCCGAAGAACTCGCTCTTCCGCTTGAGCGAGGCGAGCAGCACCCAGGCGACCGGCACGGCGATGGCGAGGGCCAGGGCGGCGACGACGGTGTGGGTGAGCAGCCGGGCGGCGCGCGGGCGGGACGAGTCGGTGGTTGCCATGGTGTCCGTCCTCGGAACTGTCAGAACTGGAGGGGTTCGCGCCGCGTCGCCCGGCTCACCAGGAGCGACACGAGGAACGAGAACGCGAAGACGACGACGCCGATGGCCATGCCGTAGCCGTACGAGGAGTTCGTGTACGCCTGCTTGTACATGTAGTTGAGCAGGACGTCGGAGGAGCCGTCGGGTCCGCCGCCGGTCATCGCGCGGACGAGGACGAAGCTGAGGTTGACGGAGCTCATGATGAAGAAGGTCAGTGTGGTGCGCAGGGTCTGCCAGATGAGCGGCAGGGTGAGGGCGAAGAACTGGCGGACGGCGGACGCCCCGTCGAGTGCGCTCGCCTCGTAGAGCTCCTCCGGGATGCTCGCCATGCCCGCCATGTAGAGGACCATGTAGTAGCCGAGCGACTGCCAGACCATCGCGATGGCCACGGAGTAGAGCACGATCTTCTGGTCGCCGAGCCAGATCTGCTGCCAGCTGTCGAGGGACAGCAGCCGGAGGGTGCCGTTGAGCAGACCGTTCTTCTGGTCGTAGACCGCGGAGAAGATCGCCGCGATGACGACCACCGACAGCACGTTCGGAATGTAGAGGACGAAGCGGTAGAGGCCCCGGCCGCGCAGCCGCTGCCGGGTCATGATCGCGGCGAGGAACAGGCCCGTGCCCATCGTCACGACGGTCACCACGACGAGCAGCGCGACCGTGTTCTGGAAGGCGCGTACGAACTGGTCGTCGTCGAGGAGACGGCGGAAGTTGTCGAGCCCCACGAACCGCATGTCCGGGGAGAACCCGCTCCAGGTGTAGAGCGACATCCGGAACACGTTCACGGTCGGGACGACCATGAAGACCGCGAAGAGCACCAGCGCGGGGAGCAGACAGGCGAGGACGAAGCCGGTGTTGCCTCGTCTGCGGGCCGGGCGGGAACCCGGGGTGGAGGGCTCCCGTTTCGGCGCGCGTCTCGTCGGGCCCGGGGGCGGGGTGGACGGGGGTGTCACCGCGGCGGTCCTCACCTCAGTCGCCCGCCTCGCGCAGCTTCTCGCTGGCGTCGTTCAGCGCCGACTGCCACTTGTCCTCGGTGGTGTCGCCGCTGATGATGCTGTTGGCGGTGTCGAAGAGGGTGGCCTTGATGTCGACGCCCTCCACCGGCGCGGTGGAGGCGAAACCGCCGACGAGCGCGGCGACCGACGGGTCCTCGTACACCTTGTAGAACGCGGCGTTCTCGCCCGTCAGGCTGCTCGCGATGCCCTCGACCGGCTGGATCGCGTTCGACTTCGCGAAGATCTTCGCGGCCTCGTCGGAGTACAGGTAGGCGATGAACTCCTTGGCCGCGTCCTTGTGCTGGGCGGCGCTCGGGACCCACACCGACTCGACGGACGTGGTGATGTAGCGCTTGCTGCCCGCGGTGACCGTCGGCAGCGGCGTCAGGGCCCACTGGAAGCCCTTCGCGCGCGGGGCGTCCGCCATCTCGCCGACGATCCAGGTGCCGTTCGGCATGAACAGCGCCTTGTCGTCGAGGATCAGCTGCTGGTTCTTGGTGAAGTCCTGCTCGTTGGCGTACCCGACGGTGGTCGGCGCGGCGTAGCTCAGCAGGCGGGTGGTGAGGTCGAGGGCCTTGCGGGCGTTCGCGGTCTTCCAGACGTCCTTCTTGTACGTCATGACGTCGGTGTAGAACTGCTCCCCGCCGATGTCCGCGAGGAGTGCGAAGAAGTACGAGTCGAGGTAGCCGGCGGTCGGGTAGGTGAACAGGGGGATGCCCTGCTTCTTGGCCTTGTCCCCGAGCGCGAACATCTCGTCCCAGGTGGCCGGGACCTTCCAGCCCTTCGCCTCGAACAGGCCCTTGTTGTAGAAGAGGCCGGTCGGGGCGTAGTACATCGGCATCAGGTACGTCTTGCCGTTGCCGTAGGGGTTGGTGTTGAGGTTGCCGACGATGCCCTTGGTGAGCTTGTCCCCCACGGTCTTCGTCTCGCCGGGGACCTTCTCCTTCAGCACCGGGGTGAGGTCCTCGAGGGCCTTGTCCTTGACGAGGGTCTCGGTGAGGGCGGCCTTGCGGCCCTGGCCGAGGACCACGACGTCGGGGTAGCGCCCCGCCTTCATGTTCGGGGTGATCTCGTCCTCGATGCTCTTCGAGATCTGCAGCTGGACGTCGACACCGGGGTGCGAGGCCTCGTAGGCCTTGATGACCTGGGCGTACATGTCCCGGCCGTAGCCGCCTTCGAGAGCGGCGACCTTGAGGGTCGTACCGGAGTCCGAGCCGCTCCCGCCGCCGGACGAACAGCCGGCGAGCAGTCCGAACACCGTGACCGCGGCGCCCGCGAGGGCGAACGATCTCCTCATGTGGGGTCCCTCCCAAGGGCAGAACACGTCCGGTCGCCACCCAGACTGTTACGGTGGCACCGATAACATGAGGCCTTACGGTGGCACCGATCCCAGACGGACGCAAGGGGCCGAGGAGAGCCTTTTCGACGGACGGGACCACCGGGACGCCCGGGGCCGGCAGGGGCCTCCGGCACACGGGACCACCGGGACGCCCGGGGCAGCAGGGGCCTCCGACGCGCAGGGACCGCTCGGGCTCCGGGGCCGGCAGGGACTTCCAGCGCACGTGACCGCTCCGGCTCCGGGATCGACAGGGGCCTCCGGCACACGGGACCACTCCGGCTCCCGGATCGACAGGGGCCTCCGGCACACGGGACCACTCCGGCTCCGGGATCGACAGGGGCCTCCGGCACACGGGACCGCTCCGGCTCCGGGATCGGCGGCGCTGCTTTCCGTGGGCGGGTGCCCGGGGTCAGGCGGGGCGGGGCGGGGCCGTGGAGGCGCGGACCGACAGGGAAGCGGTGGCCGCGGCCGCGTCGGTGCCGGCCTCGTCGCCGTGCAGCAGCAGCGCGACGGCCGCCGCGCCGTAGCGGTAGAAGTCCTGCCGTACGGTCGTCAGCGCCGGGTGGCAGTAGGCGGCCAGAGCGATGTCGTCGACGCTGACGATGGACACGTCCTCGGGCACCGAGCGGCCGCGCTCGCGCAGTGCGCGGATCACCCCGAACGCCATCTCGTCGCTGGCCACGAAGACCGCGGTGACCTCCGGGATCATCGCGATGATCTGTCCCTGCCGGTATCCCGAGTCGGGCGACCAGTCGCCCTCCAGCGGCGGCGGCGCCTCGATGCCGGCCGCGGCCAGGCACTCCTGCCACCCCTGGCGCCGCCTGCGGGCCTCGATCCACTCGTCGGGGCCGGAGATGTGCCAGACCTGCCGGTGCCCCAGGTCGAGCAGGTGCCGGGTGGCGACCCGGCCGGCCTCCCGCTGGTCGATCCCGAGCACCCGGGCGCCCGCAGTCCGCGAGCCGTCGAGGGTGACGGTCGGGATGTCGCGGGTGATGTCCTCCATCTTCCGCGTCACGGAGATCAGCGGTACGGCGATGACGAAGCCGTCGACGCCCTGGTCGGCGAGTTTGGCCAGGGCCCCTTCCATCATGCCGGTGTCGAGCGCGGCGATGGTCGCGATGTTCACCGCGTACCCGGCCTCGCCGGCGGCGGCCTCCACGCCGGCGGTCACCGCCGAGCGCGAGTAGTACCCGCCGGAGGCCAGCAGCACCAGGCCGATGGTGTGGCTGCGGCCGGAGGACAGGGCCCGGGCGGCGCTGTTGAACCGGTAGCCGGTCTGTTCCACGGCGGCGAGGACACGCCGCCTGGTCTCGGGGTTGACGTTCGGCGAGCCGCGGAGCGCGCGTGACACGGTCTGCGCCGACACCCCGGCGGTGCGGGCCACGTCGGCCATGCTCGGCTGCCTCGTTCTCGCGGTGCCCTCGGTCATGGCGCGCTCCCTCTCCCGCGGCCTGCCCGCGATGTCGTCCGGTAGCTGATCCTATCCGTCTTGTTACACGTGGCATCGATAACATACGCTCAGCCGGTGACTGAGCGGAGCACGACCCACATCTCCCCGGCCCACACCCCGACCGACGCCGTCGGCGCGCTCTCCTGGCACGGGGGCCGGCTGTACCGGCACGGCGTCCGCCATCGGATCCTGTCCGGAGCACTGCACTACTTCCGGGTCCACCCCGAGCTCTGGCGGGACCGGATCCGCCGGCTCGCCGACCTCGGCCTCAACACGGTCGACACCTACGTGGCGTGGAACTTCCACCAGCCCCGCGCGGACGAGCCGCCGCGCTTCGACGGCTGGCGGGACATCGAGCGGTTCATCCGCACGGTGGGCGAGGAGGGACTCGACGTCATCGTCCGGCCCGGCCCGTACATCTGCGCGGAGTGGTCGGGCGGCGGCCTGCCGAGCTGGCTCACCGGCCGGGACGTCGCGCTGCGCAGCTCGGATCCGGCGTTCACCTCCCCCGTCGGCCGCTGGTTCGACGAACTGGTCCCGCGCCTGGCGGCACTGCAGACCGCGGAGGGCGGGCCGGTCGTGGCGGTGCAGGTGGAGAACGAGTTCGGCAGCTTCGGCGACGACCGGGCCTACCTGCGCTGGAACCGCGAGGCGCTGACCGCGCGGGGCATCCGGGAACTGCTGTTCACGGCCGACGGCCCCACCGAACTCATGCTCGACGGCGGCACCCTGCCCGGCACCCTCACCGCCGTCACTCTGGGCTCCAAGCCCGAGGCGGCCCGCAGGCTCCTGGCCGAGCGGCGCCCGGAGGAACCCTTCCTGGTGGCCGAGTTCTGGAACGGCTGGTTCGACCACTGGGGCAAGCGGCACCACGTACGGGGGGTGGACAGCGCGGTCGGCACCCTGCGCGGCATCCTCGCCGACGGCGGCAGCGTGAGCGTCTACATGGCGCACGGCGGCACCAACTTCGGCCTCTGGGCGGGCGCAAACGAGGACGGGGGCCGGCTGCACCCGGTCGTCACGAGCTACGACTCCGACGCGCCGGTCGCCGAGGACGGCAGCCTCACCGCCAAGTTCTTCGCCGTCCGCGAGGCCCTCGGCGCGCACGGCCCGCTCCGCTCCCCCGTACGGCTGCCGACCCTCCCCCCGGCGCAGGTCCCCTTGGTGCACCACGCCGACCTGCTCCCCGGCCTGCGCGCGGTACCGGCCCCGACCGTGACCGCCCCGCGCCCCGCCTCCTTCGAGCAGCTCGGTCTCGACGCCGGCATGGTCCTGCACACCGCGCGCCCGCGCATCCCGGCGGGCGAGCACCGGCTCACCCTCACCGACGTGCGCGACCGGGCCGTGGTGTTCGCCGACGGCACCCTGCTCGGTGTCGCCGACCCCGACGCCCCGGAGCTCCGCGTCCAGGGAACCGGCGACGTGGTGCGGCTGGAGATCCTGGTGGAGAACCTCGGGCGGGTGAACTACGGGCCGGGCATCGGCGGGCACAAGGGGCTGCTCGGTCCCGTCCTCGTCGACCGGCGCATCGTGCAGGGCTGGGACAGCTCTCCGGTGGCGCTGCAGGAGTGGTCCTCCGGGGAGCTGGCCGAGGCGGTCTCCGCCGGTCCGGCGAACACCCGGGCCGGGTTCGGTGTCGCGAGGTTCCACGTCGGAACGCCCGCGGACACCTTCCTCGCCCTGCCGGGATCGAGCCGCGGCCTCCTCTGGGTCAACGGGTTCCTGCTCGGCCGGTACCGGGACATCGGGCCGCAGGTCACCCTGTACTGCCCGGCGCCCCTGCTGCGCGCGGGCGACAACACCGTGACGGTCCTCGAACTGGAACGGCTCGGCGGGACACTGGAGTTGCGGGAGCACCCCGAGCTGGGGCCGCCGCAGGAGTACGTCGAGGAATTCGACTGACCCGCGGGCCGGCCTTCTTCTGGACGGTGCGCTCCCCGTCGGTCACCGAGAAGCGCAGCCTGCTCCTCGGCGTCACCTGCTGTAGTTCTTCCCGATGGGCCTACCGGGGATCGGCTTGCCGATGAGAGCGACCGGGACGAACAGGCAGAAGTGGCCGATCGCCATGGTGAGCGTCCAGATCGCCTCGTCGTCGTAGAGGACGGACGCCCTGGCGAACAGCTCGTCGGAGACGCGCTCCCCGAACGGGTTGGGCGTGAGAACCGCCTCCACGAGCTCCAGCGCGACCCGTTCGGCATCGTTGAAGCAGGGGGCGTCCTGCCATGTCGCCACGGCGGTGATGCGCTGCTCGGTCTCCCCGGCCTTGCGGAGGTTGTCGGTCGACGAGACGGCGTGGTAGGTGCTGCCGACGATCTGCGCGGCGCGCAGCAGCATCAGGCTGATGGTGGTCTGCGGAACCGGCCCGTTCCGGACGGCGTTACGCACCGCTCCGGAGAGTTTCGCCAGCTCGGGGAAGAGCCGGGTGAGGTCGGGCAGACGCGACTGGACGCCGTCCTGTTCCGTCGTCGTGCCGGTCGTCGCTTGCGTGGACATGGCGAGGTCTTCCTTCCTGTGTACTGCATGGTGTCTCACCGGTCCGACAGCACAGACGCTCGGAATGTGAGGCGGACGCCGGCCTCACATTCGCAGGCGCTGTCCTGTCGGACCGGTGAGGACGGACGCGACCGAGGGAGCCGGGACACCATGACCACCCCATCCGAGCCGGGACACGGCCGACCCGACCCGAACCTCGACGCGATCATGAGCGAGCGGCGTCAGCTGACCCACCTCGCCTACCGGCTCCTCGGCTCCCTCGCCGAAGCCGAGGATGCCGTGCAGGAGACCTACGCCCGCTGGTACACCCTGTCCCCGCAGCAGCGGCAAGCCGTCGAATCCCCCGGTGCCTGGCTGACCAAGGTCGCCGGCCGTATCTGCCTCAACGTGCTCGGCTCGGCACGAGCCCGGCGGGAGAACTACGTCGGCGCCTGGATTCCCGAGCCGCTGCCCGCACCCGTGGAGTGGTCGGGCACGCAGGCCGGCGGAACCACCGTCGACCCGGCGGACCGCGTCACCCTCGACGAGTCGATCGACATGGCCTTCCTCGTCGTACTCGAATCGATGACCCCGGCCGAACGCGTCGCCTTCATCCTCCACGACGTCTTCCGCTACCCCTTCGCCGAAGTCGCCGACATCGTCGGCCGCACACCGGCGGCCTGCCGCAAGCTGGCCTCATCGGCCCGCCGGCGCATCCGCGTCTCGCGGACACCCGCGCCTCCGAACGCCCAACAGGCCGTCATCGTCAGGAACTTCAAACAGGCCTGGGAAGCCAAGGACATCGACGCCCTCATCGGTCTCCTCGATCCGGATGTCACGGCCACCGGCGACGGCGGCGGCCTCGCCACCACCGTGCGCCGCCCGGTCGAGGACGCCGAGCAGCTGGCGCGCGGCCTCGTCGATCTCGTCGGCAGGCTGGCCGGCTTGAGGATCCTGGAGCGAACCGTCAACGGACGGCCCGGCCTGGTCGCCCAGCGGGACGGCGTCATCGTGACCGTGTACGCGTTCGGCATCGCAGACGACCGGATCACGCACATCTGGGCCGTACGCAACCCCGAGAAGCTCCGGCGGTGGACGGGGGGCCACAGCACCAGCACCAGCCTCTGGACGAGTGGTTCCGATGTGGCTCATCGGTCGTAGGCGATCAGCGGCAGGTCATCGCCAGGATCCGCCTGCCTTGAAGCGGCCGAAGCCGGCTCCCGTCAGGAGGGAGCCGGCCGTTGGGGCTGTGGTGGTTACTGCAGGTGCCAACGTTGGTTCAGGCTCGCGGCGGTGCAGGGTGCCGTCCGGATGAGGTTGCCGTTCGCCACCGTGGTCGTGTACAGGCAGAACCCGCTGGACGCGTTCTGCCAGACGTCATACCAGCCGGAGGGCGGCCCGAGGGGGTTGTCCGCGAAGAAGACGCGCCACTGCTGGTTGGTCGCGGCCGCGTCGCAGACCGCCATCGTGACCGTGCCCGTCCCCGAGGAGGGCGCGGTGATGCACCGTCCTGTGTTCTGGTTGGTGAAGGTGAACAGGCTGGTCTGGCTGTTGTCCACTGAGAGCCACCTCTGCTCGGGACCGCCGGTGCAGTTCCACATCTGGAGCTTCGAGGCGTTCTCGGTGGCGTTGTCGAGACAGTGGTTCCCGTTCCAGACGTTGATCGGGGCGAAGCCCACGGCCTGCGCGGGCGCTCCGGCGGCCCAGCCGATGGCCAGCACCGCGAATACCGCGCTGACGAGTGCCACCAGCCTGCGCCGTAAGGGCATGGCTGTACTCCGTTCTTCCGTGCGGGATTCGTTTCGTTTTCTGTTTCTGTCCATGTCAGGCAGGCTGACGGGCCGGGAGACGAGTGTCGATTGCTGTTCCGTTGAGCGGAACATGGCGCTATCGCACCAATAAGCCGTGGCTGAGGCTTTCCCCGAAAGCCGCGAGCAGAGTCACCGGGGCCATCCAGCCGTGCCGCCGCGACGCCGGCTCCGGTCACGGGGTGCCGGGGCTCCCGGCGCACAGTGCGTGGTCGATCAGGGCGCTGGCCGCGTTCTCCTGGGCCAGGATGTGCTCCGGGGTGTCGCCGCGTGCCTCGGACATGGAGACCACGGCGCTTCGCCGTCCGTCGTCGGTGACACCGTTGAGGGTGATGTAGCCACCGTCCCCGCCCTCGTGACTCCAGTAGGTTCCTCCGCAGGTCAGGGGGCGTTCGGCCAGGCCGAGCCCGTAGCGGCCGCCGGGCCACCACTGCTGGACGTCCGCGCTCACGGGGACGGTCCGCTTCATCTCGGCGAGCTGCCGCGGCGGGAGCAGGCGGCCCGCGAGCAGCGCGCGGAACAGGCGGTTCTCATCCCGCGTGGTCGTGGCGAACGCGGTCTCGTGGTCGACCGGGATTTGATCGGTGACGTCCACCAGGGAGCCGGGGCCGAAGAGTTGGTAGGCCTGGGCGTGCGGCCGGGGCAGAGCGGCGGAGGTGCCGGTCCACCGGGTCCGGTCGAGGCCGAGCGGGCGCAGGACGCGGTCTTCGATCTCCTGGTGGGCAGGGTGACCGGTCGCCCGCTGGATGATCATGCCGAGCAGTACGTAGCCCGAGTTGGAGTAAGCCCAGCCCTCGCCGGGCGGGAAGTCCGGCGGGTGGGCCATGGCGCGGGCAACCAGCTGCTCGGGGCCGTAGACGTCGTGGCGCTGCTGGTGGTACTCCGCAGGCGTGGTGTATCCGGGCAGGTCGTCGTGGATGCCGCTGGTGTGCCGGAGCAGTTGGCGGACGGTGATACGGCTGCCGTCGTTGCCGTTGCCCCTCACCACTCCCGGCAGCCACTGGTCGACCGTGTCGTCCACGGACAGCCTTCCCTCGGCCTCCAGTTGGAGGACGACGGTGGCGACCAGGGTCTTGGCCGTGCTGGCCATGCGGAAGTAGCCGTCGGAAGGGACCGGGCGGCCGGTGTCCAGGTCGGCGGTGCCGCTGGTGGCCACCGACTGCCGACCGTCGGGCGCCGTCACGCGGGCCTGCACACCGCTGACCCCGAGGGCGTGGATCGCCTCGGTGTCCTGGCGCAACTGCGTCGCGGGGCGGGAACCGGCGGGCTGGGCAACGGCGGTGCCCGCCCCGGCGGCGAGCAGCGTGGCGACCCCGAGTGCCATGGCGAGGTGCTTTCGCAGAGTCGAAGTCATGCCTGAACGCTAGTTTCGCCCCTCGAAGGGGCACGATCCGGCGCACCCCAGCACCGGAACGGGGGATATCCCCCGAGCGCCGGCCGTCACCGGTCCGGCGTCGGCCTGCCGGGTGCGGTGGGACGGTCCTCGGCGCGGGCGGTCCTGGCCCGTCGCGGCGGCTCACCGCCGGCTTCGTCTGTTCCGGGTCGGTCCAGGGTGGACGCCCATTCCGTCAGTGTCGTGAAATCGTCGTCGGCGAGGCCGCGTCGGGGGTCGACGCGGTGCAGCAGGGCGGGGCCGTCGTGGTGTGTCTGCGCCCAGGTTCGGTCCGCGTCGGTGATCTCGTCGTCGACCCAGGCGAACGCGCGCCCCTTCGCCCGGGCGACGACCTCCGGCGTCTTCCAGAACACACCGCCCCCGGGCTCCGGCCGCGGCACCCGCCACGGGACGAAGGGCAACGGGGGCAGTCCCAGCACCGGCGCGATGTAGGTGTTGGCCTCTTCCTCCCACGTGGTGGCCCAGACCAGGTCGAAGGGGAGCGCGGCCAGCGCCGGCCCGTGGTCCGGGTTGAGCCACACCCTCAGCGGCCGCACCGGTTTGTCCGGCATTCCCCGGAGGGTCAGCCGACGCCGTTCGGCGGCCTCCCAGCGCGGCGTCAGCAGCCGGTGGGTCCCGTAGCCCGCGGGCCGCCGGTGCGGCTTGGCGGCGTACGGGTTCAGAGGTCCGTCCACATCCACGAACAGTATCGGCCGCACCGGCCCACCCCCTCGGTCCTGCCTCGCACGGTACCGGCCGGGGGCGCGCGGACCCAGCGAGTTACGCGGGGGGTCAGCGGGTCCAGTAGGCGATGTTGCGGAAACGCGCCTCGGCGCGGCCGGAGCCGTGGTTGTAGACGCCGTTCTTGAAGTAGCGGGTCGCGGGGCCCCGGTCGGCGACCGTCAGGACGAGGGAGTCGTCGAAGTAGACCTTGACGGTGCCGGTCCCGCTGGTCGCCTGGTGGGCGATCTTCACGTTGAACCAGGTGTCGAACGCGTCGGTCTTGAGCACCGTGCCGTCGTAGCGCCGTACGGTGCCGCCGCCGGTGTCGTACACGTTGAGCATGATGTCGGTGGCCGGGGTGCCCGAGGGGTGCACACTGCGCAGGATCTGGACGAAGGACGCGCCGTCGGTGCCGGACGGCAGGTAGACGTCGGCGTCCCACATGCGGTTGCCGGTCGTGTAGTCGACCTTCCACCGCATCTCGGTCCGCGGGTCGGTGGAGCTGCCCTCCTCGAACGGCTCGTCGGTGTCGTACACCCACATGCGGTGGACGCCGCCGCTGTAGCTGTGCCGGTCGGCGAGGTCGAGGTTCCAGGGCTTCTGCCAGCTGTATGTGAACGAGGTCTGCGTCCAGCCGTCGGTCGGGTCGGCGGCCGGGGCCGACAGGGCCGGCGTCGGCAGCGACGCCACGGCGCCGCCCGCCAGCAGACCGGCCCCGGCGCGTAACACGGTTCTCCGGTTCATCGGGTGTTCCTTTCCGTTACGGGAGGGAGTCAGGAACATGCCAGGTACATACCAGCAGGCAACCCCAATACATCGGAGGAGTCAAGGACCTGAACCATTGACAGGTATACGAACGATGCCTACGGTCCCGGATACACCCGATGTATTGATGGCCCGTTAGGTCTGGAGGACGAGATGACCTCGCAGTCGGGGAAGCGCTCACCCATGCCCCGCAGAGCCGTACTGGGCACCGCTCTGGGCGGAGCGGCCGCCGCCGCCCTGCCCGTCGAGGCCGCCGCCTCACCCGCCGGGACGACCGCGCCCGCCGCTCCGACGACGTCAGGCGGCGGACGCCCCTGGAAACTGCGCGACACCATGACCACGGACCGCGCCTGGGACAGGTTCCTGCGCGGGCAGGACCTCCTGTGGAGCAGGCTGCCCACCCGCTGGTACGAGGGGCCGTTCCTCGGCGACGGGCTGCTCGGCAGCATGGTCTACCAGGAGCCGGGCGCCAACCAGATCCGCTTCACCGTGCAGCACGGCCGGGTCCAGGACCACCGGCCCGAGTTCGGCAGCGGCTGGGGCACCTGCAGACTGCCGGTCGGGCACCTCACGCTCGAACCGGTCGGCACCATCACCGCAGTGGACTGGCGGCTGAGTCTGTGGAACGCCGAGTTGACCGGCACCGTGACCACCACCGCCGGCACCCTCACCCTCGCCGCGCTCATCCACGACGAGGTCCTGGCGGTCCGCGCCACGGCCGACGGCGGTGAGCAGGTCGTCTGGACGTTCCACCCCGAGGAGGCCATCAGCCCCCGCAAGATCAGCGAGGCGCCGCCCGCCGGCTACACCGCCAACCCGCCCTGGACCACCAAGACCGGCGCCGACGGCACCGAGCAGGTGCTCCAGCCCCTCACCGGCGGCGGGCAGACCGCGACCGCGTACCGCCGCACCGGCGCCGAACTGCTGCTGAGCGTCGGACACAGCTCGCCCTCGGACACCGCCGCAGAGGCCGACTCGCTGCGCCACCTCCGGCGCGCCGGGTCGTACGCCGCCCTCAGACGGCGCCACACCCGCTGGTGGCACGCGTTCTACCCGAAGAGCTTCGTGTCGTTCCCCGACCAGCGGCTGCAGAGCTTCCACTGGATCCAGCTCTACAAGGTCGCCTCCGCCAGCCGCGCCGACGGCCCCGTGATGGCCACCTCCGGTCCGTGGCTGGAGCCGACGCCGTGGCCCGCGGTGTGGTGGAACCTCAACATCCAGCTGGAGTACTGGCTCATCCACGGCTCCAACCACCCGGAGCTCGACGCGCTCGCCACCACCCTGCGGCAGAGCCAGGAACAGCTGATCGCCAACGTGCCCGCCGCCTACCGCGCGGACAGCTCCGGTATCGGCCGCAGCTCGGACATGTTCGCCAACCGGGAGGTGGGCCGCCCGGGCACCGGCGCGGAGACCGGCGACCTCACCTGGGCCCTGCACAACGTGTGGCTGTCCTACCGGCACTCCATGGACCGGTCCCTGCTGCGCGACACGGTCTACCCGGTGCTGCGCCGGGCGATCAACTACTACCTGCACTTCCTCACCCCCGGCAGCGACGGGAAACTGCACCTGCCGAGCACGCTGTCGCCCGAGTACCCGGTCGTGCCGCCGCAGGACACCAACTACGACCTCGCGCTCATCCGCTGGGGCTGCCAGACCCTCCTCGAGTCCGCCGAACTGCTGGGCGTGGACGACGAGTCGGCCCCCCACTGGCGCGAGGTGCTGGCCCGGCTCACGCCGTACCCGGTCGACGACAACGGTTTCATGATCGGCGCCGACACCCCGTACGCGCAGTCCCACCGGCACTACTCGCACATGCTGATGGTGTACCCGCTGTACCTGGTCAACTGGGACCAGCCGGAGAACCGCGACCTGATCGCGAAGTCCGTCGCCCACTGGCACGCGCTGACCGGCGCCCACCGCGGCTACAGCTACACCGGCGCCGCCTCCATCTACGCGATGACCGGCGACGGCGACACCGCGATCGGCTACCTGCGGAAGTTCTTCGACCCCACCACCCGCTACCCCTGCCAGGCCAACACCCACTACACCGAGGCCGGTCCGGTCATCGAGACGCCGCTGTCCGCCTCGCAGTCGCTGTACGACATGTTCTGCCAGAGCTGGGGCGGCGTGATCCGGGTCTTCCCTGCGGTCCCGTCCGAGTGGGCGGACGTCACCCTGCACGACTTCCGCGCCCAGGGCGCCTTCCTGGTCAGCGCCGTCCGCAAGGAGGGGGTGACGCGGTTCATCCGGATCAGGAGCCTGGCGGGCGAACCGCTCAGGCTCCGGCACGGCCTCAGCGGCCGGCTCACCGTACTGCTGGACGACGGCACGCCCGCCCGTACCCACGACCTGGGCGACGGCACGCTCGCCGTCGACCTGCCCCGGGGCCGTGAGGTGCTCGTCCACTCGGGTGCCCGGCCCGACCTCGTCGTCGCGCCCGTCGCCGTCGGCGAACCGGGCGCGGCCTGGGGACTGCCGTAACGACCATCCGTCCGGATGCCACGACTCCGGATCCCACGACAAGGAGGGTTCCCATGGCGGTTCCGATCAGGACCGCGGTCGCCTCGCTCTGCGCCGGGCTGGTGGCCACACTTCTCACGACCGTACCCGCGGGGGCCGAACAACAGCACCAGCGGGAATGGGCCGTCTCGGCGGCGGCCCACGCACCCCGGGCACGGATATCCCTGGACGACACCACCGGCACGCTGAACCTCGCGGTGACCCGCGACGGCCGTACGGTCATCGAGCCGTCGCCCGTCGGCATCGTCACCGACCAGGCCGACCTGTCCCAGGGGTTGCGCTTCGTGCACCGCAAGGACCGTACGGTGGACGAGCGTTACCGGGCGAAGTCCGGAAAGCGCCTGGACCGCACGGTCCACATGAGGGAGACCCGGCTGTCGTTCGCCACCGCCGCGGGCGCCCGGCTGGACCTCGTGGTGCGCGCCTCCGCCGACGGCGTCGCCTACCGTTACGTCCTGCCCGCCGGGTCCGGCGACGTACTCGGCGAGGCCTCCGCCTTCAACCTGCCGGCGGACGCGAGCGCCTGGCTCAGCACCTACCGGGTCGACAACGAAGGCCAGTTCGCCCAGTACACCGCCGCGACCGCTCCCACTGCCGCCTACTCCGACCAGGCGCTCTTCGCCACCCCCGGCGGCTACACCCTGCTCGCCGAGTCCGACCTGACCGGCGCCTACTCCGGCGCCCGGCTCGACCACACCCAGGGCAGCGGCAGCTACCGCATCCAGCTCGCCGACGAGCGGGTCCACACCGACGGCCGTCTCGCCACCCCCTGGCGGGCCATGGTCACCGGCGACCTCGCCACCGTCACCCGGTCCACCTTCACCGACGACCTCGCCCCCGCGTCCAAGGTCGCCGACTCCTCCTGGATCCGGCCCGGCACCGTGCTGTGGACCTGGCTCGCGGGCGGGCGCGCGGCCGGTCAGAGCCTGGCGGCGCAGAAGGCGTACGTCGACTACGCCGCCGAACGGGGCTGGCCCTACGAGGCCGTCGACTCGGGCTGGTACTTCAAGAAGGACGAGTGGGACGTCACCGATCCCGACTGGCAGACCAACAGCTGGATGCCGGAACTCGTCCAGTACGCGCGCGCCAAGGGCGTCGGGATCATCGTCTGGATCCATCAGCGCGACCTCGACACACCCGAGGAACGCGCCCAGTGGCTGCCCACCCTGGAGCGGTGGGGCATCAAGGGCGTCAAGATCGACTTCATGAACTCCGAGGCGCAGTCCATGCTCCAGTGGTACGACACCATCCTCCCGGAGACCGCCGCCCACCACCTCATGGTCGACTTCCACGGCTCCACCATCCCCAAGGGCATCCAGCGCACCTGGCCGCAGGTCATGAGCCTGGAGGGCGTCGGCGGCGAGGAGAAGCGGACCAACACCGCCGCCCACCTCACCACGCTGCCGTTCACCCGCAACGTCATCGGTGCCATGGACTTCACCCCGGGCGCCTTCCAGCGGGTCGGCCTGCGTCCCAACTCCGACGCGGCCGAGGTGGGGCTCACCGTCGCCTACGAGTCGGGACTGCAGATGTTCGCCGGCACCCCGGAGTCGTACGACGCACGGCCGCTCGCCCGGGCCTACTTCGACCAGGTCCCCGCGGCCTGGGACGACACCCGGCTGCTCGCCGGACAGCCCGGCCAGGAGGCGGTGCTCGCCCGGCGCAGCGGTGCCCGCTGGTTCCTGGGCGGGGTGTACGCCGGCGCGGCCCGTACGGCCGAGGTGCCGCTGTCGCTCGGGGCGGGGAAGTGGCTCGTCGAGACGATCCGGGACGGCGCCGACGGCCTGGTGCAGGACCGGCAGGTGCTGCGCGGCGGCGACACGCTGAGTGTCGATGTCGTGGCCAACGGCGGCTTCGCCGCGCTCGCCTGTCCCTGGCGGCCGGGCGTCACCACCTGCTACCGCTGACACCCGTGCGTGGTGCCGTCCGTCGGGCGGCACCACGCTCCGTCATGTTTTCTGTGAGGCGAGGCTCGTCGGCCGGGTGCGCAGCACCACTTCCACGGACGACAGCGCGAAGTGCACCGCCCCCGTCAGGACCGCGTCGTCGGCGAGGGCGGAGAGTTCCCAGTGCGGAGGGTCGACCAGCAGGCCCTCCGCGTGTTCGCGTGCCGCGGCGAGCAGAGTCGCGGCGGCGGGGGCGCTCGCGCCCGAGGGGAACTGGCCGGTGCCGAGCACGACCTGCGCCGGGTTCAGGGCGAGCAGCACCGGCGCGATCCCCTCCGCGAGCCGCCGGCCGTACGCCTCGACCTCGGCGACCGCGTCCCGCTCGCCCGCCGCGACGCCCGAGACGACCGCGGCGGACAGCGGCTCCAGGCCGGGCGGCCGCTCCGCGGGGGCGCCCACGGCCTGCGGGAACCGGATGAAGCCGATCTCGCCGGCCGCTCCGTGATGTCCGCGCAGCAGCCGGCCCCCGGTGATGACACCGGCGCCGAGGCGTTCGCCGAGCAGGACGAAGACCATGTCGTCGCTGGTGCCGTCCGCGCCCGCGCCGCGCCACCGCTCCCCGAGACAGGCCAGGTTCGCGTCGTTCTCCACCGCGACCGGACAGCCCAGGGCCTCCCGTACGATCCCGACGACGTCCGTGCGGGCCCAGGAGCCCAGGTTGTCGGCCTGCCGCACGCGGGTGTTGAGGCGGTCGACCAGACCGGGCGTGCCGATGGTCGCCGCCCAGACCCGGGCCGGATCCACGCCGGCGTCGGCCATCGCACCCAGCGCGGCCCTGGTGACGGCCTCGGCGCGCGCCGCGCCGCTCACGTCCGCGCGTACCGCTGTGCGGCGCACGGCGACCGGGGTGCCGTCCAGGTCGGCCAGGCGGGCCGTGACCGAGCGGGGGCGGACGTCCACGCCGACGACGTGTCCCGCGTGCGGGCGGAAGCTGAAGCTGCGCGCGGGCCGGCCGGGTGAGCGGCGGCCCCGGGTGGGCACGGCGGGGACGACCTCGACGAGTCCGCTGTCGACCAGTTCCTCGGCGATCGCCTCGACGGTGGGGCGGGAAAGGCTGGTCGCGGTGACGAGCTCGGACAGCCGGGGATGCGGGTCGGCCGAGCGGACGACCGCGAGGACGGCCGCCGCGTTGGTGACCCGCAGGTCCGCCACGCCCACGACGGCCGGGGCGCCCGGCTGCTCCGCGCCGCTGAGCGGCCAGACGGCCGGCTCCGGCTCGGTCGCCGTGTGCGCTGTGTCCGGGACTGCCAAAGCGTCCTCCTCGCCTTCTCTTTTCGCCCTCTCTTGACGGGCTCAGCCGCCTTGCTGATTATATAACGCAACTGCGTTATTAAAAAGCGTGGATGCCTCCCCCTTCGCCCTGCCCTGCCCACGCCACCGGCCCGGCCCCACCCGGCGATCCCTGCACCCGTCTCCACCGCCCCTGGAGAACGCCATGCGCCCCACCTCTCCCGCCCCCGCCTCCGGCCACCTGTCCAGACGTACGCTCCTCACCTCGGCCGCCGCCGCGCTCGCCGTGGGCTCCCCACTGCTGACCGCGTGCGGCAGCAGCCTGACGCCGGGCGCCAAATCGTCGGCGCAGCCCAGCGCCTCCGGTCCGGTGTCCACCACCGTGCCCACCGGGAAGATCACCCTCGTCGTCGCCGACGCCGACGACACGACCATGACACCGGGCCTGCTCGCGGCCTTCCACGCCAAGTACCCCAACATCTCTTTCAAGCGCCGGTACACCGGCTGGGACGACTACCTCAAGAGCGTCAACACCACGATGTCCGCCCAGTCCGCGCCGGACATCGCCCAGTTCGTCTCCGGCATGCAGAACCTGGTCAAGGGCGGACTCCTGCTGGACATGGGCCGCTACTCCACCGCCTACGGCTGGCCGGACACCTTCCCCGGACTCGACCAGATCACCTTCTCCGCGGACGGCAGGACGACCGGCACCGGGGCGCTCTACGGAGTGCCGGGCGGGCTGTCGTACGAAGGCGTCTACTACAACAAGAGCAAGGTGAAGAAGCTCGGGATCGGTGTTCCGCCCGCCACCGTCGGCGAGTTGGAGAAGCTGTTCTCCCTGGCCAAGGCCGCCGGGGAGACCGCGCTCGTCGCGGGCAACCTCGACGGCGGCCTCAACCACCCCTTCAACGTGCTCCTTTCGGCCTACCTCAAGCCCGCCGACCGGCAGGCGTGGGCGTTCGGGCACAAGGGCGCGAAGATCACCGGGCCGGAGGCCGTCACGGCCGCGACCACCCTCAAGCACTGGGTGGACATGGGGTATGTGACCCCCAAGGTCAACGGTGTCAGCGACAACGACGCCACGGCGGCCTTCGCCAAGGGCGAGGGAGTGTTCCGCATCAGCGGCAACTGGGCGGCGGCCGCGGTCGCCAAGGGCCAGGGCGCGAACGCGGGCCTGTTCCCGATGCCTCCGGTCACCGCGGGAGGCGCCCTGCGCACCACGGGCGCCGGCGTCTACTACTGCGTGTCCAGCAAGACCAGGAACGCCGCGGCGGCCGCCGCCTTCCTCGACTTCTGCGCCACGAGCGAGGCCGCCGCCGTCACCGCGAAGGGCGGCTTCATGGCCCCGGACGCCTCCGCGATGCCCGCCCAGACCGGTCTGCTCGGCGATGTCGCCACCGGCTGGCAGACCATCGTCAAGGACGACGGCCTCGAGCCGTTCATCCAGAACGCCTCCACCCCGACCATGCCCGACACCCTCACCACCCAACTCCAGCTGCTGGCGGGCGGAAAGGTCTCCGTGGAGAAGTTCCTCGCCGCCCTGCAGGCCGACTTCGACCAGTACCACACATGACCGCGACCACCCACCGCCGCGCCGGCCCGGCCCCGGCCGGCGCGGCCGAGGTCCGCCCGAGCGGGGCACCCGGCCGCGCGCGGGCCGTGCGTCGGCGGCGGCGCGGTGTCGCGCTGCTGTACCTCCTCCCCGCCGTCCTGCCCTACACGCTGTTCGCCGTCGCTCCCGCGCTGCACACCGCGTACCTGTCGCTGTTCGACTGGGACGGGGTGACCCTGCCGTCCTTCGTCGGCGCCGCCAACTACCGCCGGGTGCTCACCGATCCACAGCTGCGCGCGGCTGCCTGGCACGCGGGAGCGCTGATCGTGTTCTTCTCCGGGCTGCCGATCTGCCTGGGTCTGGTGGCGGCCGCGATCGTCGCCCGCCGGCCGGGCCGGCGCGGCACCACGGCCGTCCGCACCCTGCTGTTCCTGCCACAGGTGATCCCGCTGGTCGCGGTCGCGGTGATCTGGCGCTGGGTGTACGCGGACGACGGCACCCTCAACCAGCTGCTGCGCGCGGTGGGGCTGGGCTCGCTCGCGGACTCCTGGCTCGGCAGTTTCACCTGGGCGCTGCCCGCGGTCGGGCTGATCGGCACCTGGGTCGTCGCGGGACTGTGCATGGTGCTGTTCCTGTCGGGGACGCAGCGCATCGACCGGGAGATCTACGAGGCCGCGCGGATGGACGGAGCGGGCCCGGTAAGGGAGTTCTGGTCGGTCACGGTGCCGCTGCTGCGGCCGGAGATCGCGGTCGCCCTGTCCATCACCGTCATCGCCGCGCTGTCCAGCTTCGACCTGATCTACATCACCACCGGCGGCGGCCCGGGCAACAGCACGGTCGTGCCCGGCGTCCTCATCTACCGGCTGGCGTTCGGCGGCGGTCAGGTGGGCCTGGCGAGCGCGCTGGCGGTGGTCCTGACCCTGGTGATCTCGGCCGCCGTGCTGGTGGTCAACCGGCTTGCCCGGGAGGCCCCGTGACGACCCGTGTCGCCGCGCCGGCGGTGCTCGTGGTGTTCTGCGCCGCCGTCCTCGTACCGTTCCTGTCGCTGCTGCTGGCCTCGGTGCAGCCCGCCGGGACACCGCTGACCGGCCTGGCGCTGCCCACGGACGGCATCCATCTGGAGAACTTCGTCCACGCCTGGTCCGCGGCCGGCTTCGGGCCGCTGCTGCGCTCCAGCACGGTGATCGCGCTGGCCGTCGTCCCGGCCGCCGTGGTGTGCGCGACGCTCGCCGGCTACGCGCTGGCCACGATGGACGTCCCCGGCGGCGGCGCGTTCTACGGCTATCTGCTGCTCGGGCTCGCCATCCCGACGGAGGTCACCGTCATCCCGCTCTACTACGACCTGCGGGCGCTCGGACTGACCGACACCGTGCCGGGTCTGGCGCTGGCGGAGATCGCGGCCTTCATGCCGTTCGGCGTGTTCTGGATGCGGGCGCACTTCCTGACCATGCCCCGCACCCTGATCGAGGCGGCCCGGCTGGACGGGGCGTCGTCGTGGTCGGTGCTCTGGCGGGTGCTGCTGCCCAACTCCCGTCCGGCCGTGACCACCCTGGGTGTCCTGTACTTCGTGTGGAGCTGGAACCAGTTCCTGCTTCCGCTGATCCTGATCCAGGACCCCTCCCGCCGCACCGCCCCGGCCGGGCTCGGCTTCTTCACCGGCCAGTACGACGTCGACGTCCCGCTGCTCGCGGCGGCGACGCTCATCGTGATCGCCCCGGTCGTCGCCGTCTACCTCTTCTTCCAGCGGCACTTCATCAACGGCGTCCTCAGCGGCGCCCTCAAGGGCTGACCGACTTCGCCTCAGGAGGCACACCGATGGCAGAACTCGAGGTGGCGCTGATCGGCGCGGGCGGGATCGCCCGTACCCATCTGCCCGCCTGGACCGCGCTCGGCGCCCGGGTCCGCGTATACGCCCCGGATGGCCAAGCGCCCCTTCTGGCAAGGGAGTTCGGGGCCACCGCAGTCGCGTCGCGGGAGGAGGCGGTCGCGGGCGCGACCGTGGTCGACGTGTGCACGCCGACCGACACCCACCGGGAGATCTGTCTGGCCGCCGTCGCCGCAGGAGCGCATGTGCTGTGCGAGAAACCCCTCGCGCTGACCGCCGCCGACGCCGCGCACGTCGCCCGGGCCGCGGCAGCGGCGGGCGTACGGCTCTATCCGGGCCACGTGGTCCGTTTCTTCCCGGCGTACGCCCGGCTGCGCGGCCTGGTCGCGGGCGGCGCGCTCGGCCGGGTGGCAGTGGCCCGGTTCACCCGCACCGGGCGCTACCCGACCTGGAGTCCCTGGTTCGCCGACCCTGCGCGGTCGGGCGGGATCCTGGTCGACCAGATGATCCACGACTACGACATCGCACGCTGGCTGTTCGGCGAAGTCGTCCGGGTGCACGCGCACACGGCGGGACACGTGACGGCCCCCGCGCCGATGGGGGCCGTCGCGGCCGGCACAGCCGTCCTCACCCACGCGAGCGGGACGATCTCACAGATCGTGGGCGTGTGGGCACCCGAGGACACCCCGTTCCGTACGACGTTCCACCTCGCCGGCACCGGCGGAACCGTCAGCCACGACTCGCTGGCCGCGCCCGGGCTGCGGATCCTCGGCGGAGGCGGCGGACCGGCCGCCGGCATCCCCGCCGGCGACTTCGGCGAGTCGCCGTACACCACGCAGATCAGGGAGTTCGCCGCCGCGTACACCGGCCGGGGACCCGAACCCCGGGTCGGGGCGGCCGACGGGGTGGCGGCCGTCCGTATCGCCGAGGCGGCGGCCGAGTCCGCCAGGACCGGCCGTGCCGTCCCGATCGAGGAGTCCTTCGAAGGAACCGAGGAGACCGTAGCGTGAGAGTCGCCGTCCTGTCCTTCGCCCATGTCCACGCGGCCACGTACATCGCCCTGCTGCGCGACCACGCCGACGTCGAGCTCGTCACCGCCGACCCGGACGCCCCGCCGGGCGCTCCCGACCGCGGGCCCGCCCTGGCCGGGCGGCTCGGAGTGCCGTACGCCGCGACGCTCGACGAGGTGTTCGCGGCCCCGCTCGACGCGGCCGTGATCACGAGCGAGAACTCCCGGCACCGGGAACTGGTGGAGCGGGCCGCGGCCGCGGGGGCGCATGTGCTGTGCGAGAAGCCGCTCGCCACGACGGAGGCCGACGCGCGGGCCGTCGTCGCCGCCTGCGCCCGGGCCGGGGTGAGCCTCATGACGGCGTACCCGGTGCGGTTCGCCCCGGCGTTCACCGCGCTGCGCGACGCCCTGGCGGACGCCCGCCTCGGGCGGCTGATCGCTGTGCACGGCACCAACAACGGCTGGAATCCGGCCCGTTCGCAGCCCTGGTTCGGCGACCGGGAACTGGCGGGCGGCGGCGCGGTGATGGACCACACCGTGCACATCGCGGACCTGATGGACGTCCTGCTCGGCGGCGAGCAGGCGGCGGAGGTGTACGCGCAGGCCAACACCGTCCTCGACGCCGAACTCGGCCTCGACGTGGAGACGGCGGGGCTGGTCACCGTCCGCTACCCGAGCGGTGTCACGGCCGCCGTCGACTGCAGCTGGAGCCAGCCCGCGCACCACCCCACATGGGGCGGCCTGACCCTCACCTGCGTCGCCGAGCACGGCATCGTGGAGTTCGACGCCTTCCCCCGGCTGCTCGGCGGCTTCGACGAGACGGCCCGTCAGAGCCGCTGGGAGCCGGGCGGCGACGACCTGGACGCGGCGCTGCTGGACGAGTTCCTGGACGCCTGCCGCACGGGCCGCCGCCCGCGCCCGGACGGCGAGGCCGGACTGCGCAGCCTGCGGATCGTGCTGGCCGCCTACGAGTCGCTGCGCCGCGGGCAGCCCGCGGCGCTGACCGCCGAGGACGTGCCGGACTGATGCGGCGGCGGGCAGCCGGACGGCCGGGACACGAGCGTCCCGGCCGCCGGTCATCCGCGCGGTGCGCGGCGGATCAGCTGACGACCTTCAGCGTCTTCGGCCAGCCGACCTGGTCGAGCACCTTGAACAGGGCCTTGATGTCGTTGGGCCGCAGTTTGATGCAGCCGTTGGAGTAGAAGTCGACCGGGTTGCGGTCGGTCCACCTCTCGCGCTCGATGCTGCCCTGGCCGCCGGTGCGCGTCATCTCGCTGTGGATGAACAGTTCGGTGCGCGAGGTGCCGTTGGTGCACTTCTTGTCGGCGAGCCGGATCACATAGCCCTTGATCAGACTGCCGTTGTACGTCTTGGAGTGCATGCCGATGCTGTAGGAGCCGTTGGGCAGCCAGCCCTTGTTCCTGACGCACTCGTCCTCGCGCGTGCCGGAGCCGGCGCGGTAGCTGGCGACCACGGTGCTGCCCCGGAGCACGTACAGCTTCGAATTCGTCTGGTCGGACGGGTTCTTGTCGAACTTCAGCGTGACGGTGCCGCCGCCGCTGCCGCCACCGCTCACCAGCTTGGCCCAGGTGTTGGTACCGACGACCCCGTCCACCGTCAGTCCCTTGGCCCGCTGGAACGCCTTGACCTTCGCGGCGGTACCCGAGCCGAAGACGCCGTCGGCGGTCAGCGCGTAGCCGTTGTCGGTGAGCTGGCGCTGGGCGGCCTTGACGGCGTTGCCCCGGGAGCCCGTCCTGACCGTGACGATCAGCTTGGCCCAGGTGTTGGGACCGACGACGCCGTCCGCGGCCAGCCCCTTGGCCCGCTGGAACGCCTTGACCTTGGAGACGGTGTCCGGGCCGAAGACGCCGTCGGCCCCCGTGGAGTAACCCCGTGCCGTCAGCAGCAGCTGGACCGTGGTCACGTCCACGCCCCGCTGGCCGGACCTGACGGTCGGCCAGGAAGCGGCCTGGGCGGCGACGGAGGCCGCCTCAGCGGACCGGGGCGTGGCAGCCCCGGCCGGAGCGGCGGCCAGGGCGCCACCGACGAGGGCGGCCGCGAGGAGGGCCGCGGAGGCGAGGTGACGCCGGTGCTGCTTCTTCGTCTCGTCGTACATGGTCGGTTCCTTTCCTGTCGGAATCGCGTGCGGGAGCGGATGCGCGGTCGTCACGAGACGGTGCGTGCGGGGGCACAGTCCCGTCTCCTTCGGGAAATCGAGAAGCCGTACGACGGAAGGAGGCCGCATCATCTGGTGGGGGGCGCCACAACCGTGTCCCTACGTCTCCGGCGGGCTCAACACCCGTGCCGGTTCGGCTGATTCATGCACACACGACTCCCTATGCACGCTGCCGAGCAGGGGTGATGCACGGGGTTCCAGGGGGAATGCATCAATGGGTGCTCTGCGCGACGAGTGTGAGAACAGACCGCGACGCGAACTCGCCCAGTTACTGAGGAGCTGGTGGAAGGAAGCGCCGGGGAGGATGACCCAGGAGGCGCTGGCCCGACGGATCACCGGGCGGGGTGTGAAGATCAGTCAGGAGATGCTCTCGCGCTATCTGCACCGGGTCCGGCCGACTCTCGCCCGGCCCGATGTGATCCGCGCGATGCACGAGATACTGGGGCGCTCGCCACAGGAGCTCACCGCGGCGCTGGGGCTCCACCAGGAGGCAAGCGCCCGCCCCGACTGCGCGTCGGCACCGGCACCGGTCCTGCCCGAGACGGGCGCGGCGACCCGCGCGGAGGCCGCCGTGCCTGCGGCGGGGCCGCTCCCCGCGCGGACGAGATGGCAGTGGATCATGGCCGCCGTACTCACCGCCTTCCTCGCCTCCGGACTCACCGCCGTGTGGACGAAGGAGAACGGATACAGCTCGGCCCGGTCACCGCAGCCCTGGCCCCCGGCCACCTCCTCCGATTCCCCCTCCCCTTCCTCATCTCCCTCCTCGGCACCCTCCGCGGCGGGATGCCGGGCGAACCCCGGAACGGACAGCACCATCTTGCGGCTGCGGCTCGACCCGATTCCGGAAGGGCTCTCCGGGCGACGCTGATCCCGACCGCCGCGAGGAGGGTTCGAGCGCCCTCAGGACGGTTCCAGAGGTGTTGTCTCCAACAGTTCGGCGGCCACCCGGCGGGCGGGTCCACCCGTCTGTTCCGCGATGCGCCCGAAGGTGTCCTCGGCCGCCCGGGCGGGCCAGTCGGGCGGCAGATGCCTGGCGGGGAGCCGGGGGTCCGTGCGGATGGTGCCCAGCCACTCCGCGACCAGGCGAAGGTGGATGGCCAGCGGGTCGCCGGCCGGATCGCCGAGGTGAGCGGCCCAGCGTTCCCCGAAGGCCGTGTAGCGGGCGGCGATCGTCGCCAGGTCCCAGGTGTCACGGATCATCACATCGATGTCGGTGGCGACGTCGGCGCGCGCGTGGAAGATCTTGACGTGGGCGGCGATGCCGAGTTCGGCGACGATCCCGGAGATGTCGACGTCGCCCGGGGCGATCCACAGGCCGCTGTAGAGGGGGCCGAAACCGGTCCAGGTGAGCCGGGAGCGCAGGTCGTGGCGCTGCCGTTGCCAGGCTTCGGGAAGCGAGAAGCCGAGCAGGGTCCAGGATCCGTCCCAGTCGTCGTCGACCGCGCTGGTGTGCCAGACGCGTGTGCGGCCGTTCTGCAGGATCTGCGTCGCGTGCGGGGTGAGACCGAAGTACATGCGCCGCCCCTGCCGTTGCCGTTGCAGCAGGCCGCGGTTCACCATGCGGGTCAGGGTCGAGCGGACGGCCTGCTCACCGACTCCCACGCGTCCGAGGACGTCGATGATGCTGCCCGAGTACACACACAGCGGGCCCTTCTCCAGGACGTGGTCGCCGAAGAAGGCCAGCAGCAGCGACTGGGGGCGCAGTTGCGGGCCTGACGCGGAGTCCGGGCCGGCGGCACCGGAGAGCTCTTCGTCCACGTCGGAGGGGTTCACCTGGGAGAGCGTCACGTCGGAAAGGGTACGGCCGCCCGCCGTGGGCGCGGCGGGCGGTTCGGGTTCGGCACCGGTACCAGTACCGGTGCGAGCGGCACGGTGCGCAGGTGTGTCGCCGAGGCGACGACCGTCTCACAGCGCCGACACGTCGATCCGCCGCCGGTCCGGCTTGAAGGGCAACGCGGCCACTGTCGCCCGGACCTCACGCTGCGCGGTCCCCGGCCGCCCCCACAGCACCACGACTTCGTTCCCGGGAGTGGCGTGGTTCTCGTCGATCACGCAGAGGGAGAGGGTGGCCCGCAGGTTCACGCTGACGGTCCGGCCGGTGGACACACCCACCCGCCGTCCGCCGGCGAGGACCTGGTCGAAGACCGGGCCACGGCCGCGCGGGACCTCCATCGGGTCGGGCAGTTCGCCCCCGCCGAGGTGCGCGGTGAGGATGCCGGACACGTCCTCGGCGTTCCAGCGCAGGCCCATGAGCGTCCGCCGCGGCTCCCCCTCGGCGGCGTCGGCGGCCAGCGCGTCACGGCCCAGGAAGTCACGGTCGGGAACACCTTTGCGGAAACCCCAGCCCAGTTCGGCAGGCTTGCGGAAGTAGTCCGTGACGCCGTTCTCCGGTACGAAGCTCCCTCCGGGAGTGCCCCTCCTGAACTGCCTCGGTGCGCCCGGGGTCAGGATGGAGGCGGGAAGGTAGTCGAGGCCGTTCGTGGCGATTCCCGCCTCGATGTGCTGCACCGGCTGCGACCGCAGGCCCAGTTGGCGGAGCCCGAAGGGGCGGCCGCTCTCGACGGCGGCCGACCAGATCGCGTTGGCGTGCCCGGTGGGGCCGTGCAGTTCGTAGCCGAGTTCGCCCGAGATGCCCGTCCGCAGGACCCGCACCGGGACGCCGTCGATCCGCGACATCCTGCTGCGACTGAAGGCGATGTCGCGCAGGCTGTCCCCGGTCAGCTTCTCCAGCGTGTCCAGGGCCGCAGGTCCCTGGACGCCGAAGATGAACCGGTCGGGGCTGACGTCCTCCACCTCCGCGTCCCAACTCCCCTGGCTCAGCTGCCAGATCAGCCAGTCCCCGCTGCCTGCCGTGTACAGGAACTCCTCCTCGTCCAGGCGGCACAGGATCCCTTCGGAGGCCACCAGGCCGTTCTGGTCGAGCTGGACGTGGTGCTTGATCTGCCCGTGTTCGAAGCGGGACAGGTCCCTGATGCCCAGCCAGGCGAGGAAGTCCAGGGCCTGCCGCCCCCGGACGACGACCTTGTGCAGGCTGGACCAGTCGCCGAGGTAGCACGAGGTGACGTGCGCGGCGCACTCCTCGATCCAGCCGGTGTACTCGAGAGGCAGCAGGATCTGGGCGAACGGGGCGTAGGCGCCCTGGGGATTGCTCTCGTCCTGGGCTGCCGCGGCCGGGCTGAAGTATGCCGGCCGCTCGGCGACGAAGGGGGCGTCCCTCAGCCGCAGAACCGATTCGTAGGTGCTGCGCTGAGCCTCGGCCATGTCCACGGCGGTCCTCCTGCCCGGGCGCTTCGGCTTCTCCGGCGACCCGGTCCGGTCCGGCCGTGGAACGCCGCGGCACGCACCACGCGTCGGTGGGGTGCAGGGCAAGGGGCGAAGAAGTCGAAGCCGCCCGAATCGTTCAGATGTATCCTCGTTCGTCCGGTCACGAAGAGGCAACTAGATCGGTTAAGTGGGACCGTAGCAGAGGTCGAGAGCGACGGCGACGGGCTCGGCGAAGATCGTTTGCCGCGCGGGCGCAGGGCGGGTGCGGACTAGGGCGTGTTTCGAAAGTAGCGTCGTCTGCCCGAAGGGCAGGCCTGGCGGCGTCTGGTGCGTGCGATCGCAAGGCGGAGGGTCGCCCCGATACTGGATTGTATCGGGGCGCGCCCGACAACGCGGCGAGCGCGCGTGCCAGACGCCGCCAGGCAGGCGGGACTTTCGAAACACGCCCTAGAGGCACGCGCGGACGAGCGGGCCCAGGAGGCCCGGGGGCCGGGTCGCCCCGGCCCGCGTGCGGAGTCAGACGGACGCGCGGACCACGATCCGGCCGGGCACGGGCGCGAGCCCCCCGCTGTCGATGCCCAGGGCGTTGCGGGCGGCGATCCGGCCGAGGATCTCGGCGTCGATGTGGACGGTCGTGAGCGCGGGCGTGGACAGGGAGCCGTACTCCGTCTCGTCGAAGCCGATCACGGCCACGTCCTCGGGCACCCGGCGCCCGAGGTCCCGCAGGGCCGTCAGACTGCGCAGGGCGATGTCGTCGTCGAAGGCGGCCAGGGCGGTCACGTCCGCGTGGGCCGCGAGGAACGTCTCGACGGCGGCCGCGCCGGCCTCCCGGGGACGCGGCACGACGAAATGCGCCAGGGGCGGCAGACCCAGCCGCCGGGCCGCCTCCCGGGCGAAACCGAGCCGGGCCTCGGTCAGCGGGAACTCGTGGTCGGGCAGGGCCATCGCGATCCGTGTGTGCCCCCGCTCGGCGAGGTGGCCGATCTGCAGCGCGGCGTTGGCCGCGAACCCGTTCTCCCAGTCCTCCTCGATCGGCTCGTGTCCCCGCATGTAGACCTCGCCGAGCCGCAGCACGGCCCGGGGCGCGATGGTGTCCAGCACCTTCTGGGTGGCCTCCGGGATCGAGTGGCCGTGCCGGACCAGGAGGATGTGGTCGTGCTCGGCCAGTTCCTCGTCCAGACCCCGTACATAGCTGCGGGAGAAGTTGCCCTCCATGCCCCAGTCGACGTTGAGCACGACGATGCGCGAGGAGCCCTCGCGCAGGGCGCGGGCGATGCCGTGCGGGACGTACCCCAGGTCGTGGGCCGCCTCCATGACCCGCTCCCGGGTGGCCGCCGAGATCGTCTGCCGAGGGTCGTCGTTCAGCACGAAGCTCACCGTCGCCCGCGACACACCGGACGCCTTGGCCACGTCGCTCAACGTCACCCGGCCCGAACGGCCCATGCCGGCACACTCCCTCTCACTCGGAAGACACCCCTGCCCGCGAGGGGCGTCACCCAAAAGTGGTGTCCGACCTCTAGAACGATTAAGCGCTGAGGGCCAGCCTACGCGACCGGATCGTTCAAGTCGTCGGTGCGCGCGACGGGGCGAACGTTGCCCGCCGGGTCACCGGGCGCTGTCCGGTCGCTCAAGGTGTTCGGGCCGCGTTCGACGCGCGCGGGGAGAATTCCCGCGACATCCAGTCCCTCGGAGACAATCCCCGAAAAACAGGATCGTCATTCCATCATAGTTTTTCTGTCGAATGTTAAATCCGTCCCCGAAGGGTATTTCATCGACAAGTGTGTTCAATTCTCCGGCCCTAATTGCCGGTCGCCTGCCCGCTGTCGGCCCATGCGGTGGAGCAGACATTCCGTGTGCGCGGGGAGAGTTCCCCGCCTGTCCCAAGGAGTGTCATGGTCACCTTGACGTCGCCGTCCCCGCAGCTCGTGCGAGCGCGCGGTCCCAGGTCCAGTGTCGCCACGTTCGTCTCAGGAGCCACCATCCCCGTGGGAGCCGAGCCCCAGGGCATTGCTCTCACCCCCGACGGGACCCGCGCGTACGTGGCCAACCGGGCCTCGAACACCGTGAGTGTGATCGATACCGCCACCAGCACCGTCACCCACACCATCCCCACCGGTGCCGGCCCGACCTTCACGGCGGTCGGTCCGGACGGAACCCGGGCCTATGTGGTCCTCAACACCGACGGTGCCGTCAGCGTGATCGACACTGCCACGAACACCGTCACCGCGGACATTCCCGTCGGCGCGGGAGCGTCAGTGGTGGCCCTCTCACCGGACGGCGCTCGCGCCTATGTGTCCGTGCAGCCCGCGGACACGGTCAGCGTGATCGACACCGCCACCGACACCGTCATCGACACCGTCCCGGTCCCGGGCGCGCCGATCGGCGTCGCCATCACCCCGGACGGGACACGCGTCTACGTCGCGTCGCTCATGTCGAACACGGTGAGCGTGATCGACACCGCCACCGACACCGTGACCGCCTCGATCCCCGTCGGCATCAACCCCATCCTGCTGACAGCCGCACCCGACGGGGCCCATGTCTACGTCACCAACGTGGGCGACTCCACGATCAGTGTGATCGACACCGCCACCGAGACGGTCAGCGCCGTCATCGGCGTCAGCGCGCAGCCGCGCATCGTGGCGGTGAGCCCCGACGGCAGGCATGCGTACGTGGCGAACTACGAGCCGGACACGGTGAGTGTCATCGACACGGCCGGCCACACCGTCGTCGAGAACATCGGCGTGGGAGACGGACCCACCGGCATCGCGGTCGCCCCCGACGGGACCCATGCCTATGTGACCAACAACGCCGCGGGAACCGTCGGTGTCATGGCGACGACCGTGATCCCCGACCAGGCCTCCACGGCGGGCGGCACCACCGTGACCCTCACCGGGCATCACCTGGCCGACGCGAGCGCCGTGCTCTTCGGCACCGCTCGGGCCGCCGTCACCGCCAACACCGCGACCTCGCTGACCGTCACGGCCCCCGCCGGATCCGGTGCCGTCCCCGTCACGGTCACCACCCCCGGCGGAACCGGCACTCTCGGAACCTTCTACTACCGGCCGTCCCCCGTCCTCACCGGCCTGAGCCCCGCCGCGGGCCCCGCCGGCGGCAGCGACCAGGGCATCACCATCACCGGCCGCAATCTGGCCGGAGCCATCGATGTGCACTTCGGATCGACCCGGGCCGTCATCCAGAAGGTCTCCGACACGCAGCTCATCGTCCGGACTCCGGCCGGACCCGGTGCTCCGGCGCCCGGTACGGCCCCCGTCACGGTGGTCACCCCCGGCGGGCGTGCCGACGGCCTTGTTTTCACCTACCTCGCCCCGCCCGTCGTCACCGGCGTCACCCCCGGCACGGGACCGACGGCCGGGGGCACCGAAGTGACCCTCACCGGCACCGGTCTGGCCGACACCGACCAGGTCGCCTTCAACGGCACCCCCGTGGCCTTCACGGTCGTCTCCGACACCTCGCTGACCGCCACCTCCCCGCCCAGTGGCCAGGAGGGCACCTTCGACGTCACCGTGAGCAGCCCCGGAGGCACCTCCACCGGATCCTTCACCTACGTCGCCGAACCCGACGTCTGACCTGCCGGGCGAGCTTGCTGTTCGATGTCCGCCCCTCGAACCGGCGGTGTCCGTGCCCCGCCGTAGGGTGCGGGCATGAATGAGACCTTCGACATGCACAGCCGGCTGTCCGAAGCGTTGCACGACCGTGCAGAGGCCTGGCGATTCGTCGCCGACTTCGCGGCCCACTGGCAGCAGCCGCTCCAGCCGGGCGACGGCTGGAGCGATGTCGAGGTGGAGACGGCGGAGCGGCGTCTCGGCCTGGTCCTGCCGACGGCGCTTCGTGAGGCGTACCTGCTCCTCGGGCGGCGGACCGACCTCACCAGCAATCACGACAGGCTGCTCAGGCCTGACGAGTTGTATGTGACCGACGGCGCGCTCGTGTACCGGTTGGAGAATCAGGGTGCCGCGTCCTGGGGCGTCCTGCTGAAGGAACTGGAGCATGACGATCCCGGCACCGTGATTCGTGCGGATCTCGCCGCGAAGGCGCAGGAGCGGTGGGAGCCCTGGGAGCCGAGCCTGACGGTGGCCTGCCTCGAGATGGTCATGTCCGAGGTGGTGCTGTTCGAGGCCGGGTTCACCGACTTCCTCGAGGTGGATGCCGAGGACGTCGCACTGGAGCGGCTGTTTCAGGAACTTCCGAGCGTGGGACGCGAGATGCGCTGGTTCGCCGGCGAGGATGTCCTGCTCCGGGAACTCGACGGCTTCTGCCTGAATGTCCGGGCCCGCACGGAGGAGGCACTGGGACGACTGCGGGACTCGGTGCCGGGAGACTGGCTGGAGGGCTGAGTACGCGAAATGGCTCGGTGGAGCTCCGCCGTTGCCGCCCCCGCAGGGGTTCGCCGGATGGGGCGACGTGTCCACCCGGCGTCCTCTCTTCGCCCGGGTGGAGGCCCGGCCTCGCACTGCCCGCCTGGGCGTTCGCTCCGTTGCGACGATCCTTCGTTTCAGGACCACCGGGAGGTGGGCCGCACCAGTCCTGTCTGGTAGGCGATGACGACGAGTTGGGCGCGGTCGCGTGCGCCGAGCTTGGTCAGGGCGCGCTGAATGTGAGTGCGTACGGTCAGGACGCTGAGGACGAGTTCCTCGGCGATCTGGTCGTTGGACCGGCCCCGGGCGGCGAGGACGGTGACCTCGCGTTCCCGCGGCGTGAGGTCGTTCAGGCGCTCCGGGGGCGCGAGGAGGGCGCCCGGGGCGGGTGCGGTGAGGAAGCGGGTGATGAGGGCGCGGGTGGCACCGGGCGAGAGGAGTGCCTCGCCCGCGGCGACGGTGCGGATGCCGGCCAGCAGGGCGTCGGTGGTGACGTACTTGCCGAGGAAGCCGCTGGCGCCGACGCGCAGAGCCCTGGCGACGTACTCGTCGGTCTCGAACATGGTGAGGACGAGGACCCGCGTGCCGGCCAGTCCGGGGTCCTCGCAGATGGCGGCGGTGGCGGCGAGACCGTCCGTGCCGGGCATACGGATGTCCATCAGGACGATGTCGGGGTGGTGGGTACGGGCCAGGTCCACCGCCTCCTGGCCGTTGGCGGCCTCCCCCACCACCTCCATGTCGGCGCAGGAGTCGATCAGCAGCCGGAAGGTTCCCCGCAGCAGGGCCTGGTCGTCGGCGAGCAGGACACGGATGCTCAACGGGTTGCCTCGTCTTCTTCCGGGGCGAGGGGGTGCAGCGGCAGCGCGGTGGCGACTTCGAAGCCGCCCTCGGGGCGCGGGCCGGCGTGCAGGTCGCCACCGACGGAGTGGGCACGCTCACGCATGCCCATCAGACCGTAGCCGCCGCCGGGGACCCACGAGGGGGTGGTGGTCCCGTCGTTGGTGACCGAGACGAGCAGTCGGGAGTCGGAGTACGTCAGCCGGACGCGGGCCCCTTGGCCCGCGCCGTGTTTCGTGACGTTGGTGAGGGCCTCCTGGATGATCCGGTACGCCGTCAGGTCCACGCCCGGTGACAGGGACCGCGGCTCTCCCTCGGTGGTGACGGTGACGTCGACGCCGGCGGTCTCGCACGTCGCGATCAGCTCGGGCAGGCGGTCCAGGCCGGGGGCGGGTTCCAGGGAGTCGGTGTCCGGGTCGCCGCTCTGGCGCAGCACCCCGACGGTGGCCCGGAGTTCGAGCAGCGCGGAGGACGTGGTGGCGGTCAGCTCGTCGAGCAGTTTCTGCGCCTGTTCCGGGTGGGTGGGCGCGAGGTGGCGGGCGGTGCCGGCCTGCGCGTTGGCGACGGCCATGTGGTGGGCCACGACGTCGTGCAGGTCGCGGGCGATCCGCATCCGTTCCTCGGCGACCCGCAGCCGGGCCTCCTCCTCCCGGGTGCGCTCGGCGTACGCGGCGCGCGCCTGCACGGATTCCGTGTAGTCCCGGCGCAGGCGGTCCCGGCCGCCACCGACCAGCGGCAGCATCAGCCACAGCACGGGGCCGACGCTGCGCAGCAGGAGCATCTCGGTCGTGGGCCGGTCGGACACGGCGGCGATGACCACCACGGCCATGGTCACGGCACCGTACAGGCGAGTCGTCCTGGGGTCGGTGCCGGCGGCCAGCCGGTAGAGAGCGATCATCAGGGGCGCGAGCAGCAGTGGTGTCACCAGGTAGCCGAGAGCCACGGTGATCACCGTGCAGACCGTGGCCACGACGACGGCGGTGCGCGGGTGGGTGCGTGCCTTCAACTGGACGAGGCAGGCGATGGCCGCCAGGACTTCGGCGGGCCACTCCACGCTCGGCCCGCTGATGCCGGGGATGGCGATGGAGGCGCCGAGGGTCACGCAGCCGAGCAGCCCGAGGGCCAGGATCACGTCCGTGGCGGTGTGCCGGCGCCCTGTGTAGCGCTCCAGGCTGGTGGTCATCTGTTTCTCCGGAGGATGGGCGTGAGCCCCATGGTGGACGAGGGACGGCCGACAACGCCGTGGGGGCCGCCCGTGGCGTTCGCCACGGGCGGCCCCGGGACGGCCGGGGGCACTCGCTCAGAGGCGCGCCTCGACCGGCTCGTCGGGGGCGGGGTCCGGGTCCGATCCGGGGGCCGCGGCGTCGGCCCGGCGCCGGGTGAGGGCCTCGCCCTCGACGTCGACGCGGGGCAGCAGCCGGTCCAGCCACTTCGGCAGCCACCAGGCCCGGTCGCCCAGCAGGGCGAGGACGGCGGGCACGATCGCCATCCGGACGACGAAGGCGTCGAGGAGCACGGCGGCGGCCATGCCGAAACCGATCATCTTGATCATGGAGTCGCTCTCGCCGATGAAGCCGGCGAACACGGCGATCATGATCAGGGCGGCGGCCACGACGACCCGGGCGCTGTGCCGGAACCCCGAGACGACCGCCTGCCCGGCGGACTCACCGTGGACGTACGCCTCCCGCATCCGCGACACGAGGAAGACCTCGTAGTCCATGGCGAGGCCGAAGACGATGCCCACGAGGAAGATCGGCATCAGGCTCATGACCGGCCCGGTCTGCTCCACCCCGAACAGGCCCGCTCCGTGGCCCTGCTGGAAGACCAGGACGACCGCGCCCAGTGCCGCGAGCACCGACAGCAGGAAGCCGAGCGCCGCCTTGAGCGGGACGAGCACCGACCGGAAGACCACCAGCAGGAGGACGACGGCCAGACCGACGATCGTGACCAGATACGGCACCAGCGCCGCCTGGACCTTCCCGGCGATGTCGATGTTCAGCGCCGTGGTGCCGGTGACCTCGAAGGACGCTCCGGCCGCCGACTCCGTGCCGGGGCGTTCACCGCGGATGGTCCTGACGAGGTTCCCGGTCTTCTCGTCGGTCGGGCTGGTGGACGGTGTCGCGGTGAACACCGCCGTGTCGCCGGCTTCGTCGAAACGGGGCGTGGTGACCGAGACGATGCCCTGAGTGGCGGCGATCTTCCGGTTGATCGTGCTCACCGCGGTCCTGGCGTCGTCGGCACCCTTGGCGTCGACCACGATGGTCAGGGGGCCGTTGAAGCCGGGGCCGAAGCCGTCCGCGAGGGCGTCGTAGGCGCGGCGCTCGGTGGTGGAGGCGGCCTTGGCCTCGTCGCCCGGCATGCCGAGTTCCAACTGCGTCATCGGGATCGCGAGGGCGCCGAGGCCCACGACACCCAGCAGCAGGACGGGGATCGGGCGGCGCAGCACGAAGCGGGCCCAGCGGGTTCCGCGATTGTCACGCTCACCGCGCCCCGACGGCTTGCCGAACCGGAGCACCCGGCCGCCCCGCCTCTGCCTGCGCACGGCGCCCGACAGCACGGCGTTCGGCCAGAAGCCGACCAGCGCGGGCACGACGGTCAGGGCGATGACCACGGCGACGACGACCGCGCCGGCGGCGGTCAGGCCCATCTTGGTCAGCATCGGAATACCGACGACCGTCAGGCCGGCCAGCGCGATGACCACGGTCAGACCCGCGAAGACGACCGCGGACCCGGCCGTGCCGGCCGCGAGACCCACCGCCTCCTCCGGAGCACGCCCCTTGGCGCGCTCCTCGCGGTAACGGGAGACCACGAACAGCGCGTAGTCGATGCCGACCGCCAGACCCAGCATCATCGCCAGGGTGCCGGTGCTCGTGGACAGGCCGAGGGCGTCTGCCAGCACCGCGATCGTGAACATGCTCACGCCGACGCCGAGGACCGCCGTCAGCAGCGGCAGCCCGGCGGCGGCCAGTGAGCCGAAGGTGACCAGCAGCACGAGGGCCGCCACCGAGAGGCCGATGATCTCGGCGACGCCACCGGGGCCGCCGCCGCTGTCCATGGCGGAGCCACCCGCCTCCACGGTCAGGCCGGCCTCCCGGGCCCGGTCGGCGGCCTTCTCCAGCGCCGCACGGCTGGCGTCGGTGACCTCGGAGGACTTCACCTTGTACGTGACGGTGGCGTAGGCGGTCGTACCGTCCTCGCCGACCGCCTTCGCCGTGAAGGGATCCGCGACGCCGGCCACCTGCGAGCCGTCGCCCAGGGCGTCGACGGTCTCCTCGATCGCCTGCTTGTGGGCGGCCGCGGTGACCTTCTGCCCGTCGGGGGCGACGAAGACCACGCGGGCGGTGGCGCCGTCGGCTGCAGCGCCCGGGAAGCGCTCCTGCATCAGGTCGTACGCCTTCTGGGACTCGATGCCCGGCATCGAGAACTCCTCGTCGGAGGCTCCCGGCGCCTGGAGGGCCCCCAGTCCGACGGCGGTCAGTACGGCCAGCCACAACAAGGCGACGTAACCGCGCCGCCGGAAGGCCAGTCGGCCCAGTCGATACAGAAAAGTAGCCACGTCGGGGAACTCCACATCTGCTGTCGCTTGCTCACCCAGGCTGTCCCGGCGGAGGCCCCCGCGTCGTCATGCCACTACTGGCACTGCGGTCTCCCGCATCCGGAGGAGCGACTACTGAAACCGCAGTACGTGTCCGGCGGTCGGCTCCTGCTCCGGTACGACACCCCGCCCGCGGGGCCGCACGGCTGTTGCGCCCAGGAGTCGGAACGGACGGCCCTGCTAAGGGAGTTCGGCGTACGGGCCTTCGTCGAGGCGTACGTGCGGGTGGCCGTCGAGGCGGGCGCGCGCGTCTTCAGGGCGCGTGTGCAGGTGGGGGCGTACGACCCGGCCGACGAACTCCTCGATCCGGCTTGGGGGTTGCCGGCCGAGGGGGGCGTTCCCGTGGTGATCCACCGGGGATTACGGGACAGCCCTCGGGCGACCGCATTCTGCTCGGCTCCGACTTCCCCGACATCCCCTGATATCCGTCTGGATCCGTCTGGCCCGATCCGTCTGGCGAAAAGCTTTCCCAGTACCCCTGATGCGCACGCGTATGCACGATCCGCTGCGGTTGAATTCCCCTGGGGCCGAACTTCACCCCGCACTTTGTTCCGTGCTCGGAACGTGGGTTAGCCTGCGGCGTATTTTCTCATCAGGCAGATCCGTGAACTGCGGAAACGCATGCACAGCAGCCCGGGCGCCGATACGGTCCGGGGTGAGTTCCGAGTCCTCCCTTCGCGAGGACTCCTGGGGAGCGGAACGAGGGTGCGCATGACCAGCAACAGCGCCGGGGTCGTTGAGGCTGTGCCGGCCGACCAGGAGTTGCGGCGCCTTCTCGCAGGCCTGACGGCCGTACGGGACGGGGACTTCGGCACCCGCCTGCCGGACGACGCCGACGGCCTCATGGGCGACATCGCCAAGGTCTTCAACGGCATGGTGGACCAGTTGTCCGTGTTCACGTCGGAAGTCACCCGGGTGGCCCGTGAGGTGGGCACCGAGGGGACGCTCGGCGGACAGGCGGAGGTGCCGGGGGTGTCGGGCACCTGGGCCGATCTGACGGACTCGGTCAACGCCATGGCGGGCAACCTGACCACCCAGGTCCGTGACATCGCGCAGGTGGCCACGGCGGTGGCCAAGGGCGATCTCTCCCAGAAGATCGACGTGCCCGCCCGGGGCGAGATCCTGGAACTGAAGAGCACCATCAACACGATGGTCGACCAGCTCTCCGCCTTCGCCGACGAGGTCACCCGGGTCGCCCGCGAGGTCGGCACCGAGGGACGCCTCGGCGGACAGGCGGACGTCAAGGGCGTCAAGGGCACCTGGCGCGACCTCACCGACTCGGTGAACTTCATGGCGGGCAACCTCACCGGCCAGGTCCGCAACATCGCGCTGGTGGCGACCGCCGTGGCCAAGGGCGATCTCTCCCAGAAGATCACCGTCGACGCGCGCGGCGAGATCCTCGAGTTGAAGAACACCATCAACACGATGGTCGACCAGCTCTCCGCCTTCGCCGACGAGGTCACCCGCGTCGCCCGCGAGGTCGGCACCGAGGGACGCCTCGGCGGACAGGCCCAGGTGCGCGGTGTGTCGGGCACCTGGAAGGACCTCACGGACAACGTCAACGTGATGGCGTCCAACCTGACCGGCCAGGTCCGCTCGATCGCCCAGGTCGCCACGGCCGTGGCGCGCGGCGACCTGTCGCAGCGCATCACGGTCGAGGCCAAGGGCGAGGTGGCGGCGCTGGCCGAGGTCATCAACACGATGGTCGACACGCTGTCCGCCTTCGCCGACGAGGTCACCCGCGTCGCCCGCGAGGTCGGCACGGAGGGACGCCTCGGCGGACAGGCGCATGTGCCGAACGTCGCGGGCACCTGGAAGGACCTCACCGACAACGTCAACTCCATGGCCAACAACCTCACGGGGCAGGTCCGCAACATCGCGCTGGTGACGACCGCCGTGGCCAAGGGCGACCTGTCGAAGAAGATCGACGTGGACGCGCGCGGCGAGATCCTCGAGCTCAAGACGACGATCAACACGATGGTCGACCAGCTCTCCGCCTTCGCCGACGAGGTCACCCGCGTCGCCCGCGAGGTCGGCACCGAGGGACGCCTCGGCGGGCAGGCCGAGGTGGAGGGCGTGTCGGGCACCTGGAAGCGCCTGACGGAGAACGTGAACGAGCTGGCGGGCAACCTGACCCGGCAGGTCCGCGCGATCGCCGAGGTGGCGAGTGCCGTCGCCGAGGGCGACCTGACGCGTTCGATCACCGTGGAGGCGTCCGGGGAGGTCGCCGAGCTCAAGGACAACATCAACTCCATGGTGGAGTCCCTGCGGGAGACCACCCGCGCCAACCAGGAGCAGGACTGGCTCAAGACGAACCTCGCCCGGATCTCCAGCCTGATGCAGGGCCACCGCGACCTGCCCGTGGTCGCCGAGCTGATCATGGACGAGCTGGTCCCCCTGGTGTCGGCGCAGTACGGTGCCTTCTACCTGGCCGAGGACGGCGACGCCGGGCCCGAACTGAGGCTCGTCGGCTCCTACGGCTATCCCGAGGACAGCGACCGGCCCACGCGCATCGCGTTCGGCCGCACCCTGGTCGGCCAGGCGGCGCGCAGCCGGCGCACCATTCTGGTGGACGAGCTGCCGTCCGGCTACGTGACCATCTCCTCGGGGCTCGGCCACATGGCGCCGACGGCGCTCGTGCTGCTGCCGATCGTGGTCGAGGGGCAGGTCCTCGGCGTCATCGAGCTGGCGTCGGTCACCCTCTTCACCCAGACCCATCAGGACTTCCTGGCACAGCTGATGGAGACCATCGGTGTCAACGTCAACACGATCGTGGCGAACGCCCGAACCGATGAACTGCTGGTCGAGTCGCAGCGTCTGACGGGTGAACTCCAGTCCCGGTCGGCCGAGTTGCAGGTTCAGCAGGAGGAGCTTCAGCGCTCCAACGCGCAACTGGAGGAGAAGGCCTCGCTGTTGGTGGCGCAGAACCGGGACATCGAGGCGAAGAACCTCCAGATCGAGCAGGCTCGGCAGGAACTGGAGACGCGCGCCCAGCAGTTGTCGCTGGCGTCGAAGTACAAGTCGGAGTTCCTGGCGAACATGAGCCACGAGCTGCGCACCCCGCTCAACAGCCTGCTCATCCTGGCTCAGCTGCTGGCGCAGAACCCGTCCCGCAACCTCACGCCCAAGCAGGTCGAGTACGCGCAGATCATCCACTCCGCCGGTTCGGACCTGCTCCAGCTCATCAACGACATCCTCGACCTGTCGAAGGTCGAGGCCGGGAAGATGGACGTCGCACCCGAGCGGGTGGCACTGCGTCAGCTCATCGAGTACGTAGAGGCCACGTTCCGGCCCATGACCACGCAGAACGGCCTGGACTTCGCGGTGACGACCGCTCCCGGCGCGCCCGCGGACCTGCTCACGGACGACTCCCGGCTGCGCCAGGTGCTGCGCAACCTCCTGTCGAACGCCGTAAAGTTCACCGAGCAGGGCAGCGTGGAGCTGAGCATCGAGCCCGCGGTGGACGACGAGGTGCCCGAGGGGGTGATCCGGGGCGGCGCCGTGGCGGCCTTCCGGGTGAAGGACACCGGAATCGGCATCCCGGAACAGCACCTGGAGACGATCTTCGGTGCCTTCCAGCAGGCGGACGGCACGACGAGCCGGAAGTACGGCGGAACCGGTCTCGGTCTGTCCATCACGCGGGAGATCGCGCAACTGCTCGGGGGCGCCGTGACCGTGGACAGCACGCCGGGCCAGGGCAGTACGTTCACGCTCTTCCTGCCCGTGGCCCGTCCCGACTTCGAGGAACTGATCCGCCATGGCAGGGCTCCGGAGCGGACCGCGGCCGAGCCCCTTCCCGAGGGGCCGTCCCGCCCCGTGCCGCTGCCGCTGCCCCGGTCGGGGCCCGGACCGCGGCCCCGGCGCCTGCTCGTCGTGGAGGAGCGGCCGCGCGGTCTGCTGACCCTCGTCGCGGAGAGCGTGGTCGCCGACCTGACGCACGGTCACGACGACGGTGGGCGGCGGCCCGCGGTCGACGTCATCACCGCCGTCGGCGCGCAGGAGGCGGCAGGCGCCCTCGCCGCCGATCCGTGCCACTGCGTGGTCCTGGAGCACGGCATGCGGGACGGCGAGACCTCCCGGTTCCTGCAGGCCCTGGAGGGGGATTCGGCGCTGGCGAGTGTTCCCGTGCTGGTGCACAGCGCGCGCCGCACGGACGTGATGCTGGAGGAGGCGCTGCGATCGCGCTCCGCGGGAGGGGCGCTGGAGGTCCTTTCCAGCCTCGACGAACTGCGCGAACGCATCGCCCTGCACCTGTCCGCGGAGGAACCGGGGGATGTGTTGTCCCTGGTCCGGCCCGACGAGCCGCAGCAACCGGCGCCGTCCCCCGTCCACGACGCGCCGGCAGGCCGTACCGTGCTGGTCGTCGACGACGACGCGCGGAACCTCTTCGCGCTCAGCGGGATCCTGGAGCTCCACGGCTTCCGGGTGCTGCACGCCGAGAACGGGCGCAAGGGCATCGAGACGCTGGTGAACAGCTCCGACGTCGCGCTCGTGCTGATGGACGTGATGATGCCGGAGATGGACGGCTACACGGCCACGGCCGAGATCCGCAGGATGCCGCAGTACGCCGAACTGCCCATCATCGCCGTCACGGCGAAGGCGATGCCCGGCGACCGGGAGAAGAGCCTCGCGTCGGGCGCCAGCGACTACGTCACGAAGCCTGTCGACACGCACGATCTCATCGCCTGCGTCCGGCGCTGGCTGCCGGCATGAGCACACCGGCGCCCGTCCCGCACACCCGCGGGCCGGGCGCCCCGCAGCGCCCGCCGTTCCGCGCCTCAGGGCGCTCCAGCCGAGGAGCATCCACACCGTGAGCATGTCCGAGCATCCGGGCGAACCGGGTCAGGGCGGTGAGCCGCGGCTCGAATCCGCCGCCGCCCCGGCGCCGTTCGTCTTCCGGTCGGCGACTCCCGACGGGCTGCCGGTGCCTTCCGAGGGGCCGCCCCCGGATCTCGTGGGCGACTCGCCCGCCTCTCCGGTCGGCAGGCTGGCGGCCGTCGTGGAGCGCCTCAGCCGCGAGGTGCGGGCCGCCCAGGCGGAGGCCGAGGGCCGTGCCCTGATCGAACTCGCCAAGGGCATCCTGGTCGAGCGGCTGCAGTGCGGGCCGTCCCAGGCCGCCCGACAGCTCGCCGAGTTGGCCGGTCAGGCCCAGGTCACCCTGCTGGAACTCGCGGTCGACGTCATCAACCAGGCCGCCAAGGACCGGATGTCCGAGGTGACGGACGCGTTCCTCGCCGCGACCCGGACCGCCGACGACGCGCAGGCCGAGTCGGCGGCCGTACGCCTGCGCGCGGCCGAGAGCGGCGTGCTGGCCGCGAACGACACCCAGGCCGTGGCCGACGCCCTGCTGGAGCAGGCGCTGCGCCCCCTCGGCGCGGTGGCCGTGGCCATCTGGGCCGCGGGCGCCGACGGTTCGCTGTCCCTGGCGGGGAGCGCCGGGTTCTCCCCGGCCGAGGCCGCGCGCTGGCGCTACGTCCCGCCGGACGTGGTGACCGTGGCACGGCGCGGTCTCACCGAGCGCGAGGGGCAGTGGATCACCGCCCTCGGGCGGACCGCGGTGCCCAGCATCGGCCTGCATCACCATCCGGACGGCGGCAGGGTCGCCCTGCCCGCCGGCACCGGCGGGCGCATCCACGGTGTGCTGGAGATCGCCTGGCCTGCTCCCCTGGCGCCGCAGCCCCCGCAGATCGTCCGTCAGATGGAGGCCCTGGCGGAGCTGTGCGCGCACACGTTGGAGACGCACACGTCGCCGCAGGACGGGATCCGGGAGCCGCGCCTCCTGCCGGACGCCGGCGAGCTGATGGATCTGGCCGACGGGCTGCACGATCCCGCTCTGGTCCTGGTGCCGTACCTGGACGGCGCCGGGCACTTGGTGGACTTCCACATCCAGCACGTGAACGGCCGTTTCCTGGACCCGGCCGGCCGGCCGCGGGCGGTCGTCAACGGCGCGCTGCTCCTGGAGGCCTATCCGATGGCCGCCGGCGACAGCGAACTCTTCCAGCGCATCGAGCGCGTGTACGCCACCGGAGAGCCCTTCAGGACCCGCCGGATGAACCTCACCGCCCTCGTCGACCAGGTCGCCCTGTCCGCGGTCGCGGACATCAGCATCAGCCGGCACGGCAGCGCCGTACTCCTCATCTGGCGGATCGAGGACGAGACGGCGCGGCTGGCGAGCCTGCTCCAGCACGCCCAGCGGCTCGGCCGCATCGGCGGCTTCGAGGAGAACGTGCTCACCGGTGAGATCACCTGGAACGGTCAGCTGTTCGACCTCTACGGGCGCCCGCGGTCGAGCACCCCGGTGCCGCTGGAGGAACTGCCGGCCCATGCGCACCCGGACGACAGCGTCCCGATCCGCCGCTTCCTGCGCACCCTGTTGCACCACCGGCGGCCGGCGGCGTCGGCCTTCCGGCTGCAGCGGCCGGACGGGGTGACCCGCCACATCAGAATCGTCGCCGAACCGGTGCTCGACCCGGGCGGCCGGCTGCTCCTGGTCCGCGGCGCCTGCCAGGACATCTCGGCCCAGCACTGGACCGAGGTGGCGCTCGCCGCCACCCGCGACCAGTTGGCGCACACGGAGCAGCAGGCCACCGAACGCAACCGGCTGACCCTGCAGTTGCAGCACGCCATCATGCCCCCCACACAGGCACCGTTGCAGGTGCCCGACCTCCAGGTGGCCGTCCGTTACCGGCCGGCGGAGACGGAGCAGTTGGTCGGCGGCGACTGGTACGACACCGTCGTCCTGCCGTCCGGGCTGGTGCTGCTGTGCGTGGGAGACGTCGCGGGCCACGGCATCGAGGCCGCCACCAGCATGGTCGTCCTGCGCAACGCGCTGCGCGGCCTCGCGGTGACCGGAGCCGGGCCGGGCCAGCTGCTGTCGTGGCTCAACATCGTGGCGCACCATCTGACGGGTGCCGTCACCGCGACGGCGGTGTGCGGTCTGTACCACCCGGAGCGGCGGACGCTGCGCTGGGCCAGGGCGGGCCATCTGCCGCCGGTGCTCGTCCGGGACACCGAGGCGGCTCCCCTGCCTCTGGTGCGGGGGATGCTGCTCGGCGCCGTGCCGGAGGCCTCGTACGAGGAGACCGAGGTCCAATTGGCGGCCGGGGACACGCTGTTGATGTACACGGACGGCCTGATCGAGCGCCGTGACCGGTCCGTGGAGGAGTCCCTGAGCCATCTGCTGACGACCGCCCGTTCGGCGCCCAGCAGACTCGACCAGCACCTGGACCGCCTGCTGACCTACAGCAAGTCGGACACCGACGACGACACGTGCATCGTGGGCATCCGGGTCGGGTGAGGCACGCGGGGGCGGGGTTCCGCCCCGGGACGTAGCGCGTCCCCCTTCCTCCCCGGTGCTGCGTTTGTCATGGGTGACCGATGACAGGCGTGACTGTACGCCGCCGCACGCCCGCCGGAGTCTGGTGAGGACCCAGCGGAAGGTGCCCATGGAGAAGCGATACGAGGTCTTCTGTCTCGCCGACGCCCACTTCTACGAGACACCGGACCGCCTCTTCGGTGCCGGCGACGCCGCGCCACAGCACTACGAGCCGGCCGGGCGCCCCGCGCCGGACGGCTGGCGCCGGCATCTGTCCGGTGACTGGCTGCACCTGTCGCCGGACGGCGGGGGCACCCCCGCACAGGGCTGGAAGATCCATGTGTCGGCCTGCCTGGACAACGCGGAGAAGACGGCCGGCGTCGTCTGGGACTACTGCGTCTCCCACCTGATTCCGTTCAAGTTCGTGCCCGGGCCGAACCCCCTCTTCCTGAGGAACTCGAAGTACGCCGGGCGGGGCACCAGCGGGAAGTTCGCCACGCTCTACCCCCGCGACGAGAAGCAACTCCGCAGCGTCCTGGAGGAGTTGGGGGAACAACTGGACGGTGAGCCCGGACCGTACGTCCTCACGGACCTGCGCTGGCGACGAGGACCCCTGTACGTGAGGTACGGGGGCTTCGCCCAGCGGTTCTGCCCGGGCGCCGACGGGTCGCTCGTGCCGGCCGTCGAGGACGGCGGCGGCCGGCTGGTGCCCGACCGCAGGGACCCGACGTTCCACGTGCCGGAGTGGGTGGACCTGCCCGACTTCCTCGAACCGGAGTTGGCCGCCCGCAACGCCACGACCACCGGCGACCTGCCCTACCGGATCGAGCAGGCCCTGCACTTCTCCAACGGGGGCGGCGTCTACGCCGGCCGCGACCTGCGGACCGGTGAGAAGGTCGTGCTCAAGGAGGCTCGGCCGCACGCCGGGCTGGCGGCGGACGGCGCGGACGCCGTCACCCGGCTGGAGCGCGAACACGCGGTCCTGCGGCGCCTTTCCGGATCGGGCGTGGCCCCTGAGGTCCGGGACTGGTTCGTGCTCGGGGACCACCGGTTCCTGGTGATGGAGTACTTGGAGGGGAACACCCTCAACACGTATTTCGGCCGACGCCATCCATTGCTCGTCGCCGACCCCGATCCCGGCGTACTCGCCGACTACACCGCCTGGGCACTGCGCGTGCACCGGTCCGTCGAGGAAGCCGTCGCCGTCGTGCACGAGCGCGGGGTCGTCTTCAACGACCTGCACCTGTTCAACATCCTCCTCGGCCCCGACGGGGAATCCGTGCGGCTGATCGACTTCGAGGCCGCCGCGCACGTCGCCGAGGACCGCCCGCAGGTCGTCGCCCATCCCGGTTTCCTCGCGCCGGCCGACCGGCACGGCTTCGCCATCGACCGCTATGCGCTGGCGTGCCTGCGCATAGCGCTCTTCCTCCCCCTGACGACGCTGTTCGGCATCGACCGCGGCAAGGCCGCCCACCTCGCCGACGCGGCCGCCGGGGAGTTCCCCGTGCCGCGCGCCTTCCTGACCGACGCCGTACGCGAGATCACGGGGACGCCGCGGTCGCGCCGGGGCGGTACACCCCCGGGCGGCCGTCGAGAGGCCGGCCGCTGCCGGCCGGCCGATCCGGGCGACTGGCCCCGCAGCCGGGACTCGATGTACGGGGCGATCGTCGCGAGCGCCACGCCCGAACGCGACGACCGCCTGTTTCCCGGGGACATCGAGCAGTTCAGGGACGGTGGCGGCACCAGCCTCGCGTACGGGGCGGCGGGCGTCCTGTACGCCCTCGACGAGACCGGCTGTCCGCGCCACGAGGCAGGCGAGGAATGGCTGCTGCGCCACACCGGGGCGCCCGCACCCGGGACTCCCCTCGGACTGTTCGACGGCCTGCTCGGCACCGCCTGGGTCCTGGCGCGCCTCGGTCACACCGGACCCGCGCTGGAACTGACCGGGAGGGTGCTCGGCGAGAGGTGGCAGCACCTCGGGCCCGATCTGTACGGAGGGCTGGCCGGGGTCGCGCTCGCGCTGGACGACCTGTCCCGTGCCACGGGGGAGGCGGCCCTGCACGACCACGCCCTCGAGGCGGTCCAGCTGCTCGCGGACCGTGCCGAGCGTCTCCCCGCCGGAAACGGGGCGGGCCGCGGACCCGGCAGGGCCGGGCTGCTGTACGGCTCCAGCGGCCTCGCGCTGTGCTTCCTGCGGCTGCACGAGCGCACCGGAGCGCCCGACCTGCTGGAGCTGGCCGCCCGCCGCCTCCGCGCCGACCTGGCCCGCTGCGCGAAGGACCGCTCGGGCGCGCTGGCCGTGGACGAGGGCCGGCGGTCCATGCCGTACCTCGGCCAGGGCAGCGTGGGCATCGCCATGGTGCTCGACGACTTCCTCGCCCGCCACGACGACCCGGAATTCGCCCAGGCCCGCACCGCCGTCCTTCCCGCCGCCACGTCGCGCTTCTACGCCCAGTCCGGACTCTTCGGCGGACGTGCCGGCATGGTGCTGCACCTGGCCCGCACCACCACTCCCGAGGCCGCACCCCGTCAGGCGGCCGAACAGGTCGCCCGGCTGTCCTGGCACGCCGTGCCCCACCGCGGGCAGCTGGCCTTCGCCGGCGACCAGGTGATGCGCCTGTCGATGGATCTCGCCACGGGAACGGCGGGCTGTCTGCTGGCGGTCGGCGCCGCTCTCGACGAGCGTCCTGCCGCGTTCCCCTTCCTCCCGCCGCTCCGGCGGCCCCAGAGCCGGTCCCCTCAGCGGGCGACCGAAACGGAAGACCCACTCGCACACGCCACGAGCCGAAAGGACACACCATGATATTGCTCGACCTGCAGACGCTCGAGACTCCCGAGACGCCGGAGTCGCAGGAGAACGAGGCTTCGACGGTCAGCAGCGCGAGCCTGCTGCTGTGCTCCGCGAGCACGTCGTCCACCACCCTGTGTCTGTGACCGCTCCGCCCCGACGCGCTCCCGCCCGTGCGGCGGCCGAGTGCCGGTGACGCGGGCCTCCGGACGGCAGCCGTCGTCCGGAGGCCCACGTCGCCGGGCGTGGGGGGCGCTTCCGGAGCGGACAAGTCGGTGTGCGCCGCGCTCGCGGTGCGGACGTCGGTGCGCCGGCGCGTGGACGCGGAGGATCCCCGGCGTGCTCAGACCCAGCCCGCCTCCTGGGAGATGCGGATGGCGTCGACGCGGTTGCGGGCCCCGGTCTTGCGCGTGATGGTCGACAGGTAGTTGCGCACGGTGCCGTGCGTCAGGTGCAGGTCCCCCGCTATCTCCGCGACGGAAGCCCCCTGCGAGGCCAGCGACAGCACGCTCAGCTCCCGCTCCGTCAGCGGTACCCGGGCCGCCTGCAGGAAGTCCCATCCGAGCGAGTTGTCCACGAACCGCTCACCCCGCGCGACCCGTCTGACGGCTCCCAGGAGCGCCTCGGACGGCTCGCCCTTGCTGACGTATCCCAGCGCCCGCGCCCTCGAGACGCGGTGCAGCAGACCCGGTCTGCTGGGCGACGTCAGGAGGAGCAGCCCGCAGTCCCGCTCCGCCGCGCGCTCGGCCAGCGGCGCCAGCTGGGACAAGTGCGCCGCCGGTTCCGTGGAGTCCACGTCCGCCACGCACACCCGCGGCTGCCAGGAGACCAGCCCGGACACCGCGTCGGCCCACGAGGCCGCGTTCACCTCCAGGTCGTGCTCCCGGCGTAACAGGATGGCCAGCGCCTGCCGCAACAGGCAGGTGTCGTGCACGATGAGAACTTTGATCACTGCGGCTCCCAGACTCGTACGAGCCACTTCCGGTTACCCGCCCTCCTCTTCGGCTATCCCGTCAGGGGTGCCCCGTTCCCGCTGTCGCGCCTCCCGGGCCGTCGGAAGTGGCCATAGGGCGGATACGGCTTGAAGCAGACCAGCACCTCGTAGGGGTGACCGCCGCCGGGCTCCTGGACCAGCGCCGGGAGCGCCGTCATCAGCGCCGAGCGGCCTTCGACGACGCCCTTCATGCGCGGACCCCAGCCCGCCGCCTCGGCGAATTGCATGGCGGTCTCGGCGAAGACACCCCGGCTGCCGATCAGGAAGAACGTCCGGGCGTGGGTGGCGTGCCGCAACTCGTCCCGGAAGTCGGCCCGGTGCAGGCGTTCCCGCCAGGCGGCGGCGTCCCGGGCGGTGCGTGCCTCGTCGGTGCGCACGGTCAGCGAGGTGCCGGGTCCCAGCCTGCGGCGCAGCTCGGGCCACTTGCCGGGGCGCAGGCCGAGCGTGTGGTGGGCCAGGACGAGATCGACCGGTTCGCCGGTGCCCTCGTCGGGCGGGACGCCGTCGCGCAGCGGTATGTGGACGATCGTGTGCCGGGAGCAGGCGGCGAAGGAGAACAGGCCCGCGAGCCGGTTCAGCCCGTCGTGGTCGCCGAGCAGCAGGCCGATGGGCTCGGGGGCGCGCAGCGAGGTGTGGCGAAGGGGCTGCGCGGGCTGGACGACACGGTGTTCGTGCGGCCCGGTCCTGGGCCTGAACTGGCGCAGCCTCAGCCGCATACGGAGCACCTCACGACCTCAGGATCGCGGGCGGCGGGTCTCCTCGGCAACCGGGATTCCGCCCGGCACCCGGTGCAGGGCGGCCGGCCCGAACCCGGTCGGATATGGCCAACTTCGCAGGTGAGCGCCGTATTGCCGGGACGTAACGGCACACGTGGCGCGGCCCTTCCCGATCTCCCTACCGGTACGGCCGGTTGACCGGATTTCGGACATCGATCTCCGCAGTGCTGACAACCCCCGGGCGCCCTGGAACGATCAGTCCGCGCTCGAGCGGCACCCGCCATGTTCCACCGCAGGGTCGACAGCCCGCGGTTTCCCCATGTCCCGCCGCTGTCCGCCGACAGCCGGCGAGAGGAGCTGCCCACATGACCGACTCGCCCATGGGCGAACGCCGTTCGTCCTCGTCCCGTCCCACCGGATCACGAACCAGGTATCTGGCGACCGCACTCGCGGCCGGTGTGACGGCGCTCTTGCTGGCCGCTCCGGTGGTCCAGCCCGCCTCGGCGCTGGAGACCGGCTCCCGGCCTTCGACACCCCGGCACATCGACGCGGAACCCAGGCCGGGGGCCCGAGGCGTCACCCTGACCAGCTCCCAGCGCGGCGAACTGCTCGACCAGGCCGCCGAGTCGGCCGACGACACGGCGCGCGGTCTCCGCCTGGGCGGCAAGGAGGGGCTGGTCGCCAAGGACGTCACGAAGGACGCCGACGGCACCGTGCACACCCGCTACGCCCGTACCTACGCCGGACTCCCCGTCATCGGCGCCGACCTGGTCGTCCACGAGAGACCGGGCGGGCGGAGCGTCACCCGCGACACGCCCCTGGTGCTCTCGGTTCCCACGACCAGGGCCGCCGTCACACCGTCCGCGGCGAAGAAGGCGGCGCTGAAGGCCGCCGCCGGGCAGCCGTCCCTCACAGCCGAGCGGGCTGCGGCGCCGCAGCAGATCGTCTGGGCGGCGGACGGCTCCCCCAGGCTCGCCTGGAACAACGTTGTCACCGGTGTACGTGAGGACGGCACACCGAGCCGCCTGCACGTCGTCACCGACGCCGTCACCGGCGCCCGGATCACCTCCTACGACGACATCGAGGCCGGCGAGGGCCACAGCCAGTACAGCGGTACGGTCCCGCTCGCGTCGGTGCGCAGCGGCGACGTCTACCAGCTCGCCGACCCGCAGCGCGGCAACCACCGCACCTACGACGTCACCGGCGGCGTCCGCACCCTGGTGACGGACACCGACGACGTGTGGGGCGACGGCACCGCGGCCACGGCCCAGACGGCGGCCGTCGACGCCGCCTACGGCGCCCAGCGGACCTGGGACTTCTACCACGACCGTTTCGGCCGCAACGGCATAGCCGACGACGGCGTCGGCGCCGTCTCCAACGTGCACTACGGCAGCGGGTTCGCCAACGCGTTCTGGGACGACCTGTGCTTCTGCATGACGTACGGCGACGGCCTGGACGGCGCGCACCCGCTGACCGAACTGGACATCGCCGCACACGAGATGACCCACGGCGTCACCTCCGCCACCGCCGGGCTGATCTACACCGGTGAATCCGGCGGGCTGAACGAGGCCACCAGCGACATCATGGGCACCGCGGTGGAGTTCTTCGCCGGCAACGCCCAGGACACGCCCGACTTCCTGATCGGTGAGCTCGCGGACGTCCGCGGCACCGGCAAGCCCCTGCGCTACATGGACCAGCCGTCCAAGGACGCCTCCGTGAAGGGGACGTCACAGGACTACTGGACCGCGCAGACCAAGGAGCTGGACCCGCACTTCAGCTCCGGCGTGGCCAACCACTTCTTCTACCTGCTGGCCGAGGGCAGCGGCAGCCGGACCCTCGACGGCGTGGCCTACGACAGTCCCACCTACGACGGCAAGCCCGTGGCGGCTCTGGGCCTGGCGAACGCCACCAACGTCTGGTACCGGGCGCTGACCCGCTACATGACGAGCACCACCGACTATGCCGGCGCCCGCACCGCCACGCTGCAGGCGGCCGCCGACCTGTTCGGCACCACCAGCGACGCCTACGAGGCGGTCGCGGGCGCCTGGGCGGCGGTCAACGTCGGCCCCCGCTACGTCAACCACATCGCCGCCGACGCGCCCCCGGCGCGTGACGCCGCCGTGGGCCAGCCGGTCAGCCGGCGGATCACCGCCACGTCCACCCGGCCCGGTGCGCTCGCCTACGCGGCCACCGGACTGCCCGACGGCCTGAGGCTCGACCCGGCGGACGGCCGTATCACCGGCACACCCACCCGCGCCGGCACGTACGCGGTCACCGTCACCATCACCAACGGCGCCGCGGAGAAGCTCGATCTGCCCTACTCCTGGACGGTCCTGGACTCCGGCGGCGACTTCTTCGTCAACCCGGACCGCTACGACATCCCCAACTGGGAGACCATCGAGTCACCGCTGCGCGTCACCGGCCGCACCGGGAACGCGCCTTCCGACCTGAAGGTGACCGTCGACCTGATCCACGACTTCATCGGAGGCCAGATCATCGAACTCGTCGCCGAGAACGGCACCGTGATCCCGGTCAAGGACTTCGTCTGGGACACCGGCTCCGATCTGCACACCACGTTCACCGTCGACGCCTCCGCGGCGCCGGCCGCAGGCACGTGGAAACTGCGCGTCATCGACAACACCCCGGGCATCTTCATCGTGGACCCCGGCTACCTCGACCGCTGGAGCCTGGGCTTCTGACCCCGTGCCGTGCCCCGGGGCGCGGCGGTGCCGGCGCCCAGCGCCGTCCCGCCCGCCCCGGGTGCATGAACCCCGACACGCGCCTCCCCGGCCCTCTCCTCCTCGACCACGGCGCACCCGTCTGACGCGCCGGCCGCGGTGGCCGGCGGACACCGTCAGGGCGGCTCCACGGCCCGGACGCGTTCCAGCACGTCCCGGATCATCTGGGCGCTGATCGTGAAGTGGTCCCGGGCGATCTCCTCCGCTCGCTCGGGCTCACCGGCCGCGATGGCCTCGTACAGGGCCTTGTGGTCCGCACTGCCCTGGTGGAAGTGGGTCCGCTCGCCCTTGCCCCAGGGTTCGACCGGGAAGCCGAGGCTGATCCGCGCCAGCAGGTCGCGGCTGAGCGTGACGATCTGCGGATTGCCCGTGGCGGCGCAGACGGCATGGTGGAAGGCGCTGTCCGCGGTCTGTTCGTCGCGCGGCGTACGCGCCGAAAGGTAGGCGGCCAGGGCCTCACGCATGGCCTCGAGGTCGTGCGGGCGCCGGCGCCTGGCCGCCGTCGCCGCCACCATGCCCTCCACCAGCCCCCTCAGGTCGAAGAGCTGCTCGAACTCCGTCCAGCGGGGCAGCAGTGTGTGGCGGACGGCGGCCGCCGACGACTCGGTCCAGCTGTCGCGGACGTAGGCCCCTCCGTTGCGGCCACGGCGGATCTCGACGACGCCGACGGCCTGGAGGCGGCCGATCGCCTCGCGCACGGTGGGGCGGCTGACCTTCAGCAGTATCGTCAACTCGCGCTCGGCAGGCAGCCGTTGCCCCGGCAGGAAGTCTCCGACGGCGATCGCCGTGAGCAGCCGGTCGGAGACCTCGTCCACCGCGGACGCCACGCGCACCGGGCGCAGTTCCGGGGAGGGCGCGCCGCCGAGCAGGACGCGGTCGAGCACCCGCGAGAACTCGTCCCCGGGCTCGGATGTCTCAGGTACGGATGTCAGCTGTCCTCCCCGTCGAATGCCGCTTCTGTTAACCCCGCGGGCGTCACGTGAACACGCCGTTACGTCTTGTCCCGGCCCCGCTAAAAGGTCTTGTGCCCTGACCTTTTACCCGATCACTATCTCATCCATCCGTCACCCCATCTCGTTTCAGACAGCGGTCGGCCGAATTCCGGCCGGTCTGGGAGGCTTCCCCGTGGCGATCCCCGAACCGAACCACACCGGAACCGTCGACTTCAACGGCTGGTCCACCTGGTACCGGATCACGGGCGAACCGGGCAGGACACCCCTGGTCGTTCTGCACGGCGGCCCCGGCGCCGGTCACGACTACACCCTCAGCATCGCGGGCATCTCCCGGCAGGGTCGTCCCGTGGTGCACTACGACCAGCTCGGCACCGGGCTGTCCACCCATCTGCCCGACAAGGGCGCCGACTTCTGGACCGTCCAGCTCTTCCTCGACGAACTCGACAACCTGCTCAAGGCGTTGGGCATCGCCGACGCCTACCACCTCCTCGGCCAGTCGTGGGGCGGCATGCTGGCCGCCGAGCACGCCGTACGCCGCCCGCCGGGTCTGCGGGGTCTGGTCATCGCCAACTCCCCCGCGTCCATGGGGCTGTGGCTGGCGGCGGCGTCCGAACTGCGGGCCGGCCTCCCACCGGAGGTCCAGCACACGCTGGTCGCGCACGAGACGGCCGGGACCACCGACCACCCCGACTACCGGGCGGCCGAACAGGTCTTCAACCAGCGCCATGTGTGCCGCATGAACCCCAACCCGCCCGAAGTACAGGCCACTTGGGACAACATCGCGGCCGATCCGACCGTGTACCACACGATGAACGGTCCGAACGAGTTCCATGTCGTCGGCACGCTGAAGGACTGGTCGGTCATCGACCGGCTGCATCTGATCGAGGCGCCGACCCTGCTGGTGTCCGGGCGGTACGACGAGGCGACTCCCGAGACCGTCCGCCCCTACACCGACCACATTCCCGACGTGCGCTGGCACATGTTCGAGCACTCCAGCCACATGCCGCACGTCGAGGAGGAGGCGCTCTACCTCCGGGTCGTGGGCGCCTTCCTCGACTCCACCGACTGATCCCCCGACGGGAGTTCATCGTGATGTCCCGCAGCACGAGACGAAGCGCGCTCGCCGCCGCCACCGTCGCCCTCGCTCTGACCGCCGCCGCCTGCTCCTCGTCCGACGACGGTTCCTCCTCCGGCCCGACCGCGTCCTCGTCCGGCGCCGGCTCGTCCGCCTTCCAGCCGCAGCACAAGGGCGGCACGCTGAAGCTCGTCGCCCACGCCGCCGCGGGCAGTCTCGACCCGCAGGTCAACTACACGCTCCAGTACTGGCAGTTGTACCAGTCCATGTACGACGGGCTGCTCGCGTTCAAGAAGGCCGGCGGCCAGCAGTCGTTCACCGTGGTCCCGGACCTCGCCGCGGCGATGCCCAAGGTGACCAACGGCGGCAAGACGTACACCTTCACCCTCCGCAAGGGCATCACCTTCTCCAACGGCAAGGCGCTGACCACCGACGACGTGGTGGCGTCCTTCCAGCGCATCTTCAAGGTCTCCAGCCCCACCGCGGGCACCTTCTACAACGGCATCGTCGGTGCGGACGCCTGCCTGAAGAAGCCCGCCTCCTGCACGCTCGACGGAGGGGTGACGGGCGACGCGAAGGCGAACACGGTCACCGTCAACCTCACCGCCCCGGACCCCGAGTTCCCGTACAAGCTGGCCGTCCCGCACGCCAGCGTCGTACCGAAGGGCTCGCCGGCGAAGGACGCGGGCACGAAACCGCTGCCGACGACCGGCCCGTACATGGCCGCCTCCTACGATCCGAACCGGGCGCTGAAGCTGGTGCGCAACCCGCACTTCAAGGAGTGGTCGCGTCAGGCTCAGCCCCAGGGCTACCCGGACGTGATCGACTACGCCTTCGGCCAGACCGTCGAGTCGGAGGTCACCGCCGTCGAGAACGGCCAGGCGGACTGGATGTACGACCCGCCGCCCTCCGACCGGCTGGACGAGATCGGCACCAAGTACGCCTCCCAGGCGCATGTGAACCCGCTTACCGCCTTCTGGTACGCGACCCTCAACGTCAACATGGCGCCGTTCGACAACAAGCTGGCGCGTCAGGCGATCAACTGGGCCGTGGACCGGGCGGCGGTGGTGCGGCTGTACGGCGGCACGAACCTCGCCTCTCCGGCGTGCACGATCCTGCCGCCCGGCTTCCCCGGGCACGTCGACTCGTGCGACTACACCAAGGGCGGCGGCAAGACCTGGTCGGCGGCGGACGTGGCCAAGGCCAAGGAGCTGGTGAAGCAGTCCGGCACGGCGGGGCAGGAGGTCGGCATCGTCACCCAGGACGACGACGTCAACAAGTCGATCGGACAGTACCTGCAGAGCCTGCTCACCCAGCTCGGCTACAAGGCGAAGCTCAAGCCGCTGTCGGGCAACATCCAGTTCACCTACATCCAGAACACCAAGAACAAGGTGCAGTTGGCCCTCACGTCCTGGTACCAGGACTATCCGGCGGCCTCGGACTTCCTCAACGTGCTGCTGTCCTGCGCGAGTTACCACCCGGGCAGTGACTCCAGCATCAACATCTCCGGGTTCTGCGACAAGGGCGTCGACGCGAGGATGCAGACCGCGCTCAAGACCGCGCAGACCGACCAGAAGAGCGCCGACCAGCAGTGGGGCACGATCGACCAGGACATCATGGGGCAGTCCCCGCTGGTCCCGCTGATCAACCCGAAAATCATCGACTTCACGTCGACCCGCGTCGGCAACTACCAGTTCAGCAAGCAGTTCTACATGCTCGTGGGGCAGTTGTGGGTCAAGTGAGCCCCGTACTGCTCCCGTCGTCCGAGGCCCGGCGCTCGCCGGGCCCCTGGCGCACGGCCGCCGCCGACCTGCTGCGCAACAGGCCGGCCCTGGCCGCGGCCGTCGTCCTCCTCCTCGTGGTGCTGGCGGCCCTGTGCGCGCCGCTGTACGCGGACCACATCGCCCACACCGACCCGTTCCAGTCCCATGTCTCCGGCACCACGGTCGTCGACGGGAAGACCGTGCCCGTGCTCACCCCCAGCAGTACCGGTCTGGGCCTCGGGGTCACCCCCATCGGGCCCACCTGGGATCCGGCCCACTACTTCCTCGGCGCCGACAACCAGGGCCGCGACGTCATGGCACGCCTGCTGTACGGCGGCCGTACGAGCCTGTTCATCGGGGTCACCGCGGCGCTGCTCACCTGCGTCGTCGGAACGGCCGTCGGTATCGTCGCCGGGTACACGGGCGGGGTGGTGGACGCGGTCGTCTCCCGGATCCTGGACGTCATCTGGGCCTTCCCCGTCTACCTGCTGGCCATCTGTCTGTCGGTCGTCCTGCTCACCGACGGTCTGCGCCTGGGACCGCTCACCGTGGACGCGGGAAGTCTCTGGCTGCCGGTCGCCATCATCGCGGCGATCTACGTGCCGTACATCGCCCGTCCGCTGCGCGGCCAGGTCCTGGTGGTGCGCGAGAAGGAGTTCATCCAGGCCGCCGTCGGCTCCGGCGCGCCCACCCTGCGCGTCCTGCGCCGGGAGGTGCTGCCGAACGTCCTGCCCACGGCCCTCGTCTTCGTTCCGCTGATGACCGCGCTGGCCATGCTCACCGAGTCCGCCCTGTCCTTCCTCTCGGTCGGCGTGCAACCGCCCGACGCCAGCTGGGGCACGATCATCGAGGACGGTCTGGGACTGCTCTACACCCGGCCGGCCGTGACGATCGCGCCGGGCCTGCTGATCGCCCTGACCACCGCCGCGCTCAACGTCCTCGGCGACGGGGTGCGGGACGCGCTCGACCCGGGCGCCCGGCTGCGCGGAGGGGTGTGACGTCCGTGCTCTCCTTCGCCGTGAAGCGCTTCGCCTCGGCCCTGCTGGTCATGTTCGCGATCAGCGTGCTGGTCTTCCTGATCTTCTTCGCCACCCCGGGCGTCGACCCGGCGGCCCGTATCGCCGGCCGCAACGCCGATCCGGCCACACTGGCCCAGGTACGCCACTCCTTCGGACTCGACCGCCCGCTCCCCGTCCGCTATCTGCTGATGATGCGTCACCTGCTCGTCGACCGCGACCTGGAGTCCTTCGTCAACCGCGGCGCCCGGGTGATCCCGCAGATCGTGCAGGCGACCCCGGTGACGCTGTCGCTCGTCGTCGGCGCGGCGCTGATCTGGATGACGGCCGGCATCCTCATGGGCACGGCCGCGGCGACCCTGCGCGGCCGCGCCGCCGATCCGCTGATCATGCTGGTCGGCGTGGTCGGGGTCTCCCTGCCCGCGTACTGGCTCGGCGAGGTCGTCAACCTCCTCACCCAGAAGCAGCTGCACGACTCGCTGTTCTCCTGGGTGCCGCCGCCCGGATACGTCGCCCTGAGCCGGAACCCGGGCGACTGGGCGCTGCACCTGCTGTTCCCCTGGCTCACCCTGGCCCTGCTGTACGCCGGGATCTACGCACGGCTGCTGCGCGGCGAGGTGGTGACCGCGCTGGGCGAGGACTATGTGCGGACCGCACGTGCCAAGGGCCTGTCGGAGCGGCGCATCCTGATCCGGCACGCCCTGCGCTGCTCGCTCATCCCGATCGTCTCGCTGTTCGGCCTGGACTTCGGGGCTCTGGTCGGCGGGGCCGCACTGCTCACGGAGGTGGTCTTCGGCCTCCCCGGCATCGGCAAGCTGACCTTCGACGCGCTGCAGAACCTGGACCTTCCCGTGATCATGGGGACCGTCCTGTACGCCGCGTTCTTCGTGGTCCTCGCCAACGCCCTGGTGGACATCCTGTACGCACGACTCGACCCGAGGGCCCGCCATGCCTGAGCCTCTGTTGGACGTACGGGAGCTGCGGGTGTCGTTCCGTACCCGCGGCGGATCCGTCACCGCCGTCGACGGCCTCTCCCTCTCGGTGGCCCCGGGCGAAGTCCTGGGCGTCGTCGGGGAGTCGGGCTCCGGCAAGAGTGTCTCCATGCTGGCCGTGCTGCGGCTGCTGACCAGCCCGAACGTCACCGTCTCGGGCGAGGTCCGCTTCCGCGGCCGCGACCTGCTCACCCTGCCCGACAGGGAGATGCGCGCCGTGCGGGGCCGGGAGATCGCCATGGTCTTCCAGGATCCGATGACCGCGCTGACCCCCGTCCACACGGTGGGCTGGCAGATCGCCGAGCAGATCCGGGCGCACGAGGTGGTCTCGCGCAAGGAGGCGCACGCCCGGGCCGTCCGGCTGCTGTCGGACGTCGGCATCCCCGACGCCGCCTCCCGGGCCAAGGCCTATCCGCACGAGTTCTCCGGCGGCATGCGCCAGCGCGCGGTCATCGCGATGGCCCTCTCCTGCTCTCCGTCGCTGCTGATCGCCGACGAGCCGACCACCGCCCTCGATGTGACCGTGCAGGCGCAGATCCTCGACCTGATGCGGGATCTCAACGCACGCGGCTCGGCCATGGTGCTGATCACGCACGACATGGGCGTGGTCTCCGAGATCGCCGACCGGGTGCTGGTCATGTACGGCGGCCGGGTCGCCGAGGAGGGACCGCGCCGGGCGGTGTTCCACGCACCGCGGCATCCGTACACCTGGGGGCTGCTCGACTCGGTTCCCCGGGTGGGCGGCGCCCGGCTGCGGCGGCTGCCGACCATCGCGGGTGTGCCCGTCTCACCGGGGGATCTGCCACGAGGGTGCGCGTTCGCGCCGCGTTGCCGGCTGCGGCACGAGCGGTGCGAGGAACCGCAGGTCCTCTCCGCGGGGTCCGGTGACGCCGGACACCGCGACGCCTGCCGGCTGCCGCCGGACGACCGGGCGGCGCTGCGGGAGACGGCGCGGACGGCGGCCATGGACTCGGAGACGGAAGCGGAGGTGGCACCGTGACCACGCAGGGACTCACGGAGGTGGACGAGGCGGCGGGCCCGCACGGCGAGGTCCTGCTGCGCGCCACGGACGTCACCAAGCACTACGTCCTGCGCCCGGACGGGTTCTCCCGGCGCCGCAGGGTGCTGCGCGCGGTGGACGGCGTCTCGCTGGAGGTCCGCGCCGGGGAAACGCTGGGCGTCGTGGGCGAGTCGGGCTGCGGCAAGTCCACGCTCGGCCGCTGTCTGGTCCGGCTCACCGAACTCAGCGGCGGGCGGGTCGAGTTCGACGGCCGGGACATCAGCACCCTGTCCTCGCGCAGGCTGCGCCCCGTCCGTCCTGGGATGCAGCTGGTCTTCCAGGACCCGCAGGCCTCCCTCAATCCCCGCCGCCGGGCCGGCGACATCGTGGCGGAGCCGCTGCTCATCCACCGTCACGGGGACTCCGCCGCGGTCCGGCGCCGGGTGGCCGAACTGTTCGACGTGGTGGGCCTGGCGTCGGCGCACCTGGACCGCTATCCGCACGAGTTCTCCGGCGGCCAGCGCCAGCGCATCGGTATCGCCCGCGCCCTGGCCACCGCGCCGAAGCTGATCGTCGCCGACGAGCCGGTGTCCGCGCTGGACGTGTCGATCCAGGCGCAGGTGCTGAACCTGTTCGCCGACCTCCAGGAGGAGTTCGCGCTCACCTACGTCTTCATCGCCCACGACCTCGGTGTGGTCCGCCACGTCTCGGACCGGATCGCCGTGATGTACCTGGGCGAGATCGTCGAACTCGCCGACACGGAGGACCTGTACGGCTCCCCCGCCCACCCCTACACGGAGGCGCTGCTCTCCGCGGTCCCGGACCTCGACGACGGGACCGCGCCGGCAGCGGTCAGGGAACGCGTGGTCCTCACCGGCGAGGTGCCCAGCCCGGCGGACAAGCCGACGGGCTGCACGTTCCACACCCGCTGCCCGTACGCGCGCGAACGCTGCGCCCTGGAACGCCCCCCGCTGGTCGCGACGGCCCCCGGGCGCCGGACCGCCTGCCACTACCCGCTGACCGGGGGGCCGTCCGGCGTTCGGTAGGGCCGCACCGCGCGGCGCGCTATGGCGAAACGGTGGGTCTCCGACGGGCCGTCGTAGATCCGGAACGGCCGCACCTCCCGGTACAGACGGGCCAGGGGTGCGTCGGCGGCCGAGATGCCGAGGGCGCCGCAGATCTGCACCGCACGGTCGACCACCCGGTTCACCGCCTCCGCCACGAAGGTCTTGGACACCGAGGTGAGCTGCGCGGCGGCGGCGGAGCCGGTGTCGAGTTCCCAGGCGGTCCGCAGGATCAGGGCGCGGCTCGCCTCGATGTCGATCTCGGAGTCGGCCAGCATCTGCTGGACCATGCCGAGGTCTCCCAGCGCCGACCCGAACGCCATCCGGCTGCCCGCCCGCTCCAGCGCGACGTCCTGGGCCCGGCGGGCCGCTCCGAGCCAGCGCATGCAGTGGGTCAGCCGTGCGGGACCGAGCCGGACCTGGGCGCCTTCGAAACCGCGGTCCACGGCGCCGAGCACCTGCTCCTCCCCCACCACGCACTCCTCGAAGACGATCTCGCTGTGGCCGGCGAACAGCGACTCGTCGAGGGTCTCGATCGTCCGGACGAGGCGCATGCCGGGGGTGCCGGCGTCGACCAGGAACATGGTGGCGCCACCCGGGTCGCCGGGGCTGCCGGAGGTGCGGGCCATGACGATGGCGAAGCCGGCTCCGTCGGCCCCGGTGATGAACCACTTGTGCCCGTCGATGCGCCAGCCGCCGGGAACCCGGGTGGCGGTGGTCCGCAGGGAGCGGGGATCGGCACCCGCTCCCGGAGCCGGTTCGGTCATGGCGAAGCAGGACCGCGTCCCGCCCGCGGCGAGCGGCCGCAGGTACTTCTGCTGCTGCTCCTGCGTGGCGATCTTCTCCAGCAGGTGCATGTTGCCCTCGTCGGGGGCGGCGCAGTTCAGCGCGAGCGGTCCGAGCAGCGAGTAGCCCGCCGCTTCGAACACCACCGCCTGGCCGCGCAGGTCGAGCCCGTGCCCGCCCCACCGGGCAGGGACGTGCGGAGCGAACACACCCGCGTCCCGCGCGGCCTTCTGCAGGGTCTCCCGCACCGCCTCGGGGGCGTCGTGCACGGACCCGCCGCACTCGCGCTCGGCCGGAATGACCACCTCGCGCACGAACTCGGCAGTCGACGTGGCGAGTTGCGCGACCGTCGGGTCGACATCGAACTGGATGGGCACGGGACCTCCCGCGGACGGGCGTACGGGCATCGGCTCCCGTCGCTCCTAGAAACTGTATAGCGTCTTCAGTATCTTGCCGGGAAGCACCCGGCTGCGGAAGACGACAGGAGAACCACCATGAGCCCGACCGCGAGCACCGAGCCGGTCCGGATCGTCCGCCGGCCCGACGGAGTCGTCGAACTGAGACTGGACGATCCCGGGCGGGGCAACGCCCTGGACCTGAGGACGGCCGAGGCACTGCGGGACGCGGCCTTCGAGCTGGCCGCGGACCCGGGCGGCGCGGTCCTGCTGCGGGCGGCGGGCGGCAGCTTCTGCGTGGGCGGCGACCTGCGCGCCTTCGCCGGTCGCGGCGCGGAGACGGGCGCCTACGTGCACGCCGTGGCGAGCGCCGCGCACGCCGCGATACTGGCCCTGTACGACCTGCCGGTGCCGCTGGTGACCGCCGTGCGCGGGGCGGCCGCTGGCGGCGGGATCGGTCTCGCCCTCGTGGGAGACATCGTCCTGGCGGCCCGGTCCGCGCGGTTCCGGCTGGCGTACACGGCGATCGGGCTCACGCCGGACTGCGGGGCGTCCTGGTTCCTGCCGCGTCTGGCGGGCCCCCGGAGGGCGGCGGACCTGATCCTGACCAACCGGGTCCTGACCGGCGACGACGCCGAACAATGGGGCCTGGTGTCGCGGTGCGTGGACGACGACGGCCTGGACGACACGGCACACCGGACCGCGGCCGATCTGGCCGCCGGCGCCACCGGCGCGCTGCGCGCCGCGAAGAGCCTGCTGCGCGCGGGAGCCGCCGACGAACTGCGCCGCCACCTCGCCGAGGAGGCGCGGTCGATCGTCGCCCTCGCGGACGGCCGGGAGGCACAGGACCGCATGGCGTCCTTCCTCGCCGCGCGGGGCCGTCCGAAGGCGGGCGACAGCCGGGCCGAGGCCAGGGAACCCGAAAGTGTTTCTTGAGTTCCTCTTCACTAACCAGCCCGCCGAGGCGTAACCTCCGGGCAACACAGAACCGAGGAACCGGTCACCACAGAACCGGGGAAAAGGTGTGGCGATGCAATCTGCTGCCGTGGACCTTCCGAACGGGTCCGACGAGCCCCTCACCGAAGCCGTCGTCGACCTCGTTCTGCGTGGCATGTGGCGCGGCAGGCCGGAGTCCGAGCACCGTGAGCTGGCCGACGCCGGGCTGGCGATGGTGAAGGGGCCGGTCGTCCTGCCGACCGAGCGTGCCAAGGCCGCCGCCGCGCGGATCCTGCGGGTGCCCGCCGGCTCCGAGCAGGAGGAGCGGATCACCGCGGCGTACGAGGCGTTCCTGCCGGTCAACCGGAAGATCCGCGACGTGTGCACCGCATGGCAGTGCCGCCCCGACGGCACCGCCAACGACCACTCGGACGACGTCTACGACGCCGGGGTGCGTGAGTCGCTTGAGGACGTGCACGAGGCCATCCAGCCCGTGCTGCGCCGGCTGGACCGGGTGCTCGCGGGCAGCGGACAGTACCTGACGGCCCTGGAGGACGCCCTCGACCGCTTCGACGACGGCGCGCCGGAGTGGCTGGCCTCGCCGCTGTGCGACTCGTACCACACGGTGTGGATGCGGCTCCACCAGGAGCTGCTGCTCGTGCTGGGAATCAGCCGGGCCGAGGACGAGGCCCGTGAAGAGGAACTGGTCGCGAGGAGCCGGGGTTGAGCGTCACCGACCGCGCGGCGGACCCGCTCGCCCCGGCCGGGGCGCCCTCCGGTACCCCCGGCCGGAACCTGGTGCCCTACGGCCAGGGCCGGAGCCGGGGTCTCGACGCCGCTCAGCTGGGCGCGCACGGCGCGGCGATGGACCGGCTGGTGGCCCTCGGCCTGCCGGTCGTGCCGGGGCTCACCGTGCCCGCCGGCGCCGCCTCCTCGCTGTGCGGACCCGACACCGCCGAAGCCGCGGTGGAACTGGTCGAACAGCTCTCGGGGCGCCGGATCGGCGACGCGGCCCGGCCGCTGCTGCTGCGCCTGTCGGCGAGCGCGCCGAGCGAGATCGCCGGACTGCCGCCCGACCTGCCCTGTCTCGGCGTCGCCCCCGCCCGTGCCGACGACCTGTGTGCCGTCATCGGGCGCGCGGACGCGCTGTACGAGGTGTGGGCCGCCACCATGCGCATGATCGCCGAGTACGCCCTCGACGTGCCCGGCGCACTGCTCGACGACGCCCTCCTCGACGCGTCCGGACCGCGGGCACGGGTGGAGGTACTGCTGTCCCTGGTGGCGGAGCACGGCTCCCGGCCCTACCCCGACGACCCGGCGCAGCAGCTCGCGCTGGCCGCGCGTGCCCTCCTGGGCCGGTGGGACTCACCGCGTGCCCGAAGGTCCCGCCGCGCCCAGCGGCTCCCCGCCGAGCTGGCCGTCGCCCTGCATGTGCAGGCCCTGCGCATCGGCCCGGCGGACCACTCGGGCCACGGCACGGCGGTCAGCCGCGATCCCGAGACCGGGCGCCTCTCCCTCCATGGCTCCTTCTTCCGGGGGGTGCGCCGCAGCGCCCCGCCGCCGCACACCGGTGAACCGCTGGACCGGCTCGCGGGCGGCACCGCTCTGCTGGAGCACTCCCTGCTCACCCTGGAGCGCCATCTGCGCGCGCCGGTGTCGGTCGACTTCGAGGTGCGCGACGACGAGATCTCCCTGCTCGCCGCCTCGGCGCAGCTCCGCCCGCCGCTTCGGGCCTCGGTGTGTCTGGCCGCGGACCTGGCCCGGGACGGGGCACTCGGCCGCGAGGAGGCCGTACGGCGGATCAGCCCCGCGCAGGTGCAGGAACTGCTGCACCCCCAACTGCGGCTGACCGGCGGGGAGGAGCTCTTGGTGAGAGGACTGCCCGCGTCGCCCGGGGCGGCGACCGGTGCGGTCGTGCTGTCCAGCGAACGTGCCCTCGAACTGGCCTCGGACGGAACGCGGGTCGTGCTCGTGGCCGCCGAGACGACCCCGGCGGACGTCCCCGGGATGCTGGCCTCCGCCGCCGTGCTCACCGGCAGCGGCGGAATCGCCTCGCACGCCGCCGTGGTGGCACGGGGCGCCGGCAGGCCCGCGGTGTGCGGCGCCGAGGGGCTGCGGGTCGACCTCGCCGCCGGGACGGTCCGTTTCGGCGAGCGGGTGGTGCGTGAGGGCGACCCGGTCTCGCTGGACGGCCGTACCGGCGCCGTCTACGCCGGGACGCTGAGCGTGAGCGTGGCCGGACCGCCGCCCGAACTGTCCACCCTGCTGGAGTGGGCGGACGGCGTACGCCGGCTGGGTGTGCGGGTCAACGCCGACACCGCCGCCGAGGTGGACACGGCCCTCGCCCTGGGCGCGGAGGGTGTCGGGCTGTGCCGTACGGAACACCAGTTCCTCGGTGAGCGGCTGCCGCTGATCCGCCGGGTGCTGCTGGCCGCCGACCGGACGGCCCGCGACGAAGCGCTGCTGGGACTGGAGCACGCCCAGCACGAGGACTTCCGCGCGTTGCTCGCCGCGGTCGGGAACCGCCCGGTGACCGTGCGCCTGCTGGACGCCCCGCTGCACGAGTTCCTGCCCGCCCCCGGGCAGGCCCTGGACGCGGCCGAGGAACAGCGGGCCGCCGCGCTGCGCGAGGCGAACCCGATGCTCGGGCTGCGCGGGGTACGGCTCGCGCTGCTGCACGAGAGGCTCTACCCGGCGCAGGCCGAGGCCCTCTTCACCGCCTGGGCCGACGTCGCCGCGACCGGGGTCCGGCCGGAGCTGGAGGTGATGATCCCGCTCGTCAGCCTGCCGGAGGAACTGGCCACCGCGGCCGCGTACGTACGCGGCGCGGCCGACACGGTCGCCGCCCGCACCGGGGTGGAGGTCCCGTACCGGCTCGGCACGATGATCGAGACCCCGCGGGCCGCGCTGCTGGCCGGCGAACTGGCCGAGCACGCCGAGTTCTTCTCGTTCGGCACCAACGACCTCACCCAGCTCACCTACGGGTTCTCCCGGGACGACGTCGAGCGCCAGGTGCTCGCCTCGTACCAGGAGCGCGGGTTCCTGACCGCCAGCCCGTTCGCCCGCCTCGACCCGCACGGGGTGGGCGCCCTGGTCCGCCTGGCGGCCGAGCGGGCGCGCGGCGTACGGCCCGCCATCAAGCTGGGCGTGTGCGGTGAGCACGGCGGGGACCCCGAGTCGATCGCGTTCTGCGACGACCTCGGTCTCGACTACGTCTCCTGCTCCGCGCACCGCGTGCCGGTGGCCCGGATGGCGGCCGCGCACAGCGCCCTGCGCGAGCGGCGTGAGAACTCCGGGAGCGCATGATGACGACCACCGTGACCGACGGCACGACTCTGTCGGACGCCGAACTGGAGGACCTGCGCGAGACCGTGCGGTCGGTGTGCGCCGACGCCGGCGGCACCGCCGCGGTACGCCGTCTCTCCGAGGAGGCACCGGGCATCGACGCCGGGTTGTGGGACACCCTCGGACGGCAGGTCGGCCTGGCGGCCCTCGGGCTGCCCGAACCGGCGGGAGGCATCGGCGGTCTCGCCGAGATCGCCGTGGTCTGCGAGGAACTGGGCAGGACACTGGCACCGGTCCCGCTGCTGTCCTCCACCGTGCTGGCCGGTCAGGTGCTGGCCGGCTGCGGTACGGCCGACAAGGCGCTGGCCGGGCTGGCCGCGGGCACCGTGCACGCCCTGGCGGTGGCCGCGCCCGACGGGACCTGGCGGCCCGACGCCGTGCCGGTGGCCGTCTCCTGGCAGGGCGGTGTCCCCCTGCTGCACGGCACCGCGCCGTTCGTGCTCGACGGTGCCGACGCCGAGACGCTGGTGGTGGCCGCGGCCGGGACCGACGGGGTGGACCTCTTCCTGGCCGGCCCGCGCGAGCCCGGGGTCACGGTGCGCCGGGTACCCACGCTGGACCTGAGCCGGGGGCAGGCGGTGGTCACGTTCTCCGGCGCGCGGGCCCGGGTGCTGACCGCCGGCGGCGAGGGGGCGGACCTCGTCTCGCGCGCCCTGGACGTGGCCCTGGTGGCGCTGGCCGCCGAGCAACTGGGCGGAGCGCAGGCCGCCTTGGACATGACGGTGGCCCATGTGCGCGACCGTAGCCAGTTCGGCCGGGCGATCGGCGGCTTCCAGGCGGTCAAGCACGCCTGCGCCGACATGCTGCTCCAGGTCGAGGGCGCGCGGTCGGCCGTGGTGCGCGCGGTCCGGGCGGACGGCTCGCCCGGGGCGCTGGCCGAGGCGGCGGCGGTGGCACAGGCGTGGTCCTCGGAGGCGTTCGTCTCCGTGGCCGCCGAGGCCGTGCAGCTCCACGGCGGGATGGGCTTCACCTGGGAACACGACGCACACCTGTACTTCCGGCGTGCCCAGTCCGACGCGGTGCTGCTGGGCGGCGCCGCACACCATCGGGAACGGCTGGCCGACCTGCTGGGCTGGTGACGTGGAAAGGAGGGACGGAACATGACCACCAGGCTCATCGACGAGTCGTTGTTCGAGAACGGGGAGCCCCACGGCGGGGACGGGCCGCGGCTCCTGGGCGCCCGCTGTTCGGGGTGCGGCACGGTCGTCTTCCCCCGGCAGGACTCGTGCCCCAGGTGTCCGGACGGGGTGATGTCCGCACGGGTGCTGCCGGTGAGCGGGCGGGTGTGGTCGTGGACGCTCCAGGCGTTCCCGCCGAAGCCGCCGTACCGGCCGCCGGCCGGCGGCCACCGGCCGTACCACGTGGGCTATGTGGACCTCGGTGAGGTGCTGGTCGAGGCGCGCCTCGTGGTGCCGCGCGCGGAGATCCGGATCGGTCTGCCCGTCCGGCTCACCACGGTGCCCGCCTACCGGGACGAGGACGGAACCGAGGTGGTGACGTTCGCGTTCCGCCCGGAGCGGGACGGGGAGCGATGAGCGGGCCCGACGACGTGTACGTGGTCGGATGCGGCATGCATCCCTTCGGCCGCGACGAGAGCGTCACCGGCATGGACATGGCCGAGCGGGCGGTGCGCGAGGCGCTGGCCGACGCCGGGGTCGGCTGGGCGGACATCGGCTACGCGGCCGGCGGGTCCGACGTGTCCGGCAAGCCCGACACCCTGGTGGGCCGGCTGGGCCTGACCGGAGTGCCGTTCGTCAACGTGCAGAACGGCTGCGCGACCGGGGCCTCCACCGTGCTCGCGGTGGCCAGCGCCCTGCGCGCGGGCGAGGCCTCCCTCGGACTGGCTGTGGGGTTCGACAAGCACGAGCGGGGCGCGTTCCATGTCTCCGCGGCCCGGTACGGCCTGGGCGACTGGTACGCCGAGACCGGAATGATGCTCACGACCCAGTTCTTCGCGCTGAAGACCCAGCGGTACCTGTACGAGCACGGGATCTCGCAGCGGGCGCTGGCGATGGTGGCCGCGCGAGCCTTCCGCAACGGCTCGCACCATCCCCTGGCCTGGCGGCGCAAACCGCTGACGGAGCAGGAGATCCTCGACTCCGCCGAGGTCAGTCCCCCGCTCACCCAGTACATGTTCTGTTCGCCGGGCCAGGGCGCGGCCGCCCTGGTGCTCGCGCTCGGCGACCGGGCGTTCGACCTGTGCGAACGGCCGGTCAGGCTGGCGTCGTTGGCCTTCCGGACCCGGCGGTTCGGTTCGTTCGAGGTGTTCTCGCCCTGGCTGCCGCCGGGACCGCACCGCAGTCCCAGCGTCGACGCCGCGGCGGCGGCCTTCCGCACGGCGGGGGTTCGGCCCGCCGACGTGCGGGTCGCCCAGTTGCAGGACACCGACAGCGGCTCGGAGCTGGTCCACCTGGCGGAGACCGGGCTGTGCGGCCACGGCGAGCAGGAGGAGCTGCTGGCCGGCGGGGCCACCGGTCCCACGGGCCGGATACCGGTCAACACCGACGGCGGCTGTCTGGCCGGCGGAGAGCCCGTCGGCGCCTCCGGGCTGCGTCAGTTCCACGAGGTCGTACGGCAGTTGCAGGGCCGGGCGCCCGGTGTGCAGGTGCCGGGCGCTCCCCGGGTGGGCTTCACCCATGTGTACGGGGCGCCCGGGATCAGCGCCTGCTCGGTCCTCACGGTGTGAAAGGGGCGGACACGCCATGCGACACGACGACAGAACCGCGCTCGTCACGGGCGGGGCGCGCGGAATCGGCCTGGAGATGTGCCGGCAGCTCGCGGACCGGGGGCTGCGGGTCCTGGTCGCGGCGCGAGCACGGGAGGCCGCCGAGGAGGCGTGCCGGGCGGTCGGTCCGGCGGCGCTGCCGCTGGCCCTGGACGTGACCTCCGCGAAGAGCGTCGGCGAAGCGGTCCTGGAGGCACGGGAGCTGACCGGCCGGATCGACGTCCTGGTGAACAACGCGGGAGTGTCCCTGGACCGGGAGCTGCGGCCTCCGTGCCTCGACGAGGACGTCCTGCGGGCGACACTGGACACGAACCTCACCGGCGCCTGGCGCATGGCGCAGGCCGTCGTCCCGGGCATGGTGGAGGCGGGCTACGGCCGGGTCGTGAACGTCACCAGCTCGTACGGTTCCCTGGCGCTGATGGACTCCGGCCGGCACCCCTCCTACCGGATCTCCAAGACGGCGCTCAACGTCCTGACCCGGATGCTCGCGGCCGAGCTGGCCGGCACGGGCGTCCTGGTCAACGCCGCCGACCCCGGCTGGACCCGCAGCGGCATGGGCGGCCCGGCCGCTCCGCGCGGTCCGGAGGTGGGTGCGGACACCCCGGTCTGGCTGGCGACGCTTCCCGAGGGCGACGGGACGACGGGCGGGCTGTTCGCCGACCGCAGGCCACTGCCCTGGTGAAAGACTTCAGGTGGCCTGCTTCTGCTCGGCGGCCACGATGCGCAGCGCCAGCTCCCTGACCGCCTCCAGCACGGACCGGGAGGGCAGTTGCGACAGCGGTCCTCCCTCCGCCCGCAACGCCGTGACGAGCATGGTCGTACTGATCAGGGTGCGGACCGCGAGGGCCTGTGACGCGTGCCGGGCCTTCGCCGCGCGGGGGCTGCGCGTGGTCCCCTCGGGCAGATAGTCGTAGCCGCGCTGGATGTGCCGCTGCTCGAACTCGTCCCGCAGCACCTTGACGCTGCCGTTGGCGGAGGCCACCTGGACCTGGTAGAGCCGCGCCTCGTCCGGGTTCCGCTCCACCCACTCCCACACGGCGTCGATGACGCGGACCAGGCCCTCCGCGTCACCCGGCTCGGACTCCGGCCTGGCCGCCTCCACGACGGCGTTCAGCTGGTCGAAGACCCGGCGCATGGCGAGTTCGAGCAGTTCCTCCTTGCCGTCGAAGTGGTAGTAGACGGCCGTGGGGACCACCTGTGCCTCGTCCGCGATGTCCTGGATGCTGGTCTCCGCGAACCCGCTGCGGCCGAACACCCGCACGGCGGCGGTGATGATGTGCTGCCGCCGCGAGGGGCGGTGGGCGGGCTGCTTGCCGTTCTTCGTGGTGGCCATCATGCTCCCTGCCCCGCTGCCGTGAACCCGCGTCCGTGGGCCCTCCGTACTGACCATTGTATCCAGTAACTCCGATCGCCTGTCCGCATAATTCCTGCTGCGCGCTGGCCTCCGGGGCACCGAGGTCCCGGCATACTTGACAGCATGACGACATCCGGAACCCGCGCCGCCCACCGCCCCTCGCGCAAGCAGTGGGTGATCGAGGCAGCCACGGAGTTGTTCGCCACGCAGCCGCCGGACGAGGTGACGGTGGCCGATATCGCCGCTCGTGCGGAGATGACCTCGGCAGCGGTGTACTACCACTTCGCCTCCAAGGACCAGGTCCTGGCGGAGGCCATGCGGGCGTTCGCCGGCGCGCTGCGCGAGCAGCTGCAGGCGATCACGCAGGCCCACGAACCGGGCTCGGACATCGGGGCGGCGGTCACCACGCTGCTGGCCTGGATGGGCGAACACCGGTCCGCCGCCACCGTGTTCTTCGTGTCGTCGGCCGGCATGAGCCAGGACGCGGAGGCGCTGCGCCAGGAGAGCCGTACGGAGTTGCTGGACGAGCTGGTGCGGCTGATCCGCAAGGCCCGCTCGTCCGTCTCCGACGCCGAGGCGGCGGTGATCGGTCTGGGCATGCTGGCGCTGCTGGAGACGGCGGCGATCTCGCAGGTCAGGGGCGACGACGTCTACCGGTCGCTGGGGCACCGCTCCTTCGTCCGCGAGGTCGGCGATCTCGCGGAGCGGATCGCCGACCCGGCCCGGTAGGCCGGTCACACCAGCAGGCGGAGGGGCTTGCTCAGCAGCTCACCGACCGTGCGCAGATATTCGGCGGCGGGTGCGCCGTCGACGGCGCGGTGGTCGAAGGTGAGGCTCAGGGTGAGCACCCGCGTCCGCAGCGGCCGGTCGTCCGCCCACTCGACGCCGTCCCTGAGCCTGCCCACCCCGAGGATCGCGACATTCCCGGGGTTGATCACGGGGGTGAAGAAGTCGACGCCGTACCCGCCGAGCGAGGTGACGGTGAAGGTGGCCCCTTCCAGCTGCACGGGGGAGATCCGCCCCTCGCGCGCGGCCCGGGCCAGGGACTTCGAGCGGCGGGCGATCTCAGGCAGCGGCAACGCCACCGCGTCCTCGATCACGGGGACCATGAGACCGCCGGGAACGGCCACCGCGAAGCCCAGGTGGACGGCGTCGAGCAGATGGATGCCGTCCTCCCGCACCGTCGCGTTGAGCAGCGGGTGCTCGCGCAGGGCCAGGGCGGCGGCCTTCAGCAGGAAGTCGTTGAGGCTGGGCACCGGCAGGTCGCCGTCGGCCCACTCCTCCTTGAGCCGGTCCCGCAGGGACACCACGGCGTCCATCCGCACCTCGTAGCCGTGCGTCAGCTGGGCCATCTCCTGGAGGCTGGCGTGCATCCTGCGGGCGATGGTGCCGCGCATCCCGGTGAGCGGGATGACCTCACCGGGCCGGTCGGGGGCGGGTTCGGGTGCCGGAGCGGCTCCCTCCAGGTCCGCCCTGCGGATCCGGCCGCCGGGTCCTGTGCCGTTCACCCCGGAGAGGTCGATGCCCCGTTCCCTCGCCAGCTTGCGGACGAGCGGCGAGGCGGGGGTGCCGCCGGCCGGGACCGGCGTGGCGAGGTCGCCCGGGAGGGCGGCCAGGAACTCCTCCACGTCCTCGGAGACGATCCGGCCGCCCGGCCCCGTGCCGTGTACGCCGGTCAGGTCGACGCCGGCGGCCGCGGCGACCCGCCGGGCGTTCGGCGAGGACAGCAGCCGGCCACCGGTGCCGCGGGCGGACGGCGCCGCGCCGTCGAGAGCGGGCACGACAGCCGCACCCGCACCGGTCCCGGGTCCGGCGGGCGTCGGCCCGACCGCCTGCTCAGGTGGCTGCTCGCCCTCGGCCAGCAGCCAGCCGATGAGAGCCCCGGCCGGCAGGGTGACCCCGGCCGGGACCACCGGGTGGAACAGCCCCCCGGCCTCCGCCTCGACGTCCACGTCGACCTTGTCGGTGGCCAGCCGCAGCAGCGCCTCGCCCTCCGCGACGGCCGCGCCGGTGGGCACCAGCCATTCGTCGATCGTGCCTTCCTGCATGGTCAGGCCGATCTTCGGCAGCAGAACCTCGACCGCCACGTCGGTCACGACCTTTCGAGGAGGCGCCGGCAGCCCTGGGCGATGCGGGCGCGATCGGGCACGTACGCCTTCTCCAGGACGGGAGAGAAGGGCACCGGGGAGAAGGGGGCGCCGATGCGCAGGACCGGCGCGTCCAGGTGGTCGAAGGCGGCGTCCTGGATCTGGGCGGCGATCTCCGCCCCGAGCCCGCCGAAGGTGACGGCCTCGTGCACCACGAGCACCCGGTTGGTGCGGCGGACGGAGGCGAACATCGTCTCGGTGTCCAGCGGCTGCACGGTCCGGGGGTCGATCACCTCGATCTCCACGCCTTCGGCGGCGAGTTCGTCGGCCGCCGCGAGGGCCTCCCCCACCATGCGGCCGAGGGCGATCACGGTGACGTCGGAGCCCTGGCGCGCGGTGTGCGCCCGGCCCAGCGGGATGCCGTAGATCTCCTCGGGCACCTCGCCGGCGGCGCCGAGCAGGACCTTGTTGAGCATGACGACGACCGGGTTGTCGTCCCGGATGGCCGAGACGGTCAGGCCCTTGGCGGTGTACGCGTCGCACGGCATCACCACCTTGAGGCCGGGCACATGGGCCAGCCAGGCCTCCAGGCTCTGGCTGTGCTGGGCCGCTGCCCCGAGGCCGGCTCCGGAGGCGGTGGTGATGGTGAGCGGCACGGACAGCCCGCCGCCGAACATGTACTTCATCTTCGCCGCCTGGTTGACGATCTGGTCGAGGCAGACGCCGATGAAGTCCATGAACATCAGGTCGACGACGGGGCGCAGCCCCCGGGCGGCGGCTCCCACGCCGAGGCCGACCAGGGCGGCCTCGGAGATCGGGGTGTCGATCATGCGGCGCGGGCCGAACTCGTCGAGCAGGTTGTCGAACATGCGGAACACGCCGCCGTATCCGGCCACGTCCTCGCCGGCGACGAAGACGTTCTCGTCCTCGCGCATGGCCTGCGCGAGCCCCTCGTTGAAGGCCTTGACGTAGGTGAGTTTGCGCGTGGCCGCGACCGGGGTGGCGGCCGGTGTTTCGGTGGTGGTGGTCATGGCGTCATCCCGAGTAGACGTTGAGCAGCAGATCGGCGGGGTCGGGCAGCGGGCTCGCCTCGGCGTACGCGATGGCCTCGGCGATCTCCTCGCGCGTGCGCCGCCACACGTCGTCCAGGTCCGCGCGGGTCGCGGTGCCGTCGGCGACCGCCCGGGCCTCGATCAGGTCGATGGGGTCGCGGGTCTTCCACTCGGCGACCTCCTCGTCCGAGCGGTAGGGGTGACGCAGGCCCTTGACGCCCTGGTGGTCGAAGAAGCGGTAGGTCTTGGCCTCGATCATCATCGGGCCCGCGCCGGCCCGGGCCCGTTCGACGGCCTCGGTGGCGGCGCGGTGGACGGCGACCGCGTCCATGCCGTCGACGATGACGCTGGGCATGCCGTAGGCGGCGGCCCGGTCGGCGACATCGGTGAGCAGCATGTGCCCGGACTGCGGGGTGAACTCCGCGTAGCCGTTGTTCTCGCAGACGAAGACCACGGGCAGGCCGAGTATCGCGGCCATGTTGGCGCCCTCGTGGAAGGCGCCGATGTTGGTGGCGCCGTCACCGAAGAAGGTCACGGCGACGCTGTCCTCGCCCTTGTACCGGGCGGCGAAGGCGGCGCCCACGGCGATCGGGACGCCGGCCCCGACGATGCCGTTGGCGCCGAGCATGCCCCGGGTGAGGTCGTTGATGTGCATGCTCCCGCCGCGGCCGAGGCACGCGCCGGTGACCCGGCCGTACAGCTCGGCGTACATCTCGCGGAAGCCGACGCCCTTGGCCACGGCGTGCCCGTGGCCGCGGTGGGTGGAGGTGATCTGGTCGTCGTCGCGCAGGGCCGCCATCACGCCGGCGGCCACCGCTTCCTGGCCGACATACAGGTGCAGGAAGCCGGGCAGCTTGCCCGCCTCCATGAGCTTTCCCGCTTCGGTCTCGAACAGCCGGATGCGCACCATGCGCTCATGCAGGTCCCTGATGACCTGCGCGCTGACCTGCGTGGATTTCTTCGACGCCGTCGATGCTCGTTGAGCCATCGTCCGCCCCTTCGCCCGAGGGAGGTTGCCAAGCAATCGGACTTACTTGTACCGGTCTACAGTAACCAGCTTGGGGCACCTTACTGAACAGCGTCTCTAATTACTATGCCCCGGACCCGGGTTGCCGCCCCGCGCGTCCACCAACTCGACGACATTGCCCTCCGGATCCGCCCAGAAGCTGATCCGCCGGCCACGCGCCCGGACCACGACCGGGTCCGACAGGGGCCGGGCGCCCGCGGCCGGCAGGGCCGCCACCACCGGGTCCACGTCGTCGAGATGGAAGGTGAGATACGACAGTCCCGGACGCCCGGCCGGCAGGGGCTCCACGTACCCCGACACCGGCGCCGACCGGGGAAGGATCAGCTTGACGCATCCTCCGGAGGGCACCCGCAGCCACACGACCGCCAGCTCTCCGCCGAGCCCGGCGGGACCCCCGACGGACTCGGGCACGCGCGAGCGGCGCTCGGCGCGACAGCCGATCACGTCGCGGTAGAAGCGCTCCATCAGCCCCAGGTCCCGCACCACCACGCCCACCTCGAACGGCAGGGTCATGACCATCGCACCCACCCCCACAGGACACCGAGCGGCAACTTCGCCACTTTCTATTGACAGACCACACTAAGTCCTGTTGTCGTTTCGGACACAACCCGGCCGTCGCACTCCGAAGCCGTCACCGGCTCACGGCCGGGAGGATTGTGAGGACATCGTGGTCCAGACCAGTTCGACGGAGATTCGGGAGCCGGCCGCCGCTCGCGGGGCGCCGACCCCGGCCCCCTCGGCTCCCGAATACTCCTCATGGATCAGCCAGGACCGGTCCACCGACGCCGCGTCCCTGACGATGCGGCGGGAAGCCGCCGAACTCGTCGAGCGGGTGATGACGCACTACCGCGACAACACGACGCACGAGGCGGACGGCCAGTGGACGGAACCCGTGGCCAACTACCTCGACGCCGACCGCTGGCGGCGCGAGACGGACGCCGTCCACCGGAGCGTCCCGCTGCCGCTCGCCATGTCCTGCGAGCTGCCCGGGCCGAACACCTACAAGGCGATCGACGTGCTGGGCATCCCCGTGCTGATCACCCGCGACCGGCAGGGCGCCGTGCACGCGATGATCAACGCCTGCCGGCACCGGGGGGCCAAGCTCCTCGAACCCGGCTGCGGGGTCTCGAAGCGGATCACCTGCCCGTACCACTCCTGGTCGTACGACCTGGCCGGGGAGCTGCGGGGCGTGTACGCCGAGAAGACCTTCGGCGAGGTGCCGCGCGAGGGCCGCAGCCTGGTCGGGCTCCCGGCCGGGGAGCGCGCGGGGATCGTCTTCGTCTCGCTGGACCCGGCGGCCGAGCCCGACCTGGACGCATGGCTGGGCGATCTGCAGCCGCTGTTGGAAGGCCTCCGGCTGGCGGAGTGCCACCACTACGCCACCAGCGAGCTGACCAGTCCCAACTGGAAGGTCACCCTCGACGGGTATCTGGAGACGTACCACTTCGCCTCACTGCACCCCAAGACGGTGTTCGAGACGAACCTCTCGAACATGATGGCCCACGACACCTGGGGCCCCCACCAGCGCATCGCACCGGCCCTGCGCCCCATCGCGCAGGCGGTCGAACTGCCGCCGGACCGGCGTGACCCCGGGGACTGCGTCGGGCCCATCTACTGGCTCTTCCCGGGCCTCGCGATCGCCGGCGGCTGGCGCCAGAAGATCGCGGTCTCCCTGGTGCTCCCCCGCACGGCGACCGAGTCGGTGACCCAGCAGATCATCCTGCTGCGTGAGCCGGCGGTCACGGAGGAGGAGCGCCGGACCGCCGACCGGTTCGGCGAGTGGTTCCACGAGGTGGTCCGCGACGAGGACTACGCGACCACCTACGGAGTCCAGCAGGGTCTCGAGGCCCTCGACGGGACCGATTTCGTCTTCGGACGCAACGAGCCCGGACTCCAGCACTTCCACCGCACCATTCACCAGCACCTGGACAGAGGCGCCACAGCAGCCCCCAGAGCCGCCAGGTGAGCAACCAACAACACTCGCGGGAGAACACCATGGTGGCTACGGGCAGCCTCGACGGACGTGTCGCGGTGATCACGGGCAGCACGCGCAGCATCGGCCGCGCCATCGCCGAGGCCTTCCTGGCCGACGGCGCCACGGTCGTCGTCAGCGGCCGTTCCGAGATCAAGGGCAAGCAGGCCCTGGAGGAGATGGGCGCCGGGGAGCGGGCCGTCTTCCACCCCTGCGACGCCAACAGCCAGGAGGACATCGAGGGCCTCGCCGACTTCGCCGCCGAGCGCTTCGGCAGGCTCGACATCTGGGTCAACAACGTGGGCGGCAGCTCCGGCTTCGCCCCGATCCACCTGCTCAGCGACGAGGCGTGGCACGACGCGCTCAACCTGAACGTCAACGGCTACTTCTACGGCACGCGCCGGGCGCTGCCGAAGATGCTGGAAGGCGGCTGGGGCCGCATCATCAACATCTCGTCGGTGGAGGGCAAGCAGGCCAACAAGCCCGCGATCAGCCACTACATCACCAACAAACACGCCATCCACGGCCTGACCAAGGCGACCGCCTTCGAGTACGGCACCCAGGGCATCACCTGCAACGCCATCTGCCCCGGCGCCGTCGACACCGACCTCATGCGGGCCGCGGGTCCCGCCGCTGCGGAGGCCGAGGGGATCTCGTACGAGGACTGGCTGGGCCGCTTCGCCGAGCACGCCGCCACCAAGAAGATCACCACGGTGGAGCAGATCGCGGCCGTCGCCTCGCTGCTGGCGAGCGATGCCGGGGCGGGTATCACCGGCGCGCTGATCAGCGTCGACGGCGGAACAGCCCAGTGGTAGGCGGCGGACGGCCAGGGGCAGGCACGGGTACGGAAAGCGGGAGACCTCGGTCATGAAGAGCTGGATCACGGACTGGCAGCGCAGTGAGCGGCTGCCGCACTACACCCGGGCCAACGCGGGCGAGACCCTGCCGGACCCCGCCAGCCCGCTGGGCTGGACCCTGGTCTGGGGACGGGGCCTCAAGGGCTGGCGCAAGGGCTTCGTCGGGTTCGGCATCTACCGCGAGGAGGAGGTGGCCGGCCCCCGGCCGCCGTTCGTCGGCATGTTCGGCGGCCACTTCTACCTGAATCTGTCCCACATGCGGCTGTTCGGCATCCGCATGGGCCAGACGGCGGACCAGATCGACGCGGCCTTCGTCGGTCAGCGCTCCGACACACCGTTGTACGTGGCGCACCCCGACGACCAGGACGAGGAGCTGACCGCCAAGGCGGGCGGGACGCTGCAGCGGATGCTCGGCCAGGCCGGCTTCCCGGAGGCCGACGCCGACCGGGAACGGCTGCGCGCCCTGCGCCGCTCACGACCCGATCTCGCCCGGATGTCCGACGCCGAACTGGTGGCACACGCACGGTCGTTGCTGGACGAGGTGGAGACGACCTTCCAGCGGCACGTCGAGTCGTCGCTGCCCGCCTCCGTGGGACCGGCGATCCTCGGCCCGCTGTGCGCGAGCGTGGACCGCCCCGGCGCCATGCTCGACCTGATCGGCGGTCTGGGCGACGTCGACTCCGCCTCCCCCTCGACCGGGCTGTGGACGCTGTCCCGCCAGGTGGCGGCCTCGGCCGAGCTGAGCGCGCTGTTCGACCGCGGTCCGGCCGCGGTGGAGCGGGCCCTCGACACCGCCACCGGGGACGTGAAGGCGTTCCGGGACTCCTTCGAGGAGTTCCTGGCGGAGTCCGGCGACCGCGGCCCCAACGAGTGGGACATCCACGCACTGTCCTGGGAGGCGGCGCCCGTCCAGGCGCTGGCCCTGGTCGACCGGATCCGGCACAGTGCCGACGACGACTCCCCGGCCGCCCGCCGCAAGCGGCTGACCGAGGGGCGGGAGCGGACGGCGCGGGAGATCCGGGCCGCGCTGCCCGAGGAGACGCAGCCGATGTTCGACGCCGGTCTGCACGCCTCGCAGGTGTGGATCCCGGCCCGCGAGCGCACCAAGGCGAACTGCGTCACCGTCGTCAACGAGATCCGCATGGCCGTACGGGAGCTCGGCCGCCGCGGCGTCGACGCGGGGCTCTTCGCCCGGCCCGAGGACGTGATGATGCTGCTGGACACCGAACTGGACGACTATGTCGCCGCTCCGGAGTCCTTCGGCCCCGTGATCGCGGGGCGGCTCGAGGAGTACGCGGGCCTGTACGACCTGGAGCCGCCGTTCTTCGTCGCCGACGACGCGCGGACCGAGATCGACTCCTGGCCGCGACGCGCGGCGGAGCGGACCCCGGCGGCCGTCGAGGGTGCTGTGCTCGAGGGCGTGGGCGGCAGCCACGGCACGTACACCGGCCGGGTGCGGGTCGTCACCGACCCGGCTTCGTGCGAGGCTCTGGAGCCGGGCGAGGTGCTGGTCGCGCCGATCACGGACGCGGCCTGGACCCCGCTGTTCCTGGTCGCCGGAGCGGCCGTCGTGGACGTCGGCGCGCTCAACAGCCACGCCGTGGTGGTCTGCCGTGAGCTGGGCATCCCGGCCGTGATCTCCGTCGAGGGCGGGACGCGGCGCCTGCGGGACGGCATGGTGATCACGGTCGACGGCGACCGGGGCACGGTCACCGTGGACAGCGTCCCCGCTCCGGTCGGCAGCTGAGAACGCCCGCGGGCCCGTCGCTTCCTGCGCACCGGAGCGACGGGCCCGTCGGCACGACCGCGAAAGGAAACCCGTGGCTGAGGAAACCGTGGCCGAGGAAACCGTGGCCGCCGAAATCATCGTCGCCGGCTGGATGGACTACGAACCCGGCGACCGCGGCACGATGCTGAAGGCCCTCGTCGAGCTGGGCCGACGCACCCGCGAGGCGGAACCCGGCTGTCTGGACTACGCCATGACCGCCGATCCCGGCGACGAGCGGCGTATCCGGGTGTACGAGCACTGGACCTCCCGGCAGGCCCTCGACGAGCACTTCGCCACCCCGCACATCAAGGACTTCCGGGCGGCGGTGGCGGGGCTGACCCGGGTCGGGGTCTCCCTGACGGCCCACACCGTCGCCGCCTCACACCCCATGCGCTGAAAAACGGCGCCCCCGCCGGGGGCGCCGTTCGGACTCAGTCGCTCAGCCGCACCAGCATCTTGCCGACGTTGCCGCCGCCGAGCAGGGACAGCAGCGCCCCCGCGGCGTTCTCCAGGCCGTCCACGACCGTCTCGCGCGCGGTGATCCGGCCCTCGGCGAGCCAGCCCGCGACCCGCCGCTCGAACTCCGGCCGCAGGTCGTCGTGGTCACGGACGATGAAACCGCTCAGGGTCAGCCGCTTGAGGACCGCCTGGATCAACTGGTTGATGTCGGCGGACCGCCGGTCGCCGCCGAACTGCGACATCATGCCGCACAGGGCGACCCGGCCACCGGTGCGCAGCGCGTGCAGTGCCGCGGCGAGCTGTTCACCGCCGACGTTGTCGAAGTAGACGTCGATGCCGTCCGGCGCCAGCCGGGCCAGCGCGTCGCGCACCGGCCCGGCACGGTGGTCCGCGGCCGCGTCGTAGCCGAACTCCTTCACCAGCAGGGCGCACTTGTGCGGCCCGCCGGCCGTCCCGATGACGCGGTCCGCGCCCAGCAGCCGTGCGAACTGTCCGGCGGCGGTGCCGACGGCGCCGGCCGCCGCCGACACGAGGACGGTGTCGCCCGGACGCAGTCCCGCGATCCGGGTCAGGCCCACGTACGCGGTGAACCCGGTCTGCCCGAGCAGGCCCAGCCAGGTGGGCAGCGGGGCGAGCCGCGGGTCGACGCGACCCGCGCCCTCGGTGTCCGCCGCGTCCAGCACGGCCCGCTGCCGCCAGCCGAGCTGATGGCGTACGTACGTGCCGGGCGGCACCTGGGCACAGCGGCTCTCCTCGACGACGCCGAGGGCACGGCCGTCGAGCGGCGAGCCCGGGGTGAAGTTGTGCGTGTAGTGCTTCTCGGTGTTCTCCAGGCGCCCGCGCATGGACGGGTCGACACTCATGTAGAGGTTGCGTACGAGCAGCTGGCCCTCCCCGAGGGGCGGCAGCGGGCGTTCCTCGACGGCGAAGTCTCCGGGGACCGGTTCCCCGTCGGGCCGGCGCACCAGGCAGACCACCCGGGTGGTACGGGGCGTCACGGGATCACTCCTCCGGCTGCGGGGTCGTACGGCGCAGGGCGAGGCGGCCGACCCAGCCGGCCATCTGGAGGTCCGCGTGGCGCAGTTCGCCCGACTGCCACCGGGCCTGGAAGTCGAAGACGCCCTGGGCCCCCGTCCTGGGGTCGGTCACCTCGACCAGTCCGTCCTCGGTGAGCCGGTACACGTGCCCGGTCAGGGGGTGGATCACTTGCTTGGCCATGGGGGCCTCACTCCTGCACTCGGCGGCGCACGCCGCGCTTGGTCACCGTCACCGGGCCCTCGACCCGGAGCCGGCAGGCGAGCCGCGTCAGGCCGTCCACCGGCCTGCGCAGGGCCTCGATGCCCTCGCGTTCCAGCGGGCCCACCGGGGAACAGTTCTCGGCGCCCTCCTCCACCTGGACGAAGCAGGTACGGCAGGTGCCCTTGCCGCCGCAGACCGTGGGCCAGCGGTAGCCGAGCCGCCCGGCGGCGGTGAACAGGTCTTCCCCGTCGAGGACTTCGAGCTCGGCGCCCAGGGGTCTGACCGCCACCCGGTGGGTCACTTGTCCATCCACCGGTCGAGCGTCCGGTTGAAGTGGCGGATGCGGCTCTCCTGGTAGTTCGCCAGTGTGATGCCCGGCTTGCGCATCGCCTTCAGGCCCTGCTGGACGTAGGGCAGGTTCTCGCAGTCCTGGTCGAAGACGGGGCCGAGCACGCCCAGTTCGGGGATGTCGGCGAAGAGCATGTCCTCCGGCACCCAGCGGATCTTCGCCGGTGGCGGCGTCTCGCCGGGCTGCTTCGGGGACGACATGAAGATGATCTCGGCGGTGCAGGAGTCGGGGTCGAGGCCGTTCGGCCGGAACCGGTAGATGATGTTCGACTTCGCGCCGCCCCAGGGGTTGAAGTTGGGGAACAGCAAGTAGTTGATGGCGTCCAGCAGTTCGGTGTCCGGGGTGGCCGAGAAGTCCTGCGTCGAGGTGGCCGCCAGTTGCGCGCGCATCCGCTCTGCGAGGACCTGGCGGGCGGTGCCGCCGGGCGGGATCGCCGGCAGTTCGTCGCCCTCCTGCATCACCAGGTCACGGCCCTGCGCGGCGGCGTAGAACGCGCGCGAGTCGTAGAAGGTCTCGAGGACGTCCTCCTCCGTGACGGAGTCCGCCACGTGCGGGCTGGGCGCGCCCTGGATGTTGATCATCCGGTTCCAGTTCGGCTGGTCCGCCATGACGTCGTACTGCGAGTTGGCGTCGGCGAGCCACGGCAGCATCTGCGGGTGGGTGGCGATCACGTGGAAGGACTCGATGAACGCGTCCTGGGCGATCTTCCAGTTGCAGGGCAGCACCTTGCCGATGTGCAGAGACTTGTAGCGGTTCTCCAGCGGCCAGATGTAGTAGTCGTCGAAGGTGCCGCGGTAGCTGTCGAAGGACTCGGCGTACGGGTCCATGTTGATGAAGACGAAGCCGCGCCAGGTGGCCACCCGGGCCTCGGGGAGGGCGAACTTCTCCGGGGTGACGTGCGGGAAGTCCCAGGCGCAGGGCGGGGTCTGCATCGTGCCGTCCAGGTTCCAGGCGAAGCCGTGGAACGAGCAGCGGAACTCGCCGACGTTGCCGCCGCCGGTGCGCAGTTTGCGTCCGCGGTGCAGGCAGACGTTGACGAAGGCACGGATCTCGTCGGGGGCCGTGCGGACGACGATGAGGGAGTCGTCGCCGATCTCGTAGATCTCGTGGTCGCCGACCTCGGGTATCTCGCTCTCCAGACAGGCGAACTGCCAGACGCGCCGCCAGACCTGCCGCATCTCGCGTTCGGCCCAGTCGCGGGAGATGAAGCGGGCGGTGTCGATGTCCTCGCTGCCGAGGTGGTCGTTCCGCTCGTACCGCAGGGCGGGGGGAACGGGACGGCTGTCCTGGTCGAGGTAGTCCTGGACGCTGGGCCCGGGGCACCGCGCAGTGGCCGGCTCCGATGTTTCGTCCATCATCTCTCCTCCGCAGAAACTTTAGAGTGAGTGTAGTTACGGGTTACGGCTGTGAGCAACACTCGGGTCGACGAACAAGCCCCACACTTTCCGAGGTCACCACGCTGTTCGACCGGGAGACTGGAATTTCTTGCGGCTCCCCTCTCCCCAAGCCCGCCGCAGCGTGTCACACTCCGACCCACTTGAGGCTGTAGTGCCTCAATAGTTTCTCGATGACTTCCCCCTTCCGGACGGCCTCTGCCCGTCCCGGCCCCGGCCCCAGCCCCGCGGCGGTCCCGCCTCGGGGCGACACACCACGGGAGTACTCAACGATGAGTTCCAGACCCCGTCGCGCGGCCCGCCGCGCCCTCACCGCGACCGTCCCCGTCACCGCCCTGCTCGTCCTGGCGGCATGCGGCACCGCCACGACACCGGCCGCGGACTCCGCCAAAGCGGCGGCTTCCGACTCCCCCGGCCTGATCGCCGCCCGCACGGCCGTGAAGAAGTACTCCGAGCACCCGGACCGGATCCCGGTCACCACGCCGGTGGGCAAGAAGATCCCCTCGGGCAAGAAGATCGACTTCATTCTGTGCGGCGTGCAGTCCTGCCAGGACCTGGCCAACTTCTTCACCGCGGGCGCCAACCAGCTCGGCTGGCAGGTCCAGCAGATCGCCACCCAGGGCACGCCGGAGTCCGTCCAGGCCGCCTACCAACAGGCGCTGCGCGACAAGCCGGACGCCGTCGTCTCCTCCGGATTCCCGCGCGCCGTGTACGCCAAGCAGCTGGCGCAGCTGAAGGCGGCGGGCATCCCGGTCATCCAGTCGAACGCCGACGACGTGGTGGGCGACGGCATCTCCCTGCTCAAGAACGGGCCCGACGACGTCGCCGTCCAGGGCGAGATGCTCGCCTCATGGGTGGTGTCCGACAGCAACGGCCAGGCCGACACCGTCTACTTCGACCTGCCCGCCTACACCATCCTCAAGCCCGTCAAGGACACGTTCGCGGCCAAGTACAAGCAGTGGTGCGAGGGCTGCGCGCTGGACACCGTCGACGTGCCGATCACCTCGATCGGCAAGGACATGCCGGACCGGGTGGTGTCGTACCTCCGCTCGCACCCGAAGGTGACCCACGTCGTCTTCTCCCTGGGCCTGCTCAACGTGGGCGTCCCGGCCGCGCTGAAGACCGCCGGCATCACCGGCAGGCACATCGCCGTGAACGTCGGCGACGGACAGAACTACCAGTACATCCAGAGCGGCCTCAGCGACGCCGCGATGGCACTGAACTCGCACGAGGCCGCGTGGCTCCAGGTCGACGCGCTGGCCCGCCACTTCACCGGGCAGTCCATGGACGTGGACCAGAAGGCGGTGCTGCCCAACATGCTGATCACCAAGGACAACCTCCCCAAGACCCTCGGGGACTTCCCGATCGTCGAGGACTACCAGGCGCAGTTCGAGGCGCTCTGGGGACTGAGTTGACCGGGCCGGTGCTGCGGGTGGCCGCCCTGTCGAAGAGATTCGGCGGCACCCAGGCCCTGAAGGACGTGGATCTCGAGGTCTCGCCCGGCGAGATCCACGCCCTGATCGGGCCCAACGGCTCCGGCAAGTCCACCCTCATCAAGATCCTCGCCGGCTACCACCACGCGGAGCCGGGTGCGGTGGCCGAACTCGACGGCGAGCCCTTCGACCTCGGCCAGGTCACGGCTTCCCGCCACGACCGGCTCCGCTTCGTCCACCAGGAACTGGGGCTGGTGGGCGAGTTGAGCGCCATCGACAACCTCGCCCTCAGTCACGGCTTCGCCCGTACCGCCCTCGGCAACATCCGCTGGCCGGAGATGGAACAACGGACGAGCGCCCTCGTCGAACGGTTCGGCCTCGGCATCGACGTACGCCGGCCCCTTGCGGCGGCGACCCCCGTCCAGCGCACCGTGGTGGCCATCGCCGCCGCCCTGCAGGGCTGGGAGGGCCGCCGCGGGGTCCTGGTCCTCGACGAGCCCACCGCCGTGCTGCCGCCCGGTGAGGTGGCCCGCCTGTTCGACATCGTGCGGGAGGTCCGCGACGCCGGCGCCGCCGTGCTGTACGTCTCGCACCGGATGGACGAGATCTTCGCGCTCGCCGACCGGGTCACCGTCATCCGCGGCGGACGCCGGATCGCCACCCGCCCCGTCGCCGAGCTCACTCCGCGCTCGCTGGCGGAGCTGATGGCGGGCGAGGAGATGGAGACCGGCCACCGTCCCCCGCCTCCCTCCGGTGTGGCCGACCCCGTGCTGGAGGTCCGCGACCTGTGGGCCGGGCCGCTGCGGGGAGTCGGCTTCGACCTGGCCAGGGGCGAGCGCCTCGGCGTCACCGGTCTGGTCGGCTCCGGCCACGAGATCGTGCCGTACGCGGTGTGCGGGGCCCATGCCGGGCGGGTGAGCGGCAGGCTGCGGCTCCCGGAACGCTCCGAGCGGTGGACCGAGGCGCGTGACGCCGGCGGCCTGGGCCTGCCCCTGGTCCCGGCGGACCGGGCGGGCGAGGGAGTGATCGGCGACTTCTCGGTCGCCGAGAACCTCACCCTGCCGCTCCTCGACCGGCTGCGGGCCCGGTCCGGACGGCTGCGCCGACGCCGCGAATCGGCCCTGGCGGAGGACTGGATCCGGCGGGTCGGCGTACGGACGGGCGACCACCGTCCGGCCGGCGCCAGGATCACCACGCTGAGCGGCGGCAACCAGCAGAAGGTCGTCATGGCCCGCTGTCTGGCCCAGCACCCGCCGGTGCTGACGCTGTGCGAACCCACCGCGGGTGTGGACATCGCCACCCGCCTGCAGCTGTACGACCTGATAGAGCGGCAGGCCGACGACGGCATGGGCGTCATCGTGTCCTCCTCCGACACACAGGACCTGCTCGCGCTGTGCACCCGCGTCCTCGTGGTGCGGGACGGCCGGATCGCACGGGAGATCAGCGGCCGGGACATCACCGAGTCCGCGCTCGTGCACGCCATGGAAGGAACGGAGTGACATGAGCCCTGGAAGGAACCGAGTGACATGAGGTCCATCCCGACCCGGGCGGCGGCCGCCCTGTCGTTCAGGAACATCGGCGCCGTGTACGTGTGGCTGGTCATCGTCGTGCTCTTCTCCGTATGGGCACCGGACACGTTCCCGACCGCCATCACGGTCAAGCAGGTGCTGAACGGCAACGCCGTGGCAGGTCTGGTGGCACTCAGCGTCGTACCGCCGCTGGCCGCACGTGTCTTCGACCTCTCGATCGCCTACACCATGTCGCTGACCAGCGTGCTGACCGCGCGTTTCCTGGTCTCCGCGGGACTCGGGCCCGGCGCGGCCATCGCCCTGGCGATGACGGCGGCACTGCTGATCGGAGTCGTCAACGGAATCGTGGTCGTGGTCCTGCGCGTCGACTCGTTCATCGCCACCCTGGCCACCGGCGCGCTGATCCAGTCCCTGATCACCATGGTCACCAACGACAGCTCGATCACGGGTGTGCAGCTGCTCGCCGAGCCGTTCGCGAGCATCGCCCAGCTGGACGTGGGCGGCATCACCCTGCCGGTGTTCTACCTGCTGCTCGCCGCCGGAGCCATCTGGTTCCTGCTGGAACACACCGCCACCGGGCGCCGGTTGTACGCGACCGGTTTCAACACCGACGCGGCCCGGCTGCAGGGGGTGCGCACCGACCGGCTGCGATTTCTGACCCTGGTGGCCTCCGCCCTGCTCTCCGGTTTCGCCGGCGTCGTCTTCGCGTCCTCGGTCGGATCCGGCTCGCCGACCGCGGGCACCCCGTATCTGCTGTCGGCGTACGCCGCCGCGTTCGTCGGGGCGACCCAGTTGCGCGCGGGCCGCTTCAACGCCTGGGGAACGGTACTCGCCGTTCTCCTGCTCGGCACGGGCATCACCGGACTCGGGCTCGCCACCAGCGCGCAGTGGGCCGCGAGTCTGTTCACCGGCTCGGTCCTCATCGTGGCGCTGGTCCTCACCGGCGGGCGGATCGCCCTGCCCGCCGTGCTGCGCCGCCGGACGGGGACCCGCCCTGATCCGACCATCGGCAAGGAGATCAGAGATGAAGGCTGTCCAGTACCGGCAGGTGGGGCACACCCCCGAGGTCGTGGAGGTTCCCCTGCCTGAGCCCGGCCCGGGCCAGGTGCTGCTGAAGGTGGCGGCGGCGGGGCTGTGCCACTCCGATCTGGCGGTGATGGGCTGGCCCGAGGAGCAGTTCCCCTACGCCCTGCCGATGACGCTCGGCCACGAGGGTGCCGGGACGGTGGCGGCGCTGGGCGCCGGTGTCACCGACGTGGCGGAGGGCGAGGCGGTGGCGGTGTACGGCCCGTGGGGCTGCGGACGCTGCGCCAAGTGCGCCGAGGGCAAGGAGAACTGCTGCCCGCACGCCGGCGGCCTCGGCATCGTGCCGCCGGGGCTCGGCCGTCCCGGCGCCCTGGCGGAGTACCTGCTCGTGGACTCACCACGCCACCTGGTGCGGCTGAACGGTCTCGATCCCGTCCAGGCCGCGCCGCTCACCGACGCCGGACTGACTCCGTACCACGCGATCCGCAGGTCACTGCCGAAGCTGCTGCCCGGCAGCACGGCGGTGGTGATCGGCGTCGGCGGTCTGGGGCATCTCGCCGTGCAGCTGTTGCGCGCGCTGACCCCGGCCAGGGTGATCGCCCTCGACACGGTCGAGGAGAAACTGAAGCTGGCCCGCGAGGTCGGCGCCCACGAGGCGCTCCTCTCCGACAGCGAGGCGGCGGCACGGATCAGGGAACTCACCGGCGGTACGGGAGCGGAGGTCGTCCTCGACTTCGTCGGGGCCGAGGGGACGCTGACCGTGGCCGCCGCGTCGGTGGCGGTGGAGGGCGACGTCACCGTCGTCGGCCTCGGCGGGGGCACGCTGGCGGTCGGCTTCGGGGGCGGCCTGCCGTTCGAGGTGTCGGCCTCCTTCCCCTACTGGGGCAGCCGCACGGAGCTCATGGAGGTCATCGAACTCGCCCGGCAGGGTCTCGTGTCCTCCCACGTCGAGACCTTCACGCTGGAACAGGCACCCGAGGCGTACGAGCGTCTGCACGCCGGCGACATCAACGGCCGCGCGGTGATTCTGCCGCACGCCTGACGGGGAGGACGGCCCCGCGTTCGCCGGAGCGGGGCGGCGCGGTCCCGAATGGTGTGTGTTTCTGTCAGTGGGCCCCGTCAATGGAGCAGGCGCGGCGATGTGGAGGAGGGCGGTGCCGCGGCCACCGACGGCGGCACGGCCGAGCCGTCCTGGCCGCTGACGACCTGGCAGGAGTGGGGGGTGTGAAGTGGTCGGGCCCGATCGTCTCAGGCAGGACGACCGGCCTGGCCGCCGCACCGGCCAGGCACGTTCCTCTCCCCGGCACCTGGCCGAGCCCGCCGGGGACTTCGGGACCGCCCCGGCCGGCCGACTGCCCCGGACTCCGCGAGCCCTACGGGACGACTACTCGCCGCCGGTGAACAGCCACACACTTGCCCAGGCGGTAGTGGTGTACAGCTGCCCGGTCGATGCGTCGTGGGCCAGCCATTTGCCGGTTTCTCGATTCTGCACCACGACGCCGGAACCCGCCGTGAAGTAATCCCAATTCTGGGCGTTGCTGCCGCTGCATTCGACATAGAAGACGCCGCCCCAGAAGTCGGAGAGGCACTGGTTCGTGTAAGCCTTTTTGATGGTGGACCCGACTCGGTCCCACAGTTGCGCTCTGTTGCCCCAGTCGCAGTCGGCCGCGCTCGTCAGGCCGCTGGCGTTGGCCTGGACGCACTTATTGGTGTCCCGGCCGTAGATCCAGGCGCGAGTGAAAAGTGCAAAAGTCGCCTATCTGACTTTCGGGGGCTCGACGACAATCCGGTGACACGTCGGCGGCAAGAAAAGAGCAAGGAAACTCGCAAGGCGTGACCCTGATGACGGCTTCTGGACGCGGTCGGGCCCGTGCGCGGCCCGCCGAAGCGACTCGGTTGGAGCGGGTCAGGCGGCGATATCCGAGCAGAAACCCACAGGCACACACAGAGTTCCAGAGAGGTTTCAGGGCTTGGCCGGGAGGTGACGCCGTGTCCGCTACCGTGCCGGTCCATGACGGTTCTGATCATCGGGGGCAGTGGTTTCCTGGGCGGCGAACTGATCCGGCAGGCCACCGCGGCGGGGCACGAGACGTCGGCGACGTTCGCCTCCCGTCCCGGCCGGGCCGCGGGTGCGGCGTGGCATCGACTCGACCTCCGCGACCCCGCGCGGGTGGCCGGGCTGATCGCGGAGGTGGCCCCGTCGGTCGTGGTCGACGTGTCGAGCGGCGGGGCCGACTGGGCGGTCACCGCCGACGGCTCCGTCCGTGTGGCGCTGGCCGCCGCCGAGCGGGGCTGCCGTCTGGTGCATGTCTCCAGCGACGCGGTGTTCTCCGGCTCGCGCGTCCGATACGACGAGAGCTGCCTGCCCGACCCGGTCACCCCGTACGGCGCCGCGAAGGCCGCTGCCGAGACGGCGGTGCGGCTCCTGATGCCGGCCGCCGCCGTCGCCCGGACTTCGCTGATCATCGGGCACGGCCGGTCCGTGCACGAGCGCACGGTGCACGCCCTGGCGGACGGCACCCGTGGCGGGGCCTTGTTCACCGACGACGTCCGCTGCCCGGTCCATGTCGAAGACCTCGCCGCCGCCCTGTGGGAGATCGCGCTGTCCGACGCGGCCGGGATGTTCCACCTCGCCGGGCCGGACGCCCTGAGCCGCCACGACCTCGGTGTGCTGATCGCCCGGCGCGACGGCCTCGACGGCGCGCGGCTGCCCGCCGGGCGACGAGCCGAGTCCGGCCTGCCCGGGGCCCTCGACGTACGTCTCGACAGCGGCGCGACGCAGGAGGGCTTGCGGACCAGGCTCCGCGGCGCCCGCGAGTTCCTTCACTGAGGCCACGACGACTGCCGGTCCGTCAAGGCGCGCTCCTGTTCCGCTCAGGCGCCGGCCGCCCGCTCCCCTGCCGGGTCGCGTGCGCCCACCACGCGTTCCACGCAGCGCCGGAGCACCGTCAGGAACTCCGGGGTCTCCCACGGTCCGACGTCGACCCGCCCGGTGTCGTCGACGCCCAGGTCCTGCACGTCGTAGCGGCCCCGGCAGTGGCCGAGGGTGAAGTAGCAGACCTCGCCGAGGCCGTGCCGCTTGAGGTACAGGACCGGTCGGGGCGCGCTGTCGAGGGCCGCCGTGTCTCCTTCGGCGAACCCGCGGCACGGTCCCGTGTACTCGGCGTGCAGCAGCACCTCCAGCTCACCGTGCAGCTCGCACACGTACAGCTCGTCGGTGACCGTGAACGGCCCGATCCCGGCGACCAGCGGATGGCCGGGCCGGGTCACCAGCACCTCGTACGGCTCGATCGGCGGGTGGGCCAGGAACTGACTGCCGAGCACGCCCGCGAGTTCCCCGAGGAGCCGTGGCGTCGTGAACACCCGTGGCCCGCCCCCGGTCGACGGCTCGATCACCGAGTTGGTGCCGTGCAGGGCGAGCCAGCGGCCGCCCCGCTCGACGAACCGGGCCAGCGCGGCCCGCTGCGCCGGGCGGGGCCGGACGTCGCAGGTATAGGTGATGAGCAGATCGGCCCTGTCGAGGGCGGCCACGCAGTCGTAGTCCTGGTGGACCGTGGTGCGTACCCGAGGATGCTCACCGAGCAGTTCCAGCAGGCGCAGCCGCGCGTGGTCGAAGTCGTGCCAGCGGCCGCCGCAGACGAGGACGGCGTCCAGGCGGCCGGCCGGGCCCGCCACGGCTCAGTACTGGACGCGGGTGAGCAGCCCGCCGTCCACCACGAGGTTGACCCCGACGCAGAAGGAGCCGGTCCGGCCGAGCAGGAACGCCACCGCCGCGGCCACGTCCTCCGCGGTGCCGTAGCGGCCGATGGGCAGCTTGGCGAGCACCTCCTCGTACACCTCCGGGCGGCCGGTGCGGATGGTCTCCCAGGCGCCGCCGGGGAAGTCGATGGGGCCGGGCGAGACGGTGTTGACGCGGATGCCCTTCGGCGCGAGGGCGTGCGCGAGGGCCGAGGCGTGCTGGACGACGGCCGCCTTGAGCGCGGAGTACGAGTTCGCTCCGGCCGGCCGCGCGGTGTCGGAGGCGTTGGTGGTGCCGATGGCCACGACGGCGGCCCGGTCGGAGGCCTCCAGGTGCACAAGGGCCGCTTCGACGAGTCCCGCGAACGGGATCAGGTCGCCGCGCAGGCTGGCTTCCCAGGATTCGGGGCCCTTGACGTTGCCCGCCGACACGTTGGACACCAGCAGGTCGAGGCCGCCGAGTTCACCGGCCGCCCGCTCCACGAAGCCCGCGAGCGCGCCCGGGTCGGTGACGTCGACCGGTTCCGCGAACACGGTGGCTCCCTCCCCGCGCAGTTCGGCGGCGGTCTTGGCGAGGTCCTCCTCACCGCGGGCGCACAGCGCCAGCGCGCACCCCTCCGCCGCCAGTGTTCCGGCGATCGCCCGGCCGATGCCCCGGCTCGCGCCGGTCACCAGCGCCTTCGCGCCTGTCAGTCCCAGATCCATCGATGTCACTCCTTCGTGATTGCCGAAACGTCCCGGTGGCTCAGTTGCCGGGCAGCTGCGAGAACGGCGCCCGGTCCGCCCGCGGCTCCGGCGGCAGCTTCAGCACCCGTTCGCCGATCAGGTTCCGCTGGATCTGGTCGGTGCCTCCGGCCAGCCGGTAGCCGGGGGCGCCTAGCAGATGCTGGGTCCAGGCGAAGGTGCCCGGTTCGCCGGTGTCGGCGCTGATCCGCGCTCCCATCAGCTCGGCGGCGACCTGGCCCGTGCGGGTGAGCAGTTCGGAGGCCATGAGTTTGGTCAAGGACGCCTCCGGACCCGGCCGGCCGCCGGCCGCGCTCGTCCGTGCCACGCGCTCGACGGTGGCCGCGCGCAGGGCGGCACGGACGTACAGGTCGGCGAGGCGCTGGCGGACCAGCGGGTCCTCGGTGCGGCCGAGGGAGCGGGCGAGCGCGAGAACGTCCGCGAAGGTGCCGCCCTTGCGGCGGTTGCCGCTGCCGGAGGCGGTCCGCTCGAAGGCGAGGGTGGTGGTGGCGACCTCCCAGCCCTGGCCCGGTCGCCCGATCCGGAGCCGGTCCGGGACGCGTACGCCGCTGAGGAAGACCTCGTTGAAGGAGGCGCCGCCGCTCATCTGCCGGATGGGGCGCACCTCCACTCCGGGGGCGTCCATCGGGACCAGGAAGGCGGTGATGCCGGCCTGTTTGACGACGTCCGGGTCGGTGCGGGCGAGCAGCAGACCGTAGTCGGCGAACTGGGCTCCCGAGGTCCACACCTTCTGACCGTCGATCACCCACGAGTCGCCCTCCTGCCGGGCGCGGGTGCGCAGGGCCGCGAGGTCGGATCCGGCGCCCGGTTCGCTGAAGAGCTGGCAGGCCAGCAGGTCGGTGCGCAGGAACGCGCGCGCGTGGTCGTGGCGTTGCTCCGCCGTCCCGAACAGGGAGACGGCCATCGCGACCAGGCGCACGGTGACGCTGATCAGTTCGGTGGACGGCGGCACCTCGAACGCGGACTCCTCCTCGGCGAAGACGGCCACGTGGGCGGCGGTCAGCCCCGCTCCGCCCTTGTCCTCGGGGAGGGCCAGCGCCTGGTAGCCGGCGTCGAAGCGGGCCCGCTGGTAGGCGCGGCAGCGCTCCAGCAGCAGGCGTTCCTCGTGCTGGGGGAGGTTGTGGAACACGGCGAGGTCGGCGGCGTCCTGGCCGGGCTCCTGCCCCCGCGCCGGTTCGAGCACGGTGGCCAGCCACTGCCGGACCTGGGTACGCCATGCGTCGGGGTCGGGCTGGGCCATGGCTCCTCCTCGAACACTTACCAGACGACAGGTTCAGTAACAGGGGTGAGGACGGGTGGGCCATTCACCGCTGAAACATGCGGAAACAGCTCCGTCTGCGGTCAGAGTGTTCCGCACTTTCTTGATAAACGCTACAGTCTCAGCATTCCCTCTCCCCCTCGAATCGGGAGAGGACCGAGGAGCCGCCGGAGGAGCCATGTCGCTGCTGCCACTCGACCGTCGCGCCCAGGAGACACCTGACGAGGCCGCCCTGGTGGACGACCTGGGCGTGCTGTCCTGGTCCGCTCTCGCCGACCAGGTGGCGCGGGCGGCGGTCCGGCTGCTGGAGTTCGCGCCCGGCCCCGACGACCGGGTCGCCGTCCTCGGTGACAACGCGATCCCGACGCTGGTGGCCCATCTGGCGGGTCTGCGTGCCGGAGTGGGGACCGTGGCCACCTCCCGGAACCTCACCTCGGGCGAGCTCGTCGACCAGATCACCGACGCCGGTGTGACCGGGATCATCGCCGGACCCGTCGGCGCGGGCGCGGCCCTCGACGCGGGCCGCGAACTGGGCCTGCCGGTCGTGACGCACGGAACCCCGGCGACCGGGCACGCCTTCGACTGGGACCTGTGGCTGGCCGCCGCGCCCGCCGGACGCACCCTCCCCACGGACCGGCCCGCCCGGCCGCCACTCGTCTACACCTCGGGAACCACCGGACGGGCACGCGGCACCGAGGTGCGCTGGGTGAGCGGCCCGGTCGCCGACAGCACCGCCTACCTCGCCGCGATGTCCGCCCGGCCCGGATTCCCGCCCGGACCGCACCTGGTGTGCGGCCCGCTGCAGCACAACGCGCCGCTGACCTCGCTGCGGCACCTGGCGGCCGGTGAGCCGGTGGTCGTCCTCGGCAGATACGACGCGGAGACGTTCCTCAGCCGGGTGCAGAGGTGGCGGGTCTCCTCGACGGTCATGGTGCCCACCCATTTCCAACGGCTGCTCGCCCTCCCGGAAGAGGCCCGCGCCCGGTACGACGTGTCCAGCCTGCGGCAGGTCTCCCACACCGGTTCCGCGTGTCCGCCGGACGTGAAGCGCGCCATGATCGACTGGTTCGGTCCGGTGCTGACCGAGTCGTACGGCGCCAGCGAAGCGGGAACCGTGGCCCGTATCAGCAGCACCGAGTGGCTGGCCCACCCGGGCTCGGTGGGGCGCGTCCGGCCCCCGTTCGAGGTCCTGGTCACCGATGACGACGGCGGGCGACTGCCGTGCGGAGAACGCGGGTTGCTGGCGTTCCGGGCGCCGGACGATCAGGGCGTCCGCTATCACGCGGACCCGGACAAGACCAAGGCCGCCTACCTCTCCCCCGGCGTCTTCACGCTCGGCGACATCGGATATGTCGACGCGGACGGCTACATCTTCATCACCGACCGGGCCGCGGACGTCGTGGTCTCCGGGGGCGTGAACCTGTACCCGGCCGAGAGCGAGGCGGTCCTGCGGCAGCACCCGGCGGTCGCCGAACTCGCGGTGATCGGCGTGCCCGACCCGGACTTCGGCGAGTCGCTGCGGGCGCTGGTCGTGGTGGCGGGCGACGAGCCGCCGGCCGACGAGCTGGACCGGTTCTGCCGCGAGCGCCTCGCCGCCTACAAGTGCCCGAAGACGTACGAGTTCGTTCCCGAGCTGCTGCGCAACGCGATGGGCAAGCTCGACAAACGCGCGATGCGCCGCCCCTACTGGAGCTCGGAACGGACCATCGCCGGCTGAGCCGGCCCGCCCGCCCAGCAGCCCCGCACCCCCTGACGGATCGTCGCACCTCCGAAGGATCATCCATGACCGAACTCCTCCTCATCCGGCACGGCCTCCCCCTGGCGGGCGTGTTCGACCCGGGGCTGTCGCCGGAGGGCACGGCTCAGGCGGAACGCCTCGCCGTCTGGCTCGGGCACGAGGGCCTCGACGCCCTCTACTCCAGCCCGCTGCGGCGCGCCCGCGAGACCACGGCACCCCTGGAACGGCTCACCGGCATGACCGCCGCCGTCCTCGACGACCTGCGCGAGTGGGACACGGACGTGTCACAGCCCTACACACCGCCGGAGCAGATCGGCACGGACGACCCCCGGGCGGCGGCGCTCGCCGAGGGACGCTTCGAGGACTTCGTGCCCGACCTGGACTGGGACGCCTTTCGCGCGCGGGCCGCGCGGGCCATGGACACCATCCTCGACGCCCATCCCGGCGGGCGGGTCGCCGCCGTGTGCCACGGCGGCATCACCAACACCTATCTGGCCACGGTGCTCGGCCTGCCCAGGATGTTCTGGTTCCATCCCGGCTACACGTCGGTCAGCCGGGTGCGGCGCATGCCGGGCGGACGGATCGTTCTGCACTCCGTCAACGAGACGGCCCACATGATCGCCGATCGTGCCGTCGACGCCGTCGCCTGACCCAACCGCCCGACCCGCCACCCGACCCCGTCGCCCACCCCAGGAGGTCGCGGCCGTGTGCGGAGGCGACGGCCAGGGCGACGCGCCGCTGCCGCATCCGCCGAGGCAGGCCGCCTGAACCCCGGAGCTGAATCACCATGAACGACCGACCGTCCCCGGCCCCGACGACCCTCACGGTGGCCGCCCGCACCCTCGCCTCCGAAGGCGTGGTCTCCCTCACCCTGCGCCGCCCCGACGGCGGTGCGCTCCCCTCCTGGACGCCGGGCGCCCACATCGACGTGATTCTGGAGGGCGACGGCGGCGGCGATCTGATCCGCCAGTACTCCCTGTGCGGACACCCCGCCGAACGCGGGGCCTGGCAGATCGCCGTGCTGCGCGAGCCCGGAGGCCGCGGCGGCTCGGCGTACGTCCACGACCGCCTGCGCGAAGGCGCCACCGTGCGGGTCCGCGGACCGCGGAACAACTTCCCGCTGCGGCCCGCCGCACGTCATCTGTTCATCGCCGGCGGCATCGGTATCACGCCCGTCCTTCCCATGGTCGAGGCCGCCGAGGCCGCGGGAGCCGACTGGCGTCTGCTGTACGGCGGCCGCACCCGGGCCTCCATGGCGTTCCTGGACCGCCTCGCCCCGCACGGGGACCGGGTACTCGTCCGTCCGCAGGACGAGTACGGCCTGCTGGACCTCGCCGGCTGCCTCGGCATGCCCGAAGCGGGCACCCTCGTGCACGCCTGTGGTCCCGAACCCCTGCTGCGGGCGGTCCAGGAGCAGTGCGCGGGCTGGCCGCCCGGCACACTGGGCGTCGAGCGGTTCGCCCCGGTGGAGACGGTGGAAAGCGCCCCGGCCGAGGCCTTCGAACTGGAACTGGCCCGTTCCGGGCTCACCCTCACCGTGCCGCCGGACCGTTCGGTGCTCGAAACCGTGGAGGAGGCGGGTGTCGCGGTCGACTTCTCCTGCCGGGAAGGCACCTGCGGCACCTGCGAGACCGACGTGCTCGACGGCAGGCCCGACCACCGCGATTCACTGCTGACCGAGGACGAACGGTCCGCAGGCGACACCATGCTCATCTGCGTCTCCCGCTCCCGCGGGCCCCGCCTCGTCCTCGATCTGTGACGGCGGTCCGACGATCCCCGGGGCGAAACGGAAGCGCGATCCGGGGGGGCTCGCCACCCAGGCGTCACCTGCTTGACCGGTGACGCAACGCGTGCGGGGGTCAGCGCGTCTGCGCTGACCGGCCACCGCGGCTTACAGTCCACCGCGTCCGCGACGGCCGCGCGGCAGTCGTCGACGCCGACCGCCGCTGACCGCCCACCCGCACGGGACGCCGTGGTCCGACCGCCCACGGCGCCTCCGAGCGGCACGGCCGCCATCCGCCCGGCGTGGACGGATTCCCGGCCGCTGCGGTGTTCAGGACTCGCCGCGCCTGGGCAGCCGCCAGTTCGGGCGCGGGAAGTGGCAGGTGTACCCGTTCGGATAGTGCTGGAGGTAGTCCTGATGCTCCGGCTCGGCCTCCCAGAACGGGCCGGCCGGCACCACCTCGGTCACCACCGGCCCCGGCCACAGCCCGGACGCCTCGACGTCGGCGATGGTGTCCTCGGCGACGCGCCGCTGCTTGTCGTCGAGGTAGAAGATGGCGGAGCGGTAGCTGAGGCCCACATCGTTGCCCTGCCGGTCCTTCGTGGTCGGGTCGTGGATCTGGAAGAAGAACTCCAGGATCGTGCGGTAGTCGGTGACCGCGGGGTCGTAGGCGATCTCGATCGACTCCGCGTGCCGCCCGTGGTCGCGGTAGGTGGGCTGGGGCTTGTCGTCGTCACCGCTGTAGCCCACCCGGGTGCGCACCACGCCGGGAAGCTTCCGGATCAACTCCTGCATGCCCCAGAAGCAGCCGCCCGCCAGCAGCGCCCTCTCCTCGACATCGCTCATGGCATCTCACCTTCCTGTCCGCGCCTGTCCGCAGGACCAGCCTCGCACACCGGCCGGGAAACCCCAGCCCTCGTTCTCCACCGCGCCGGACCGGGGTGCGGTCAGCTCTCCAGCCGGTGCGGATGGGCCGGATAGACACCCAGGACGCGCACCTCGGAGGAGAAGAAGCGCAGTTCGTTCAGGGCCAGGGCGACAGGGGGCTCGTCGGGATGGCCCTCGATCTCGACGTAGAAGCGGCTGGCGTTGAGCCCCGCGCCGATCTGGTAGCTCTCGATCTTCGTGAGGTTGACCCCGCTGGTGGCGAACCCGCCGAGCGCCTTGTACAGCGCGCTCGGGATGTTGCGCACGCTGAAGAACAGGCTCGTCATCGTCGGCTCTCCCAGGTCCGGGGCCGGGGCCGCGTCCCGGGACAGGACGACGAACCGGGTGGTGTTGTCCGGGTCGTCCTCGACCTCGGTGCGCAGCACCTGCAGGCCGTGGAGCCCGGCCGCGGCGGGCGGGGCGAGGGCCGCGTGCCGCGGGTCGCCGAGTTCGGCCACCTCGCGTGCCGCTCCGGCCGTGTCGTCGCTGACCAGGGTGCGCCAGCCGCCCGCAAGCAGCACCTTGCGGCACTGCCCCAGGGCGTGCACGTGACTGCGTACGCACTCCACCTGGTCCAGGGTCGCGCCGGGCACTCCCATGAGATCGAAGCGGATGGCGAGGAAGTACTCGGCGACGATGAACAGCCCCGACTCCGGAAGCAGATGGTGTACGTCCGCGACCCGTCCGGCGGCCGAGTTGTCCACCGGGATCACGGCGACGTCGGCGGTGCCGAGCGTCACGGCGTCGAGGGCCTGCTCGAAGCTCGTGCAGGCCAGTTCGCCGCTGCCGGGGTACAGGGCGTGCGCCGCGGTCGCCGAGTTGGATCCGGGTTCACCCTGATATGCGACGGTCGTCACCGTGTTGAGCCTTCCTGGGGGAGGTCCTGTCGTCGGGCGGCAGAAGCTCCATCGCGTACCGCGCCTGTTGCAGTATCGGCGAGCCGGCACCGGCCGGATGCGCCAGGGGGTGCCGGCCGGCGCCTCGGCCGGTGACGATCCTTGTTGTCCCGGGCGGCTTCTCCGATCCGTACGACCTCAGTCGTCCGAGTCCGGCTTGCTGCTCGCCGCCGCGTACGCCTGGGCCGGCGTCATGGGTACTCCGTTCAGAGCGACCGTCTTGAAGGGGCTGACCTTGGCGCAGGTCTTGGCCTCGTCGGCGGTCTGGGCGTGGGCGTTGGAGACCGCGGCCCGGGTGTCGGCGGGCGCGGGCGAGGACGTACCGCCCGGGTACGTGGCGCCGCTCGGCCAGTCGCTGCCGATGACCAGCGTCAGACCGGTTCCGGTGCCCTGCTCCAGGCGGGCGGACGGCAGGCCCAGCGCCTTGGCGGCCGTCTGCGCCTCGCCCTTCCGGCCGGCGCCGTAGGTGAGGGTGGTGGTGGTCGCGGGGCTCGGGGCGTTGGCCGTGGTCGTGCCGGAACTGAAGCCGGCGTCGGTGAGGGCGGACGCGACGGTGGAGGCGCGGCCGGTGATGCCGGTGCCGTTCTCGACCGTGACGGCGATCCGGGAGGCCGGCACGGCGGCCACCGTGGCGGTGGCCTCGGCTTTCGCGGTGGCGGAGGCCGCAGCCGACTTCTTGCCGGAGCCGGTGGTCAGGGACTGGTCGTTCGCGATGGTGGAGAACAGGGTCTTGGCGCCTTCGCCCACCACGACGCGGTCGCTGTTCGTCGGGTCGGGGGCCGTCTGCATGGTGGTGAACGTCATCCGCTTGGTGGGGACCTTGTTCAGGTCGGCGGCGAGCCCGATCAGCTTCTGCACGCTGCCCAGGCCGTCGTCGACGGTCAGCGCCTTGGTGGCGGCGTCCGCGAGGCCGTAGACCGCGGTGGGGTCGGTGAGCGTGCCCGCGCTCTTGAACTTGCGGATCATCGCGCTGAGGAAGATGTGCTGGGAGACGGTACGGCCGAGGTCGCCGCCGTCGCCGAAGCCGTGCCGGGAGCGGACGAACTCCAGGGCCGCGACGCCCTTGAGCGTGTGGGTGCCCTCGGACAGTTTCAGGTGCGAGTAGGTGTCGTACACGTTGCTGCTCACGCACACGGAGACGCCGCCGACCGCGTCGGACATCTTGACCACGCCGGAGAAGTCGAGCTTGACGAAGTGGTCGATGGGGATGCCGGTGAGCTGGTGGATGGTGGCCACCTGGCAGGCGGGGCCGTACTGGAGCGCGCTGTTGATCTGGCCGTAGTAGCCGGGCGTGGAGGTGCCGGTCTCGCCGTCCTTGCACGCCGGGACGTCGGTCATGGTGTCGCGCGGGATGCTCATCACGGTCGCGTTGGAGCGGTCGGCGGATATGTGGACCACCATCTGCACGTCCGCGTTGCCGTTGCCGGTCTGTACGCCGGTCTGGGAGCAGCCTCCGCCCAGCTTGCAGTCCGCCTTGCTGGTACGGCCGTCCGAGCCCATGACCAGGATGTTGATCGGGGTCCGGCCGAAGGCGTCGGCCTTCTCGGTGCCGCCCTTGCCGCCGAGCGAGACGCTGTTGATGTTGCCGTTCAGGTGCTGGTAGAACCACCAGCCGGCGCCGGCCGTGCCCAGGACCAGGACCGCCAGGCACAGACCCAGTGTCCGCAGTACCCGTCGGCCGCGTCGTACCGGCCCGGCCCGGCGCGCTCCCCTGCCGCCGCGTCGGCGTTCGGCCGCGCGGGCGGCGGCCCTGCCGCCGTGTGGTCGGACCCCGTCCGGCCCGGTCGTACGCTGCCCGGGCACCTGGGCGGTGCGGCTGCGGTTGCGTGTGGCCTGGCCGACCTGGCCGTCCCACGGGTCGCTCATCTACCACTCCCATGAACGGTCGGGCCCGCGCCGGCCGGGCCGCCCTGGGGCGGGGCCGGACTTGCGCGACGACGAACAGGTCGGCAAGCAAGATCACCTTGATTGCGTAGTTGCGCAATCTAACAAAACCTTGGCCGGTGCAGCGCAAATCCTGGGGCAATTCACAGGTGAGGCTTCTCATGCAACCTCCACGGCGGTTTTCGGCTCCGCGGGTGCCGGCCCCGGCGCCGATGAGTTCCGGCATGGTCGCGAGTCTGTTCCGGTGAGCGTCTCAGGACGTTCCACGACGCCGTCCGGCACGAGCACCACGGAGGACACCATGACCACCACGCCCGGCAACACGAGCAGCGACCTCCCCGGCAAGCCGCCGGTCGTCGACCTGGCCACCTGGCAGGCGGCGCGCGAGGAGCTGCTGATCCGCGAGAAGGCGCACACCCGTGAGGGCGACGCGATCGCCGCGGCCCGGCGGCGGCTGCCGATGGTCGAACTCGACGGCTCGGTCGAGGTCACCGGCGCCGACGGCCCGGTCCCGTTCCTCGACCTGTTCCAGGGTCGCGACGAGCTCGTGGTCTACCAGCACATGTGGTACGACGGCGCGCCCCACCAGGGTCAGTGCGAGGGCTGCACCACCACGGCCTGGCATGTGAAGGACGCCGTCTACCTCAATGCCCGGGGTGTCTCCTTCGCCGTCCTGACCTCGGGCCCGTGGGACGAGGTGGCTCCCTACGTCGAGTTCATGGGGTACACCCAGCCCTGGTACTCGGTGCGGGGCGTGGCGGCGCCGGTCGGCGGGGAAATGGGCCATATCGCGTGTTTCCTGCGCGACGGCGACCGCGTGTTCCTCACCTACTCCACGACGGGCCGTGGCAACGAACCGGTCAACGGGTCCCTGAGTCTGCTCGACATGACGCCCTACGGCCGCGGCGAGGCGTGGGAGGACAACCCCGAGGGCCGGCCGGTGCTCGGCGATGTCCGCGAGGGGTACCCGTCCGTGGGCCGCCAGGCCTGCTGGTACTGGCGCTCGGACGCGGACGGCAACGCCACCTGGGGGCCGACCAGCCGGCCCGTACCGCAGTGGACCCGCCCCGGCGCGACCCCCGTCGAGACCCTCGGCCGGCACGGCCACCACCACTGACGCGCACGCGACGCCGGTCCTCCGTATCCCGTTGCAGCGAGCCGTGCCGGCGAACAATCATGGCCGTCATGGAGCGACCGAGGCAGATCATCGAGTGCGGAGACCTCGTCCTGCGACGCTGGCGGGGGCAGAGCGACTTCGCTCCGGCATTCCAGTTGATCGAGGAGTCTCTGGACCATTTGCGCCCCTGGGAGCCGTGGGTCGCCCACCACAGCGAGAAGAGCACCCGAGACTTCCTCGCGAGGTCCGAGTCGAACTGGGCGAGCGGTGACGTGTACAACTACGCCATCGCCAAAGAGGGCACTCTCGTCGGCATGTGCCAGACCTACCGCTGGGCCGAACCCCAGGGCCGGCGCATGGGGTACTGGCTGCATCCTGCCGCCACCGGCCGGGGCATCGCCACGAGAGCGACGGCGGCCATGGTCACCGAGATGTTCACCCTGCCGGACGTGGCGTACCTGGAAATCGTGCACGACCTGGCCAACACCTCCAGCGCCGCGATACCGCGCCGGTTGGGCTTCACCGAAGTCCTGCGCGAACAGGTGACGCGGCCCACGGCTCCCTCCGGCAGCGGGATCGACGTGGTCTGGCGGCTGAACCGTCCTGCGCCGCCCGTTGACGGCTCTCCCCGCCCCTGAACAAGGGGGAGCCGCTCACGCACCCGTCGCATGTATGGAGGGCTGCGGATCCGGGGGCCGGTCGCCGCCGCTACGGGAAGGTGCGGCTGGATTGGAGATAGCCGGTGAGACAGGTCAGGGCCAGGGCGATGTCCTCGCCGGTGCCGTGCGGCCGACGCAGTTCGTCGGCGAAGACGGCGATGTCGGCGAGCGTCCACCACATCCGGTACAGCGCGATGCCGGCCGGTGTGGCGATGCGGCCTGTGGCCCGGGTGTAGCGCGCCAGTACCTCGTTCTCACCGCCGGCCCGCTCCTCACCGAGCAGGTCGGCCAGGGCGGTGGTGAGCATCCACAGGTCCCGTTCCGGTGGAGCGATCCGCACGGTGCCCCAGTCGATGAGCCACAGTCCGGCCGGGGTTCGCATGATGTTGCCGGGATGTGGTTCGCCGTGTGTGACCACCCACGTCGCCTCGGTGCCACGGACCGTGTCGACATACCGGTCGAAGTCGGCGAGCCACCCGTGGACGCGCCCGGCGTGCGCGGCCAGCACCCGGCGGGCGGGCTCGGCCGAAGGCCCGCCGGTCCATTCCCGGTCGAGGTCACGCAGCGCCTCGAGCAGGCGCTCCCGGCCGGGCAGCACCAGATCCGTGCGTGGAGCGGTGTCCGCCACCAGCGGGGTGGCCCGGTGCAACTCGGCCAGAAGGTCCGTCACTTCGGCCCGGTCCTCGGGCCGGTGCACCCCGAACTGCCCGGCGACGCCCGCGATCATCGGGAACACCGAGAGGGCGTACCGCGGAGTGGGCCGCCACACCACCGCGCCGGTCAGGGCCGGGACGGGCGCGAGGACGTAGCCGAGCCCGGCGTCGTGCTTCAGGGCCAGCGCGGTGCTCAACGACCGGCCGAGCCGGCCGAACGCGTCATCGCGCCCGCCGACCTCGGCACCGAGGTCGTCGGCCTTGACGAACCACGCCGTCCCGTGCCGGTCGACCGCCGACCAGTGATGGCTGCCCGCGCCCACCGGCAGGTACTCGACCGACCGGGCCTCGACGGCCCAGCCGTCGGCCAGTGCCCGGACCGGTGCTGTCTCGCTCAAACCCGTCGGCCGGTCTCGCATGCCTCGGCATTCTGCCTCCGGTGACGGGAGGTCTCGACGACGCGCGGACGGCACCCTGATGAGCAATGGTCAGGACTGCCGGAGGGAGGCCGCGCCGACCCAGTGGTGGTAGGCGTCCACGTCGACGTTGCTGCCGCACACGATGGTGACGACGTGTCGGCCGGCGAAGCGGTCCCGGTCTTCGAGGATCGCCGCGATGCCGAGCGCGGCCGAAGGTTCGACGACGAGGCCGGCGTGCTCGAGGAGTGTCCGCATACCGGCGATGATCGACGCCTCCTGGACCAGGACGGCGTCGTCGGCGACCAGGAGGAGGTCGTCCAGGACGGCCGGGATGGGACGCCGGCCGGCGACGCCGTCAGCGATGGTGTCGGTCGAGTCGGTGGTGACGACACGCCGTCTGCGCCACGAGTGTGTCAGCGCGGGTGCGCCCTGCGGCTGGACGCAGATCACCTCGATTTCGGGTGCCGCCGCCTTCATCACATGACCCACGCCGGTGGCCAGCGCGCCGCCGCCGAGAGCTATCAGGACGGTGTCGAACGACGCGGCGGTGTCCACCAGTTCCAGGCCCATGGTCGCCGCGCCCTCACAGGTCTCGATGTCCAGGCTGTCTTCGACCAGCCGGATGCCGTCGTGCCGCGCGATGGCCGCCGCGCGCTCGCGAGCCGTCTCGTGGTCGCCGTCCACCAGCTCCAGCCCGGCGCCCAGTGCGCGGATGCGATCAAGCTTGGCCCGAGTCGCGAAGCGGGATGCCACGACGGTGATGTCGAGCCCCCGGCCGCGACCGGACCACGCGAGGGCCTGGCCGAGGTTGCCCGCGCTCGCACACACCGCGGCTCGCGAGCCGTTGGCGGCCAGCTTGCTCGCGATCACCTCGGTGCCACGGGCTTTGAAGCTGCGGACCGGGTTCGCCGTTTCGAGCTTGATGCTCACCGCGCACCCGAGGCCGGGCTCCAGCGCCTCGCAGCGGTACAGCGGAGTGTCGAGAAAGACCGGGTCGATCACCCGGCGAGCCGCCCGGATCCGAGCGGTGTCGAGACGCGTCTCCTGCACGGCACAGCAGCGTAGCGCCACCGGCGCCGGTTCCATGAGCAACTGTCAGGAGTGGTGGGTCGGTTGAGGTGTGTCACGCCACATGCGGCCGGCCGGCCCGGACGGCTGCGAAGCAGTCCGTCCGGCGGCACGGGATCCGGCATCGCGGAACCCGGTCCCGAGACCTCGCGGTATCAGGCACCGGTGCCGCGCAGCCGGCGCACCGGCGCCGGGACCTGGTGCGAGCGCGCGGTCAACTGCCCCACCATCACGCGCACCACGGTGACGATGTCCGGGTCGTCGACGTAGTAGACCTGCCGTCGGCCGTCGCGGCGGGAGCGCACCAGCCCCGCGAGCTTCAGCTTCGCCAGATGCTGGCTGACCGCGGGCAGGGCGCCGCCGACACGGTCGGCGAGGTGGGTGACGTCGCTCTCGCCCTGCGACAGGGCCCACATGAGGTGCAGCCGGGCCGAGGACGCGAGGAGACCGAACGCGGCGGCCGCCTCCGTGAGCACCTCGGCGGACGGGTCCTCCAAGCCACCGATTCTGTCCGCCACAGCCCTCTCCCGTCCCGTTCGCGTCACAGCAGAGGCATGCGCGCCCACTCAGTGTAGCCGCCGGCCAGGGTGCCGCAGGCCGCCGAACGTCGGGCATCCAGTTCACGGGTTGCGCAATGTTCTGAGCGAAGGCCTCCGAGTGAACACCTCTGAGCGACGGCCTTTGATCGAATGTCTTGAGCTGGTGACAGGATCTCGACGACTCGGGTTCAGCCGCCATCAGGATCTCGCCGATGCCTCACTGCCACCTCTACCCTTGCGCAATCAGGCAACTTACAGCGCGGACACCCGAGGGGGGCTCCGCCAGGCCCGACCCGACGGGAGAGCAACATCATGGGCATCATCGGCTGGATCATCCTCGGTCTGTTCGCCGGAGCCATCGCGAAGATCCTGCTGCCCGGCCGCGACCCGGGCGGCCTGATCGGCACCACCGTCACCGGCGTCGCGGGCGCCTTCGTCGGCGGCTGGCTCTCCGCCCGCTTCCTCGACCGCCCGGTGGAGAGCCACTTCTTCGACCTCTACACCTGGGGCGCGGCCGTCGGCGGCTCCCTTGTCCTGCTGATCGGCTACCGGCTGCTGTTCGGCAACTCACGCAACTGAACCCCGCCGGTCGGCGATCACGGCGGCCGGGACGCGGGCGGGCGACGGCCCGGAAAGGCCGGCACGCCCCGGTACCGGCTCCGCCACGCCCGCCCGCCCCATCGGCCACACCCCGATCCCGAGACGATCACCGCCGTGCTGCGCGAGTGCGCCGCCGCCCGCGGTGGCGTCGACCGCCGCTCCGGTCGCCGACGCCCGGAAGGCGGGTACCGAGGTCCTCACCCTGGACGCCCGGACAACACCCGTACCCCGAGCCCATTCCGCTTCTCGAGTCCGTCCCACATCTTGACCTTGATCCGGACCGAGGTTTAGCGTTCCCGCGTCGAGAGTGATTGAAACGATTCAAACCACAGACGATCACCTGGGGGAGCCTCATGCAGGCACCGGTCGCGCAGGGCGGCGGCATGTCACGACGAGCGGTCCTCACCGCCGGGGCCACGGCCGGGATCGCCGCGGCCCTGGGATCCGGGACGACCGCCGCCGCGGCGCCGTCCCCCGCCGACGCACGCGGACCGGCCGCCGACTGGTTCACCCACCCGGCTCGCCCGGTGCGCCCCAAGTTCCGCTGGTGGTGGCCGGACGGTCTGGTGAACACCGACGAGATCGCCCGCGAGGTCGACCAGATCGCGGACGCGGGATTCGGCGGCGCGGAGATCGCCGCCGTCCATCACAGCGTCAAGGACAAGTCGGTCCTGGACACCGCCCACCACGGCTGGGGCAGCGGGCCATGGCTCGACGGCGTCGAGGCCGCACTGCGCCGGGCCGCGAGACGGGGCCTCACCCTCGACCTCACTCTCGGCCCGAGCTGGCCCGTCGCGGTGCCCGGCCTCACCCCTGACGACGAAGCAGCCGCCAAGGAACTCGTCCACGGCCGGGCCTCGTTGGGCGGCGGAGCCACTTTCCAGGGTCCGGTACCGCCACCCGTGCAAGCGCCCGCCGCCGGTGTGACCCGGCAGCGGCTCCTCGCCGTCCAGGCCGCCCGAGTCGACCCCGCGTACTCCACTCGCAAGGAGACCGGGCTCGACGTCTCCAGCGTCCGCGACCTCACCTCCGCCGTCGACGAGGCCGGCACCCTGACGTGGACGGCGCCCGAGGCCGGGGACTGGGTGCTGATCTCCTACTGGACGCGCGGCTGCGGTCAGCAGCCCGAATCCGGCCCGCACACCGCGCCGGCCGCCTACGTCGTCGACCATCTCGACCCGGCGGGCACCGCGGCCGTCACCGACTTCTGGGAGCGGCGGCTGCTGACCCCGAGCCTGCGGGGCCTGTTGAGGGCGGCGGGCGGCGCCTTCTTCGAGGACTCCGTCGAGCTGGAGACGGACGGCCTGACCTGGACGCCGTCACTGCCGGACGCCTTCGAGAAGCACACCGGCCGCCCCTTGCTGCCGTACCTGCCCGCTCTGGTCCTGAGCGACGGCAACCAGGTGTTCGCCTTCGAGGCCCAGCTGACCCGGCAGATCAGGCACGACTTCTGGGAGACCTTCTCGGAGTTGTTCAACCGTCACCACGTCCGCGCGCTGCGGGACTGGGCCCACTCCCTCGGCATGGACCTGCGCGCCCAGCCGTACGGCCTGCAGACCGACGCGATCGCCTCGGCGGCGATCCTCGACCTCCCCGAGGGCGAGTCCCTCGGCTTCAAGAACCTCGACGACTTCCGCTGCCTCGCCGGCGGCAGGGACATGGCGGGCCACACCGTGCTGTCCTGCGAGGCGGGCGCCTACAACGGCTCCGCGTACAGCACCACTTGGGACCGTTTCCTGCGCACCATGGGCGGCGCCTACGCGGCGGGCGTCAACCAGACCGTCGTCCACGGCTTCTCCTACGCGACGGCACCCGGCGCGAGCTGGCCCGGTTTCGCCGCCTTCAGCCCGTACAACGGCGGCCCCGGCTACGGCGAGTCGTGGGGACCCCGGCAGCCCACCTGGCACCACATGACGGACCTCGCCGCGTACCTCGGCCGCGTGCACGGGGTGCTCCAGTCCGGCACCGCCCGCGCCGACGTCGCCGTCTTCCGGCAGACCGGCTATGCCGCCACCGGCATCGGCGCGTCCTGGTTCACCGCGACCGGCGTCCCGCTGGGCTGGACCCACCAGTTCCTCAGCGGGCCGCTGCTCGCCCTGCCGGGCGCCACCGTCTCGGGCGGCCGGCTCGCCCCGAACGGCCCCGCCTACAAAGCCCTGTTCGTCGAGGGCGACTTCTTCTACGGCTCCACCCCCACCCTCGCCCCGGCCGACGCCCGCCGCCTGCTCACGATGGCCGAGGCCGGACTGCCGGTCGTCCTGCTGGGCGCCTTCGACGAGCCGCTCACCCCGGGCGTCCCCGACGACGGCGAGACCGACCGGCTGCGCGAACTCCTCACCCGTCTGCTCAGCCTGCCCAACGTCCTGCGGATCACGGACAAGGACGCCGTGGGCGACGCCCTCACCCGGCTCGGAATCACCCCGGACGTACACCACGCCACGCCCTCCACGCTCCTCAACGCACACCGCGTCACGCAGGACGCCGACTTCTACTACCTCTGCAACGGCAAACACGCGGAGACGGTCAAACCGCCCGTGGCCGCGATCGACCACGAGGTGACGCTGCGTCACACCCGCCGCGCCGGGGGCGGGGCGACGATCCCCTACCTGTTGGACCCCTGGACCGGCGAGGTCACGCGGATCGCCCGGTACTCGGAGCGGGACGGGGACGTCACCGTGCGGGTGGCCCTCCAGCCCGGACAGGTGATGATCGTCGCGCTGGGACGCCCGGGGCTCTTCGGCGACCGGAACGGAGCACGGCCGCACGTCCTCACCACGGACGCGCCCGAAGTCCTCTTCACCGAGGGCGAACTGACGGTCCGTTCGAACACCGCGGGCGCGTACACGACGCGCCTGTCGTCCGGCCGTACGGTCACCACGACGATCCCGCCCGTACCCGCCCCGATCACCCCGGGTCAGTGGCGGCTGGACGTCGACGACTGGTACCCCGGATCCGGCCAGGACCGGACCGGACACGTCCACCGCACCCTGACCCTCGACACACTGCTGCCCTGGTCGCGGATCCCGGAACTGGCCGACTCCGCGGGCATCGGCCGGTACCGGACGACGATCGACCTGCCGTCCGGCTGGACGTCCTCGCACGGCGCCCGCCTGGAACTCGGTCAGGTCTCCGACACCGCCCGCGTCACCGTCAACGGCACCGGCGCCGCACCCCTCGACCGTCTCCAGCCGGTCGTCGACGTCGGCCCCCTGCTCAGGCGCGGCCGCAACGTGATCGAGGTGGAGGTGGCGACCCCGCTCGTGAACCGGCTCCGGGTCGCCCAGCCGGCGGTCTTCGGCGCTGTCGCCCGACAGGACCACGGACTCGTGGGCCCCGTACGCCTGGTGCCGTACGCACAGGCCACGGCCGGCCGAGGGCGGTGACCCGCGGCGGCTACGACCACGTTCCGCGGCTCGGCCCCTCGGCGCCCACCACCGGCCACCGCCTCTCGGCCTCGGTGCACAGCACGAACGGGCGGGCAACTGCGACCGGTTCGCGACCGGCCACCACCCGGTGACCGTCCATCGCGTTCCGCCGGTCACCGGCCCGAGCGCAGGCCGCGCAGGACGGCGCCCACGGCGGCGATGCCCTCGTCGATGTCGTGGGCGGGGCCGGCGGCGTAGCCGAGTACCAGGCCCGGAGGGCCGGGGCTGATCCTGTGCCAGGACAGCGGATGCACCTTGACGCCCTCCGCGAGAGCGGCCGCGGCCAGGTCGGTGTCACGGAAGCCGCCGGACTGGTCGCGGAAGGTGACCGTCAGGTGCAGGCCGGCCGCCGCCCCGTGCACGCGGGCACCCGGCAGGTGCGCCTCGACGGCCCGCAGCATCACGTCCCGGCGTCGGCGATGGCGCAGCCGGACATGACGCAGATGCCGCTCCAGCTCGCCCGAGTCCATCAGCCGGGCCAGGACCAGCTGGGTGAGGATGCCGTTCCCGAGGTCCGCGTACCGCTTGGCCGCCACGAGGGCGTCCAGCCGGTCCGGCGGTACCAGGAGCCAGCCCACCCGCAGTGCGGGCGCGAGCAGTTTCGAGACGCTGCCCGCGTAGCAGACGCCCTCCGACGCCAGCGAGCGCAGCGCCGGCACCGGCGGCCGGTCGTAACGGTGCTCGGCGTCGTAGTCGTCCTCGATGACCACCCCGCCCTCGGCCGCCCAGCCCAGCAGCCGGCGACGGCGTTCCCCGTCGAGGACGACACCCGTGGGGAACTGGTGGGCCGGGGTCAGGAGCACCGCACGCGCGCCGCTGGCGCGCAGCGCACCGACGTCGAGGCCGCCGGCGTCCACGGGGACGGGGACGATCGCGTGGCCCCCGTACTCCAACTGCTGGCGCGCGCCGAGGGATCCGGGGTCCTCGACGGCGATGCGGCGGATCCCGTCCGCCCGCAGGATCTGCGCGAGGAGGCCGAGCGCCTGTGCCACTCCCGCAACCACCACGACCTCGTCCGGGTCGGCACGGACACCGCGGTTGCGGGCCAGCCAGCCGGTCACGGCCCGGCGGAGGGCGAGGGCTCCCCGGGGGTCGCCGTAGCCGAAGTCGGCCGGGGTGACGCCTGCGAGGACGGCGCGCTCGGCGCGCAGCCACTCGGTGCGGGGGAAGGCGGCCAGGTCGGGGACACCCGGCGAGAGATCGATCCGGCAGGGCAGGGCGCGCAGAGCGTCGACGACGCCCTCGCGGTCGGCCGAGCCGAAGAGCGCGGGCCCGGTCTGCGCGGTGCCGCGGGCGCGATCGCGGGGTGCGGCGGGTGCCGCCACCACCACGGTGCCGAGCCGGCCGCGACCGGCGATCTGACCGGACTCGGCGAGCCGCCGGTAGGCCTCGGTGACCACGCCCCGGGTGACCCGCAGCTCGTCGGCGAGCACTCGGCTGGCGGGCAGCCGTGCTCCGACGGGCAGCCGGCCGTCGGCGATGGCCGACCGCAGCCGGTCGGCGAGCCAGGCGGTCCGCCCGCCGGGCGGCGCCTGGCCGATGTCCAGCTGGAGGAAGTCCGAGCCGACGTCCGCACCGGAGCCCGGGGCGGACGCCGGAGCGGTCGTCGCACGTGGTTTTTTGGACCCCTCGACCGATGGCTTCGTGGACCTGCCCATGGCGTCCATTGTGACGGCAGGGTGGACGGCATGGACACACCTTCGGCTCCGTTCGCCCAGCTGGTCCCGGGGATGGTGGGGATGACGCTGGTCGGCAGCAGCGTCACCGTCTCGCACACCCTCGTCGACGCCCCGCTGTTCACCGCCCAGGCCGTCCGGTACGCGGCCGCGACCGTGATCCTGATGGTCGTCGCCCGGCTCGCCGGTGCTCGCCCGGTGTGGCCGAGGGGGCGGGAGTGGCTGTGGCTGACCGGGCTCGCGGTCTCCGGTCTGGTGCTGTTCAACGTGGCCGTGGTCCGGGGCGTCGCGCATGCGGAGCCCGCGGTGGTCGCCGTCGCGGTGGCCTGCGTGCCCCTGCTTCTCGGGGTGGTGGGTCCACTGCTGGAGCGGCGCAGACCGAGCCGGCAGGTCCTGTGGGCGGCGCCGGTCGTCATGACGGGCGCGGTGCTGGTGGAGGGAACCGGCCGCACCGATGCCGTCGGGGTGGCCTGGGCGGCGCTCGCCCTGGGCTGCGAGGCAGCGTTCACGCTGCTCGCGGTGCCGGTGCTGCCGCGGCACACCCCGTGGGGGGTGTCCGTGCACGCGACGTGGCTGGGCGGGGTGCTGCTGGCCGTGCTCGGCGTGACGCGGGAAGGGCCTTCGGCCGCACGGGAGTTGTCCGGGACCCAGTGGGCGGCCGTCGGCTACCTGGCGCTGATGGTGACGGCGGTCGCCTTCGTGCTGTGGTACTCGACGGTGCGCTCCGTGGGGGCCGGGCGGGCCGGGCTGCTCACCGGCATCGCGCCGCCGGCGGCGGCGGCCGTCGGCACCGTGTCGGGCGCCGGAGTGCCTGGGCCGTCGGTATGGCTGGGCATCGCCGTGGTGATCGCCGGCCTGGTCGTCGGCCTGCGGCCGCGAGACGTTCCCGTCGGCAGGCTCACGGACGGGACTCACGTGGCCCCGGCGGGTTCCCCGCCCGCCCCGGCGCGCTCCGAGTGACGGCGCGTCCTCGCGCAGGGCCGGGTGGGGCTTCTCCTGGTCACCGGTCTGGGCCGGCCCGGCGGGCGGAGGGTCTCCCCCGTCGTCGGGACCGAGCCCGTGCCGCTCCTCCTGAGGTGCCTCGCTGCCGAGCGGCGCGGGCCGTACGGTGACGTGCGCCGGGGCCGGGAGCGGCCCGGGGCGCCGCCGGGTCGGCGGACCCCGGCCGGCTCATCCCGTCCCGGGCCCGCCGCCCGCCAGGGTCCGCAGCGCCGAGGTCACGGCGTCGGCCATCGCCCCGCGCGCCGCGGTGAGGGCCGGCCGGGGGTCGACGGCCGCGGGCGCCCCGGCGAGCGTGGCGCGGACGGCGCCGGTGAAGGCGGCGTTCAGGGCCGTACCGATGTTGACCTTGACCATGCCGGCCGCCACCGCCTGCCGGAGCTCCACGTCGGGCACGCCCGTCGAGCCGTGCAGGACCAGCGGCACGGGGACCGCCTCCGCGAGGCGGGCGATGAGATCGTGGTCCAGCCGGGCGGTGCGCGTGGTCATCGCGTGCGAGCTGCCGACCGCGACGGCCAGTGCGTCGACCCCGGTGGCGGACACGAAGTCGCGCGCCTGATCGGGGTCCGTACGGGCCGAGGGCGAGTGCACTCCGTCCTTGCCGCCGATCTCGCCGAGTTCGGCCTCCACCCACAGATCGCGGGCGTGCGCCCACCGCGCCGCGGCGCACGTGGCGGTGACGTTCTCGGCGTGCGGCAGCGCGGACGCGTCGAACATGACGGATCCGAAGCCGCAGTCCGCGGCGCGGTGCAGCAGCGCTTCGTCGGTGACGTGGTCGAGGTGCAGCGCCACGGGGACGGTCGCCGCCTCGGCGAGCGCGGCGGTGGCGCGGGCGATCGGGGCGAGCCGGCCGCCGTGGAAACGTACGGCGTTCTCGCTGATCTGGCAGATGACCGGGCAGCCCGCGGCTTCCGCCCCGGTGACGACGGCCTCGGCGTGCTCCAGGGTGATCACGTTGAACGCGCCGACGGCCCGTCTGTCGCGGCACGCGGAGCTCACCACGTCGGCGGTGGGGGTCAGCGGCACGGACGGCCTCCGATCGCGGCGTGCGAGGGCCACGAAAGCTGCGGCAGCGACGCACCAGGCGCGCGGGACGTGCAGGGTTTTGCTCGTTTGACGACCATAAAACACCCAATCAAGCGCTGTGGTTTCATGGAGGTGCGCACATCGTGGCGCACACCACCGACAGGGAGTTGTGAGACATGGCGGCACCGCAGGCCCGGTGGAGCGCGCTGCTGGAGATGCTGACGCGCGACGGGCGGATCGAAGTCGAGCCGGCCGCCGAGGAGTTGGGGGTCTCCGCCGCGACGATCAGGCGTGACCTCGACGAGCTGGCCCGCCAGCAGATGGTCACCCGGACGCACGGCGGAGCCGTGATCAACGCGATCGCCTACGACCTGCCCCTGCGCTACAAGGCCGCGCGCAACGCTCCGGAGAAGGAGCGGATCGCGCACGCGGCCGCGGGACTGGTGAAGGCCGGCGCGGTCGTGGGGTTGAACGGCGGCACCACGACGACCGAGGTGGCGCGGGCGCTGGCCACCCGGGCCGACCTGAGTTCCGGCGGCGCGGAGACGGCGGTCACCGTGGTGACCAACGCCCTCAACATCGCCAACGAGCTGGTCGTACGGCGCCACGTCAAGCTCGTGGTGACCGGCGGGGTGGCCCGGCCGGCGTCCTATGAGCTGATCGGGCCGCTGGCCACCGAACTGCTCGCGGAGATCGCCCTTGACCAGGTCTTCATCGGCGTGGACGCCATCGACGTGGCCCACGGGGCGACCGCCCACCACGAGGGCGAGGCCAGCATCAACCGGGCGCTGGCCCGGCGCGCGCAGCAGGTCGTCGCGGTCGCCGACTCCTCCAAGCTGGACCGGCGGGCCTTCGCCCGCATCTGCCCGGTGGAGGACATCGACGTCCTGGTGACCGACAAGGCCGCCTCGGACGAACTGACCGAGTCGTTCACGGCGGCCGGCGTGGAGGTCATCCGCGCCTGACGGCGCACGCCGTTCCCCTGGCGGCGCCGGCCGCGATGCGCGTACCGGTGTCATCCCCGGACGCCGCCCGCCGTCAGTCCGGCCACCAGGTAGCGCTCCACGAAGACGAACAGCACCACCACGGGCACGATCGCGACGAGCGACGTGGCGAACAGGTACTGCCACTGCTCGTGGTACGAGGTGACGAAGCCGGGAATCGCCCTGGTCAGGGTCATCCGGTTGCCGGACGAGGTGATGGTGAGCGCCACCACGTACTCGTTCCACGCGCCGATGAAGGTGTAGACGAGCGCGGTCACCACACCGGGCATCGCGAGCGGCAGGACGACACGGGTGAGGGCGCCGAGCCGCCCGGTGCCGTCGAGCCAGGCCGCCTCCTCCAGTTCCCGCGGGATGCTCGCGAAGTACGCGTTGAGGATCCACACGCAGAACGGCAGGTTGAACGCCGCGTTCACCAGGATGAGTCCCTCGGCGGTGTCGGTCAGGTCGAGGCTGACCATCTCCCGGTAGATGCCGACCAGGAGCGCCGTGGGCGCGAACATCTGGGTGACGAGTACGAGCAGCAGGAAGGCGCCGCGCCCGCGGAAGCGGTGCCGGGCGGTGTAGTACGCGGCGGGCAGCCCGACGGCCAGGGCGAGCAGCGTGGCGGCCCCGGCGACGTACAGCGAGAACACCAGCGCGTCCGCCACCCGCGGGTCGGTGAGCGACCAGATGTGTGTGAAGTTCGACCACTGCCACCGGGAGGGCAGATAGGACGGCGGGGACTTCATCAGTTCGGGCGTCGGTTTGAGCGCCGTCAGCAGCATTTCCGCGTAGGGCGCGAGGAACGCCAGCGCCACCAGCCATCCGACGGCGGTGAGCAGGACGGTACGCAGCTTCATCGGCCTCGGCCGCCTGCTGCGCGGCGCGGCTGTGCGAGGGCTGCTCACTCGGCGGCCTCCTGTCCGCGGACGACGCGCAGATAGACCAGCACCACAGCCAGGACCAAGCCGAAATTGACCACGGCCATGGCGGCCGACTCCCCCACCGACTGGTTGTCGAAGGCGAGTTTGTACAGGTAGGTGGTGGTCGTGTCGGTGGCGAAGCCGGGGCCGCCGCGCGTCATGGCCCAGATGATGGGGAACGAGTTGAACACGTTGATGACGTTGATGATCGCGGCGACCACCAGTGAGGGCCGCAGCAGCGGCAGGGTGATGCCCAGGTAGCCGCGGACCGGGCCGGCGCCGTCCACCCGCGCCGCCTCGTACACCTCGGCGGGGATGCTCTGCAGACCGGCCAGCAGGACGAACGAGGTGAACGGCAGCGAGACGAACACCGCCACGCCCATCATCGCGGCCAGGGCGGGTCCCGGTTCGGCCAGCCAGTTGACCGGTGCGTCCAGCAGGCCGAGATCCATGAGCAGCCGGTTGGCCACGCCGTAGAAGTTGTTGAGCATCCAGCGCCAGATGAGCGCCGTCATCAGCACGGACGAGGCCCAGGGCACGATCAGCGCCCACCGCACCAGCCGGCGCCCGGGGAACCGGGAGTTCAGCAGCTGGGCCAGGCCGAGGGAGACCAGGATCGTGACGGCGACGACCCCGACGACCCACACGAGGGTGCGCAGCAGCACCCCCGGCAGGTCGCCCTCGGCGAACAGGTCGGTGTAGTTGCGGACTCCGGCGAACCCCTGGGACTGTCCGGTGGAGCTCACCCGGGTCAGGGACGTTCGGATCATCTCGACGACCGGCCAGACGACCATCGCCAGGATGAGGAGGGTCGCCGGGCCGAGCCACAGCAGCGGCTCCAGTGCGCGCCATGTCCTTCGACCGCGGCGCCGCGAGGGCGGCGCCGGGGCCGCCGGGGCCGGGCGTCCGGTCCCGGCGGCGCTCATGGTGACATCGTGTACGGCCACCGAGGTCAGTCGCCTTTCTGCGCGGTCTTCTGGATCTCGCCCAGGACCTCGGCGGGGTCGCCGCCGGCCACCGCCGTGCCGATGCGCTGTTTCACGGCGCCGTCGACCGCGGCCCATGCGGGGTCGTCGGTGGGGGCGAACTCCGCGTCGGCGAGGGCGTCGACGAACGGCTTGTAGTAGGCGGCGTTCCCGCTGTCGGAACTGAGCGCCTCACCGGCCGACCTGGTGACCGACAGGAACCCCTCGGTGGAGACGAACTTCGCGGCGTTCTCCTTCTGGTAGAAGAAGTCGAGGAACTTCTTCACCGCCGCCTTGTTCGACCCGTCGCTCTTCTTGAACGCGACGAGGTAGTCCTGGACGCCGAGCGTCTTGTGTGTGCTGCCGTCCTTGCTGGGCAGGGCCGCCACGCCGTAGTTCAGTTTCGCGTCGACCGGGTCGATGAAGCCCTTCCGCATGAAGACCGCCCCGTTCAGCATGCCGATCTTGCCCTGGGCGAACTGGTTGAAGACGTCCTTGCGGTTGGTGGCCTCCGGGTTGGGCTGGGTGACCTTGTCCTTCGTCAGTTTCCGCAGATAGGTGAGCGTGTCGACGTTGGCCTGCTGGTCGATCGCCCAGTTGCCCGAGGCGTCGGTCCAGCCGCCGCCGTTGTTCATCGCCCAGATCTGGAACTCGGCCTGGGCCTCCTCGGCTCCGAGGGGTAATCCGAGGCCGATGTATCCGGCCTTCTTGATCTTCTTGGCGTCGGCCTCGACCTCGGCCCAGGTGGTCGGCGGCCGGGCGATGCCCGCCTTGGCGAAGATGTCCTTGTTGTAGAAGAACAGGCGCGCGCTGGAGATGAACGGCAGGCCGTACTGGGCTCCCTCGTACTGCGCCTTCTGCCGGAACAGCGGGAGGAAGTCGCTCAGCACCGCGGGGGAGACCACGTCCTGCGCCTTGTACACCAGGCCGTCGCGGGCGAAGTCGGAGAACTTGTTGTAGTTGAGGACGTCGGGTTCCTGCTTGGTCTGGACGTACGTCTTGACCTTGGAGTCCATCTGCTCCCAGTCGACGACTTCGAGATTCACCCGGTAGCCGGGGTTGGCGGCTTCGAAGTCCTTGATCAGCGCCGTCCAGTAGGCCTGGGTGTCGTCGTCGTACTTGGCCGCGACGAACCTGATCGTCTTTCCGTCGGATCCGCCGCTGTCCGAGGAGCTGCCCTTGCCGCATCCGGTGAGGGCCAGGGCCAGGGACAGTCCCCCGGCGAGGCCCGCGAGGTGCCGTTTCACGGAGTACCTCTCCGCACGCATGGCGTGCTTGGTCAAGCGCGTGCTCGCCTGATTGCGCGCTCGCTTGCTTGTTTATGCTCGATTATCGGTGCTATCAATCATCTAGCGACATGATGCTCAATGAAACGCGCACGGTGTCAAGGGCCGCCGCATCACGTATCGGTCACGCCGTGCGCCCGAGAGGGGAGACCTCCCGATGAGTCAGACCGAGATCGAGATCGCGACCCAGCCCGACTGCTGGCGGCAGGCCATGGCGCTGGTCCGGCAGCCCGACGGCCCCGTCTCCGCCTCGCTGCCCCGGTCCGGCGAGCGGGTGGCCGTCGTCGGCTGCGGGACGTCCTGGTTCATCGCCCAGGCGTACGCGGCACTGCGGGAGTCGGGCGGCCACGGCGAGACCGACGCCTTCCCCGCCTCCGAGATGCCGACGGGGCGCGCCTACGACCGGGTGGTCGCGCTGACCCGGTCCGGCACCACGACCGAGGTGCTGGAGCTGCTGCGCCGGCTGCGCGGGCACACCCCCACGACCGCGGTGACCGCGGTACCGCATTCACCGGTGACGGAGCCGGCGGACGCCGTCGTCCTGCTCGACTTCGCCGACGAGACCTCGGTCGTCCAGACCCGGTTCGCCAGCACCGAACTGGTGCTCCTGCGGGCGCACTTGGGCGAGGACCTCGGGTATCTGCCGCAGCAGGGGCACTCGGCGCTGGACGAACCACTGCCGGCCGGGGTCCTCGAGGCCGAGCAGTTCACCTTCCTGGGGCGGGGCTGGGCCTACGGGATCGCCCAGGAGGCGGCGCTGAAGATGCGTGAGGCCGCGTGCGCCTGGACGGAGGCCTATCCGGTGATGGAGTACCGGCACGGCCCGATCAGCGTCACCGGGCCCGGCCGTGTGGCGTGGTGGTTCGGCGACCCGGCGGCCCTGCCGTCCGGTCTCGCCGACGACATCGCGCGCACCGGCGGGCAGTTGGTGGCACTCGGCCGGGACCCCCTGTCCGACCTCGTCGTGGTGCACCGGCTGGCCGCCGCCCTCGCCGCGGCGCGCGGGCTCGACCCGGACAATCCGCGCCATCTGACCCGTTCCGTGATCCTTGCCTGACCGGATTTTCCCCTTCCTTTACGGTCGCCTTCCGGCTCCGCGGACACCTGCCGATGGGGCCGGAGAGCGACCGCCATCAGGGACACAGCGGGTCCTCGAGAGCACCCGAGTGCCGGCAGGGTCGCGCCGCCGCCTGTTGACAGGTGGCGACTACCGCAAGAACATGAGCGAAATCTCTGTGAATCTTGCATTCCCATGCAGCCTCAAGCAGACGCTCAGCCCTGCCAGGCACCCCGTACCGCCGCTCCTGAGTCACCGTCCTGTCCGACAGGAGGACATGAGTGCACGCACGACTGAGCAGTCCCGCCGGCCTGTTACTCCCTGCCGCGCTGACCGCCGCCCTGCTGACGGCGCCCGTCACCGGCTCCACCGCGGCGGCCGTCACCCGGCCCGCCGCCGGCGGGCCGAAGGTGGTCCGCACCGAGCACGCCGTCACGGTCTCCGTGCCGGCCTCCGCCGGTGCCCCCGGCTACACCCTCGACGTGGCCACCGACGAACTCGCCCTCACCACGCGCCGCGCCGGGAAGACCGTGCTCGCCACGGCCGCCGGCGACACCGGCGCCCTGCGCTTCACCGCGGCCGACGGCACCTGGCAGCACGCCACCGGCGTCACCGGCTGGACGTGGCGCAGCGGCGTCCTGACCGTCACCGCCGGCAGCACGCTCGACGGCGCCACCGTGGAGGCCCGGATCACCCCCGCCGCCGACCGCTACCAGCTCGACTGGGACGTCCACGGCGGCGGGCCGAGGCAACTGGGCCTCGCCTACGACCTGTCCTCGGCCGGCCACTGGTACGGCCACGGCGAGGCGGAGACCCCGCAGGGCGGTCCCGGCGTCGACCAGCCCTGGCCGCTCGACGCCGGCGAGGTCGACCACACGGCCTTCGGCCCGGCGTCGTACAACATGATCGACCCGTTCTGGTACACCTCCCGGTCGACCGGTCTGCGCGTCGACACCGGGAACGTCATGGACGTGGCTCTCGACAAGGGCAAGGACGGCCTGGGCACCCTCACCGTCGAGTCGCCCGACACCTACAAGGCCACCGTGTTCGTCGAGTCGACCCCGCTCGGGGTCTACCGCGACTACATCGGCATCGTCGGCAAACCGGCCAAGAGCGACGCCACTTACGAGCAGTACGCCAAGCCGCTGTGGAATTCCTGGGCGCAGTTCTACACCAAGGTCGACCAGGAGAAACTCCTCGACTACGCCACCGACCTCCACGACAACGGTCTGGACGGGCACACCATCCAGCTCGACGACAAGTGGGAGTCGAACTACGGCAATCTGACCTGGGATCCGAAGACCTTCCCGGATCCCAAGGGCCTCTCCGAGAAGATCCACGACATGGGGTTCGACTTCGGCATCTGGGTCACCCTGTGGATCAACCTGGACTCCGCCAACTACCAGTACGCGGCCGACCACGGCTATCTGCTCATGGACGCCGGGGACACGGCCAAGCCGTGTGAAGTGACCTGGTGGAACGGCCAGGCCGGGATCATCGACCTGGCGAACCCCGAGGCCAAGGCCTGGTACGAGGGCAACCTCAGGAAACTGATGGACACGTACGACATCGACGGGCTGAAGTTCGACACCCGCTTCTTCGACGAGAAGTGCGCGCCCCGCGAGGGCCACCAGGCCACTGACTACCAGCAGCTCGGCACGCAGCTCGCCGATGAGTTCGACCTCCAGGGCGCCGGCATCCGGGTGCACTGGAACCGGACGGCCCACGAGGCGGGCTTCGTCACCCGCCAGGTCGACAAGGGCACGGGCTGGGACTCCCTGCGCGCCTCCGCCACCCAGAACCTGGCCATCTCCAGCATCGGCTACCCGTTCGTCGAGTCCGACATGATCGGCGGCTCCGGCGGCCAGCCGGCACCGTCGAAGGACGTGCTGGTGCGGTGGGCGCAGTCCGCCTCGCTGATGCCGCTGATGTACGCCTCGACCTCCCCGGTCGACACCAACGACACCACCACCGGCCAGAAGGTGGACTACGACCAGGAGACGGTCGACCTCTACCGGCAGTCGATCAAGACGCACGAGAAGCTCGCCCCCTACATCTGGGACCAGGTGCAGAACACCCTGAAGACCGGCGATCCGATCATGCGGCCGCTGTTCTTCGACTTCCCGAAGGACGAGGCGGGTTACACGGTCACCGACGAGTGGATGCTCGGTCCGGCCGTGCTGGCCGCGCCCAAACTGGGCACCGGCGCGACCCGCTCCGTCCATCTGCCGCCGGGCACCTGGTACGACGTGAACCAGGGCACCGTGATCCGCGGCCCCAGGACCCTCAAGGGGTACGCGGCGCCGCTCGGCGTCACCCCGGCCTTCGTGAACCTCAAGGCCAAGGGCGCGGCCAAGGCCGTCAAGGCCCTCAAGCGCGACGACGCCCCGGCAGCCTCCGTCCTGATCACCCCGGACGCCCCGTCCACCGCCTCCGGTACTCCGTTCGAAGTGACCACCGAGGTGACCAACTGGGGCACCCGCACCCTGAAGAACGCCAAGGCGGCACTGGAGCTGCCCGCCGGCTGGAGCGCCGAGGCGACCGGCCCGACCACCGCGAAGTCCCTGAAGAACGGCGCGACCCTCACCACCACCTGGACGGTGACCCCGGCCGGCGACGCCCGATGGGGCAGCCACGACCTCACCGGTACCGCCACCTACAACGGTTCCACGCGGGTGTCCGACACCGTGCAGGCGCAGGTGAAGGCCGCCCCGGGCAGTGTGCGGGAGCCGTACCTGACGACCGACACCACCTCCGGGGAAGCCCAGTACGCCCAGGGCGGCGACCAGTTCGCCATCTGGGCGGGCGGCCAGGACCTGTCCGGCTGGAAGGACGAGAAGGGCGTCGTCTACCGCGACGACGTGGCCGGGGAAAAGGCCACCGTGCAGGTCCAGTTGGTGTCACAGAACAGCGCCTCCCCGGTCGGCAAGGCGGGCATCGCCCTCGCCAACGACCTGACCGCGCCCGGGAAGGGCGGTTACGCGGTGCTGGTCATGACCCAGAGTTACGGCCTGGAGTTCATGACCGACAGCGACGGCGACGGGAAGCTCGACACCTGGGCGGGCGGCGGCTCCACCTACCACCCGGCGTATCTGAAGCTGACCCGGGACGGCGACACCTACACCGCCTACGCCAGCAAGGACGGCGAGACCTGGTCGCAGGTCGGCACCGCCCGGGTGGCGTCGGCCGCAGGCACCGGCGACGCCGGCATGGTCGCCAGCGCGGCCAACGCCAACTATCCCGGCGAGAACATCGAAGCCGTCTTCAGCGGATTCACCGTCACCTCCTGACACCTCCCCGCCCCGCCGTGAGAGAGGGAACCCAGCCCCATGGCACGTACGTCCTCAGCGCTCGCCGGCTTCGTCGCGGGGGTGGTGGTGGCCGCGAGCACCACCGCGATCGCCGTCACCGGTACGACGACCACCGGCACCGACCTCGACTCCAAGGCAACCACCACCTGGCTGACCGTCAAGGTCGCCGACGCCATGGGCACCAGGGACACCATCACCTGGGTTCCCACCGGCTCCTTCGCCGGCTCCGCGGAGGAGCGGGTGCCCCGCTACCCGATGACCGCCATCCAGGGCAAGGACACCAGGGAGCTGAAGCTCTCCGCCGTCCGCAACGAGCAGGTCTCGGCGCAACTCGCGATCGCCTCCGGCCACGACCTCGACGACGTCAAGGCGGTGGTCGGCGACCTCACCGGGCCGGGCGGCGCGAAGCTGTCCGGTGCCTCCACCCAGGTCAGGTTCGTCAAGTACGTGCCTGTGCAGCGCTCCAAGAGCGAGGTCGACTGGTCCGCCACCATCGACCAGGTGAGCTCGGGCAAGGAGGTGTCCGGCGACCGCAACCCCGACGTCGTCGGCGACCCGCTCGAGGAGCGGGCCTCCGTGGACGTGCCCGCGTACGCGGCGCAGCCGCTGTGGTTCACCTTCCACATCCCCGAGAAGGCCAGGCCCGGCACCTACACCGGCACGGTGAAGGTCAGCGCCGACGGCCGCACCCAGGCCAGTTACCCGCTGACCATCGAGGTCGCGGACGCGAGCGTGCCCGACCCGGAGGACTACGACTTCTTCCTCGACGTGTGGGCGCAGCCGGAGACGATCGCCGAGAACCACGGCGTCAAGCTCTGGTCCGACCGGCACTGGAAGCTGATCGAGAAGTACGACCGCGACCTCGCCTCGCGCGGCCAGAAGGTCATCAACACCACCATCGTCGACAACCCGTGGCACCACCAGTGGTCGCTCGGCACCCGGGAGTCGCAGACCGCCACGCCGTACACCAGCATGGTGGGCTGGAACTGGAACGGAAAGACGTTCTCCTTCGACTTCAGCCGCTTCGACCAGTACGTCCGGACCGCCAGACGCGCCGGTCTCGGCCCCGACATCGGCGCCTTCTCCATGCTGGCGTTCCAGGACCAGGAGCACCTCACCTACACCGACACCAGCACCGGCAGGACCGTCTACGAGAACGTCGATCTGGGCGGCGACCGCTGGCGGGAGGCGTGGGGGGCGTTCCTCCCCGCCTTCGAGCAGCACCTGAAGGCGAAGGGCTGGCTGGAGCACACCTGGCTGTCCTTCGACGAGCGGCCCGTCGACACCATGACGGTCGTCAGGGACTTCGTCCACGAGGTGGCGCCGGTCTTCGACGACCGTATCTCCGTGGCCGGTTCGATCAGCACCGAGGGCATCGCGTCCAACCTGTCCGTCGACTGGGGCGGCATCGACGCGATGACGAAGGAGAAGGCGGCGGAGCGGCGCAAGGCCGGCAAGATCACGACCTTCTACGTGTACGGCTCCCCGGCCCACCCCAACACGCTGTCGTACTCCCCCGCCGTCGAGTCGCGGATGCTGCCGTGGATCTCCGCCCAGCGGAATCTGGACGGTTTCCTGCGCTGGTCGTACAACAGCTGGACCAGCGACCCCTTCAAGCAGCCGGTGCACATCTTCACGCAGGGCGACGAGTACCTCGTCTACCCGGGCAAGGACGGCCCGATGTCCAGCATCCGCTGGGAGCAGCTGAAGGAGGGCATCGAGGACTACGAACTTGTCGCCGAGCTGCGGAAGAAGGACGGCGGCACCGACAGCGCGGCACTCACCGAGGCGCTCACCACCGCGACCCGGAACCTCGACGGCCGGACGAAGGACGTGGGCGACATCGAGACCGCGCGGGCCGCGGTGGTGAAGGAGCTGACGTCATGAGGGGCAGGTGGAGATCCCTGCTGCTCACCGGAGCCCTGACTGTCATGCCCCTGACCAGCACACATGCCGCCGCCGCGCAGGTCCAGGCGAAGCCCAGGGCCCCGCACACCGTCACCTACGACCAGTACTCCGTGCAGGTCGACGGCAAGCCCCTGTACCTCTGGGGCGCCGAGTTCCACTACTTCCGGCTGCCCAGCCCCGACGCCTGGCGCGATGTACTGCAGAAGATCAAGGCGGGCGGTTTCAACGCGGTCTCGCTCTACTTCGACTGGGGTTACCACTCCCCCAAGCCCGGCTCGTACGACTTCACCGGCATCCGCGATGTGGAGCGGCTGCTCGACGAGGCCGAGCGCGCGGGGCTGTATGTGATCGCCCGCCCGGGCCCGTACATCAACGCGGAGGTCTCCGGCGGCGGCATGCCCGCCTGGCGGTCGGCACAGGCCGGTGTGAACCGCACCTCCGAGCCGGAGTACCTGAAGGCGGCCCGGGAGTGGATGAGCCGGATCAACCCGATCATCGCGCGCCACCAACTCACCCGTGGTACCGGGTCGGTGATCCTCTATCAGGTCGAGAACGAGTACCAGGGCGGCCGGCACGACGCCGACTACATGCAGACCCTCATCGACTGGGCGCGCGCGGACGGCATCGATGTCCCGACCTTCGTCAACGACGGCGGCGCCAACCGGAACTGGGTCAGCGGCAAGGGCGCCCCGGACATCTACGGCTTCGACGCCTACCCGCAGGGCTTCGACTGCAAGAACCCCGACGTCTGGAAGGACCTGCCCGACTACTCCTACGTCAACGACTGGAAGCCCGAGTCTCCGCTGATCATCCCGGAGGCACAGGGCGGCGCCTTCGACCCCTGGGGCGGCACCGGGTACCAGGACTGCGCGCAACTCACCGGTACCGACTTCACCCGGGTGTTCAGCAAGATGAACATCGCGGCCGGGGTGAGCGGCCAGTCCTTCTACATGACGTACGGCGGCACCAACTGGGGCTGGCTCGCCGACCCCAACGCGGTCTACACGTCGTACGACTACGGGGCCCCGATCAACGAGTCCCGTCAACTGACCGACAAGTACCAGGAGTTCAAGCGCCTCGGGTACATGGTCAACTCGGTGGCCTCGCTGGCGCGCACCGACAAGGCCGAGGCGCCCGTCCCGTCGGACGACGCCCTGCGCGTCGACCGGCGCGTCAACCCCGACGACGGCACCCAGTTCTTCACCGTCCGGCACGCCGACACCCGCGTGAAGGACAAGGACGAGACGACCCTCTCGCTGAAGGGCGCGGACGGCGACTACCCACGCGTGCCCCAGCAGGGCACGATCGCCATTGACGGCCGGGACGCCAAACTCCTCGTGGCCGGTTACGACTTGAGCGAGAGCCAGCGGCTCGTCTACTCCACCTCGGAGATCATGACGCACGCCCGGATCGGCGAGCGGGACGTGGCACTGCTGTACGGGCGTGCGGGCGAAACCGGCGAGACCGTGCTGCGGTACTCCGCACGGCCCCGGGTGACCGTCCTCGACGGCCGGGTCACCACCACCTGGGACGCCGAACGCGGCGATCTGCGCCTGAACTACACGCACAAGGGCCTGACCCGGGTGCTGGTGAACGGCCTGGAGCTGCTGATCGCCGACACCGCCGAGACCGCCCACTGGTGGCGGCAGGACACCGCCGCCGGCCCGGTTCTCGTACGCGGCCCGTCCCTGGTCCGCACCGCCGAACAGGATGGCGGCACCCTGAAGTTGACCGGCGACTCCACCGAGGCCGCGAAGATCGAGGTCATCGCGGACGCCGACCGGGTGACGTGGAACGGCCGCAGGGTCGCCGTCACCCGCGCGCCGCGCCCGGTCGAGCTGCCCGCGCTGACGACCTGGAAGTACAAAGAGGAGGCGCCGGAGGCCGCCCCGGGCTTCGACGACTCCGCCTGGACCACCGCAGACCACCTCACCGCCGACAACCCGGAGCTGGCGGGGTCGTTGCCGGTCCTCGCGATGGACGAGTACGGCTACCACCAGGGCGACGTCTGGTATCGCGGCCGGTTCAGGACCACCGGTGCCGCGACCGCGCTCGCGCTCGACGCCAAGACCGGTGCGACCGGGCAGTACGCGGTCTGGCTGGACGGCCGATACCTCGGCAGCTCCGGCAGCGGCGCGCACACCTTCGACATCCCGTCGGACACGCTGAAGGCCGGCGGGGACAACGTCCTCTCCGTCCTGGTGGAGAACGCGGGGCACAACGAGGAATGGGGCCACGACTACTCCAAGGAGCCGCGCGGTCTGCTCGGCGCCGAGGTGATCGGCGGAGCCTCCACCATCACCTGGAAGATCCAGGGCACCCGGGGCGGCGAGACCCCGGTGGACACCGCCCGGGGCCCGTACAACAACGGCGGCCTGTACGGGGAGCGGGCCGGCTGGTCACTGCCGGGATACCCCGACGCCGGCTGGAAGAGCACCACCCTCTCCCAGCAGACGGGAAAGACCGGGCCCGGCGTGCGCTGGTACCGCACCTCCGCCCGGCTCGACCTGCCGCGGGGCCAGGACGACGCGATCGCGGTAGACCTGGCCGAAGCCGACGGCGGCAGCACCGGCTACCGCGCCCAGATCTTCGTCAACGGCTGGCTGATCGGCCGCTATCTGCCGGACACCGGCCCCCAGACCCGGTTCGTCATCCCCAAGGGCATCCTGCGCGAGCAGGGCACCAACACCATCGCCCTGGCCGTGTGGTCCACCGAGGCCGGCGCGGGCCCGGGTTCGGTGAAGCTCGTCGACCTCGGCGCCTCGGCGGGCGGGATCAAGGTCGCCACGGTGGCCGCACCCTCCTACGACGCCGGCACGTACGCCATGCCGGACTCCGGCGCCCGGGTCACCGTCGACGCCGACCCGTTCCTGAGCACCTCCACCGCCGCCCGGGTCCCCGTCACCCTCGGCGTACCGAAGGACGCGCCGGCCGCCCGGAGCGTGGAGCTGGCGCTGAAGGTCCCGGAAGGCTGGACCGCGACCACCGACGACACCACCCGTTTCGACCGGGTCCGGCCCGGCGACACGGTGACCGCCGACTACACGGTCACCCCGCCCGGCGATCCCGTCCACTACGCCGTCCTGTCCGCGACCGCCGAGCTCACCCAGGCCGGCCGTCCGGGCACCGTCACCGGTGTGCGGGCCGTGCAGGTGCCGCCGCCGGGGCTGTCCGCCGACGCGTACGTCAGCGACCTGACCCTCGTCAAGGCGGTCAACGGCTGGGGCCCGGTGGAGAAGGACGCCTCCAACGGGGAGTCGGCGGCCGGCGACGGACGCCCCCTGAGCATCGGCGGCACCACCTACGCCAAGGGCCTCGGCGTGCACGCGAACAGCCAGGTCCGGGTCTATCTCGGCGGCGGCTGCACCCGCTTCACCGCCACGGCCGGGGTGGACGACGAGGTCGGTGACAGCGGCAGCGTGTCCTTCCAGGTCATCGCCGACGGCCGCTCCCTCACCACGACCCCGGTGGTGCGCGGCTCCGACGACGGCACCCACATCGACGTGGACGTGACCGATGCCCGCTGGCTCGATCTGCTGGTCGACGGGGACGGCGATGTCTCCGCGGACCACTCCGACTGGGCCGACGCCAAGCTGACCTGTACGGGAGGGACCTCGTGAACCTCGCCCCGGTTCGACACCTGCGTACCGCACTGGCCGCCGTCCTGCTCGCGGTCCTCTGCGTGGCGGTGCCCGCCCACGCCACGGCCCCGGCGGCCGCGGCCGCCAAGCCCACGCCGCACACCGTCAGTTACGACAAGTACTCCGTCAAGGTCGACGGCGAGCGGCTCTTCGTCTGGTCCGGTGAGTTCCACTACTGGCGGCTCCCCAGCCCCGACCTGTGGCGCGACGTGCTCCAGAAGATCAAGGCGAGCGGAATGAACGCCGTCTCGATCTACTTCGACTGGGGCTACCACTCCCCCGCGAAGGGCGTCTACGACTTCACCGGTGTCCGTGACGTCGACAAGCTCCTCGACATGGCCGAGGAGGCCGGGCTGTACGTCATCGCCCGGCCGGGCCCCTACATCAACGCCGAGACGGACGGCGGCGGCTTCCCCGGCTGGCTGACGACGCAGAAGGGACGGGCCCGCTCCACCGACCCCGAATACCTCGACGCCGCTCGCGAGTGGCTCAAGGAGATCGACGGGATCCTCGCCCGCCGCCAGGTCACCGACGGCACCGGACCGGTACTGCTCTACCAGGTGGAGAACGAGCTGTACGACCCCGACGGCCGCGACTACATGGTCGATCTCTCCCGGCAGGTACGGGCCGACGGCATCACCGTGCCCCTGGTCGGCAACGAGCCGATGCCGCAGTACGCGGGCGGAGACGGCCTGGACTTCGTCGGCGAGCTGGACCAGTACAACTCCTTCTGCAAGGGCGAGTGGTGGGTGCCCACCCTCGAGCGGCAGCAGGACGACGCCCCGCTGGCGGTCTTCGAGGCGGGCACCGGCTGGTTCCAGACCTGGGGGGACACCGGCTACGAGAAGTGCCCGGAGAAGATGGGCCCCGCCTACCAGAAGATCGTCAACAAGCACGAGGTCATGCAGGGCACGACCATCGAGAACCTCTACATGACCTACGGCGGCACCAACTGGGGCTGGCTGGCCGACCCGCGCCAGGTCTACACGTCGTACGACTACGGCGCCCCGATCAGCGAGCCGCGCCAGACCGGCGCCGACTACGACGAGATGAAGCGGCAGGGCCTCTTCTACACCACCACGGGACCGCTCACCGCGACCGATCCGGCCGACGCCCCCGCCTCGTCCGACGACGCCGTGCACATCGAGGCCCGCGCCAACCCGGACACCAAGACCCAGTTCCTCTACCTCCGGCACGGCGACCCGATGGCCGGCACCGACGCCACCACCACCTTCGACTGGAAGACCCCGGACGGCACCTATCCGGTCACCGCACGGCTGAACGGACAGACCGGCAAGATCCTCGTCGCCGGTTACGACCTCGGCGGCGGCCAGCGGCTCGTCTACTCCACCAGCGAGCTGCTGACCAGCACGCGGACCGGCGACCGCACCCAGGCCGTGCTGTACGGCGGTGAGGGCGACCCCGGGCAGACCATGCTCCGTTACTCCGCCAAGCCCGAGGTCACCGTGCTGGACGGCAAGGCGGACGCCACCTGGGACGCCGAACGCGGCGACCTGAAGCTGGACTACACCCACTCCGGCGTCACCCGGGTCCTCGTCCAGGGCGGCGGCCGCCCCGACCTGCTGCTGCTCATCGGCACCGACGCCGAGGCCGCCGGCTTCTGGCGGCAGGACACGGCGGCCGGTCCCGTGCTGGAACGCGGCACCGAACTGGTCCGTACGGCCTCCGTCACCGGCCGGGGAAAGACGCTCGCCCTCACCGGCGACGCGAAGAAGGCGGGCCCCCTGGAGGTCTTCGCCCCGCCCGGCGTACGGAAGGTCACCTGGAACGGCGCACCCCTCAAGGTGAGGCCGACCCCCTCCGGCAGCCTGCTGGGCAGCGTGCCCGGCCCGAAGGACGTCGAACTCCCCGAGCTCAAGGACTGGAAGACCTCCGCCGAGACCCCGGAGGCCGACCCGGACTTCGACGACTCGTCCTGGACGTACGCCGACAAGCTGACCACCGACAACCCGACCGCGCCCGGGACCCTGCCGGTGCTCTACCAGGACGAGTACGGCTACCACTACGGATACGTCTGGTACCGGGGCCGCTTCAAGGCCACCGGCACCGAGAAGTCCCTCTCCCTGACCGCCTACGCCACCAACCCCGACACCGGCTCGGCCGCGGTGGGCGCGTACTCGGTGTGGATCAACGGGAAGTTCGCCGGGACGAGCAGCACCGGCCGCAAGACCTTCCCCCTCGCCGACGGGCTGCTGCGCAAGGGCAAGGAGAACGTGATCTCCGTCCTCGTCGGAAACATGGGCCACAACGAGGACTTCACCTGGAACAGCGACGACCACAAGCAGCCGCGCGGCCTGACCACGGCGTATCTCGCGGGCTCCGACGCACAGATCACCTGGCGCATCCAGGGTGCCCGGGGCGGTGAGCAGCCTGTCGACACCGTACGCGGGCACATGAACAACGGCGGTCTGTACGGGGAGCGTTCGGGCTGGACCCTGCCCGGCTACCCGGACCGTTCCTGGGACGACACCACACTGCCGGCCGGTGACACCACCCCCGGCATCGCCTGGTACCGCACCACGTTCAACCCACGGCTGCCCAAGGGCCAGGACGTCTCCGTCGGCGTCACCATCACCGACGACCCCGACCGGAACTACCGCGCCCTCATCTACGTCAACGGCTGGCTGATGGGCCAGTACGTCAACGACACCGGCCCCCAGCACACCTTTCCCATCCCGGGCGGCATCCTGCGCACCGACGGCAGGAACACCATCGCCATCGCCTCCTGGAGCGAGGACGCGAAGAGCGGCGGTCTCGGGAAGGTGGGTCTCACCACGCTCGGCAATGTCACTTCCTCGCTGCGGGTCGGGAACGTGGCCGCCCCGGCCTACGACGCCGCCGCCTACGCCGACCCGGCCACCCCGGCGCGGGTGACCGTCGACGCACCCGACTCCGTCGAGCCGGGCAACACCTACCAGGTCACAGCGACGGTCTCCGTACCGGACGACGGCAGGACGCTCCGCGACCTCACCCTGAGCCCGAAGCTGCCCGACGGCTGGACCGCGACCCCGGCCGACCCGGTGCGGCTCGGCACCGTCAAGCCCGGTGCCTCGGCGAAAGCCCGCTGGACCGTCACCGTGCCCGCCGGCCAGAAGACCGGCACCGTCGCGATGCTCCGTGTCACCGCCGGCTTCACCCGCGCCGGCAAGTCCGGTTCGGTGACCGGGGAACAGGTGGTGGCTGCGCAGCCACCGCCGCTCACGGCCGGTGAACACTACGTCAGCGATCTGCCGTTCCAGTCCAGTAGCAACGGCTGGGGGCCGGTCGAGCGCGACCAGTCCGTCGGCGAGAACGCCGAGGGCGACGGCCTGCCGCTCACCCTCCACGACACCGTCTACGCCAAGGGCCTCGGCACCCATGCCGCCAGCAGCGTGCAGGTGTGGCTCGGCGGCTCCTGCACCGCCTTCCACGCCGCGCTCGGTCTCGACCAGGAGACCTACGGCCGGTCCGACGGTCCCGCGACCGTCGCCTACACGGTCCTCGCCGACGGAACCCCCGTCTACGAGAGCGGCACCGTCGACCGGGACACCGCGACGAAGAAGATCGACGTCGACGTGACCGGCGCGCGCCGCCTCGAACTCGTCGTCTCGGATGCCGGGGACGGCAACGCCCTCGACCACGCCGACTGGGCCGACGCCCGGCTGACCTGTGAGGACGGTGCCTGATGCCCGGGCTGAGACGAACCGTCCGCCGCAGCTCGCGCGCAACGGCGCCGAACGGCAGGGGACGACCCGTGCTTGCGATACGCGGCAGGCTCATGGCGTTGCTGCTGACCGTCTCGGCCGTCGTGGCCGGGACGGTGGCACCCGCCGAGGCCGGTGAGCAAGGCGACCGGCACGGCTGGACGGGGACCTGGGCGACGGCGGCCAGTGAGCACTACGAGATCTCGGGGATGTCCGAGGTGACGGTACGGATGCCGGTGCACATCAGCGTCGGCGGCTCATCCGTACGTATCCGGCTGACCAACGCCTACGCCACCGACCCGGTGACGATCGGGCACGCGACCGTGGGCCTGCGCGACGGCGGTTCCGCTGTGGCCCACCCGTACGACCTGCGGTTCGGCGGGAAGCGCACGGTCACCATCCCGGCGGGCGGCCAGGCTGTGAGCGACGCGGTCGGACTCGCCGTGCCGGCCCTGACGGACCTCGTCGTCAGCCTCCATCTGCCCGGTCAGGTCACGCACATCACCGATCACTGGTGGGCGCAGCAGACCGTGTACTGGACGGACTACGGGGCGGGCGACCACGCCGCCGACACCTCCGGCGACGCCTACACCTGGACCACCACGAGCTGGCCGTTCCTCAGCGGCGTCGACGTGACCGCGCCGAGAACCGGGTCGGTGGTGGCGCTCGGCGACTCGATCACCGACGGGTCCTACTCGACGGCCGACACCAACCGGCGCTGGCCCGACCTGCTGTCCGCCCGGCTCAACGCCTGCCTGCCCGGCGCCGGGGTGCTCAACGCGGGCATCACCAGCAACCGGATCACCGCCGGAACCGACACCAACCCCTCGGCGCTCGACCGGCTCGAACGGGACGTGCTCTCCCAGCCGGGTGCGCGGACCCTGATCCTCTTCGAGGGAATCAACGACCTCGGTGGGGCGAGCGCCCAGCAGATCATCGCCGGCATGACGGAGATCGCCGCCCGTGCGCACCGGCGCGGGATGCGGGTCGTCGGCGCCACGATCACCCCGTACAAGGACTTCACCTGGGGCGGTTGGACCGAGGAGACGGAGGCGCGGCGACAGCAGGTCAACGCGTTCGTCCGGGACTTGGGCGGGGTCTTCGACGACTACGCCGACTTCGACCGGGCGGTCCGGGACCCGGCGGATCCGAGGCGGCTGGGGGCGGCGTACGACTCCGGAGACCATCTGCACCCCAACGACACCGGGATGAAGGCATTCGCCGACTCCATCGACCTGACGTCGCTCGGCCTCGGCCGCGGCTGTTCCTGAGGAGGAACCTTGTCTGGACGGCTTCAACATCTGTGGGGGCACCGAAGATTCGCGGTCCTGGCCACAGCCTTGGCGGCCACCGCGGCAGCGCTGCTTCCGGTGGCGCCGGCCGCGGCCGAGACCGTGCGGCCGGGGTGGACGGGGACTTGGGCGACCGCGCAGCACGCGTCGTACGACCCGGGCACCTCGGAGGTGACGGTTCGGATACCGGTGCGGGTGAGCGCCGGCGGGTCGAGCGTGCGCATCCGCCTGACCAACGACTTCACCACCGAGCCGGTGACCATCGGACACGCGACCGTCGGACTCCGTGATGGCGGTTCCGCCGTCACGAGGCCGCGGAAGCTGCGGTTCGGCGGGAAGAGCGAGGTGACGATCGCGGCCGGCGAGCAGGCGGCCAGCGATCAGGTCAAACTCACCGTGCCCGCCCGCGGCGACCTGGTCGTCAGCCTGTACTTCCCCGGCCGGCTCACCCACGTCAGCCAGCACTGGATGGCGCTGCAGACCGTCTACTGGACGCCCGACGGCGGCGGCGACCACGCCGGGGACGCCGGGGGCGACGCGTTCACGAAGACCGACTCCACGTTCCCGTTCCTCACCGGTGTCGACGTGCGGGGCGGACCCGCACGGGGCTCTGTCGTGGCGCTCGGCGACTCCATCACCGACGGGGCCGCCTCCACCTCGGACGCCGACCGGCGCTGGCCCGACTACCTGGCGGCCCGGCTGTCGGCCTGCACCTCCCCCGCCGGGGTGCTGAACGAGGGCATCAGCGGCAACCGGATCACGGCCGGCGTGGACGGCAACCCGTCGGCGCTGGACCGGCTGGAGCGCGATGTGCTGTCCCAGCCGGGCGCCCGCACGGTGATCCTCTTCGAGGGCGTCAACGACCTCAGCTGGGGCGGCGCCACCGGCGACCAGGTGATCGACGGCATGAAGGAGATCGTGCGCCGCGCCCACGAACGCGGGCTCCGCGTGATCGGCGCGACGGTCGTGCCGTATCGCGGCTGGGGCGACTACTGGACCGAGGCCAAGGAGGCCGACCGGCAGCAGGTCAACACCTTCGTGCGCGAGGGCGGCGTCTTCGACGGCTTCGCCGACTTCGACAAGGCGGTACGGGATCCGGACGACCCCACCCGCTACGGCGCCGCGTTCGACTCCGGTGACCATCTGCACCCCAACGACACCGGCATGAAGGCGTTCGCCGACGCGGTCGACCTCGCCGGCCTCGGGGTGGCCCGCGACTGCCCCTCGGCCCGCGTCCGGCTCACCCCGTACCGCCCGGGCCTCCCGGCCGGCCGCGCCACGGAGATCACCGCGACCGTCACCAACACCGGCACCAGGGCGGTGGCCCGGGTCACCACCGGGCTGCGTCTGCCGGACGGCTGGATTGCGGAAGCGGAGGGGAAGACGGGCATCGACTCCCTTGCCCCGGGCCGGAGTTCCACCGTCACCTGGCGGGTCACCCCGCCCGCCGACGCGGCCTGGGGGCCGTACGACATCGGCGTACGCAGCTCCTTCCGGCAGGGCGGCCGGACGCGCCACGACACCGACGGCGTGACCGCCGACGTCACCCCCGTCCCGTCCGCGGTCCGGACCCCGTACCGTACGTTCGCCACTACCGATGACGCCCAATACGCCCAGGGCGACGGCCAGTTCGCGATCTGGGCGGGCGGTCGGGACCTGGCCGGCTGGGCTGACGAGAAGGCCGCCATCCATGTGCCGGACGCCGTACCCGCCTCGGGGGGCGTCACCGCCCGCCTCGTCGCCCAGACCGGCAGCGGACCCTCCGCCAAGGCCGGGATCGCCGTCGCGAACGACCTGACCGCCCCGGAGAAGGGCGGGTACGCCGTGCTCACCATGTCGCGGTCCTACGGCGTGGAGTTCATGACCGACAGCGACGGCGACGGACACCTCGACACCTGGGCCGGCGGCGGCTCCTCGTACCACCCGGCCTGGCTCCGGCTCACCCGCGACGGCACCGCCTACACCGCGTACGCCAGTACCGACGGCACCACCTGGCAGCGGATCGGGACCGCGACCGTGCCGTCCGCGGCCGACGGCGGCCTCGACGCGGGGATGGTCGCGAGCGCCGTCAACCTCGACCACCCCGGCCAGACCACCACAGCCGTCTTCGACTCCTTCTCGACCGCCGGCTGAGTGACCACCGACTGCGAGACCCCGACCGACTCGACCACCGACTCGATCAACGACTCGACCACCGACGGAGAGGTTTCCCGTGAACGTCAGCCGTAGACGTTTCCTCACCACGGCCACTGCTCTCGGCTCAGCGGTGCTCCTGGCACCGCCCGGTGCCGCCCAAGCGATCAGCGGCGGCATCCCCGACTACCGGCCCACGAAGGCATCGCTCGACACCCACCCGGTACCGCGCTGGTACAAGGACGCGAAGTTCGGCATCTTCGTCCACTGGGGCGTCTACTCGGTCCCCGCCGGTTCCGCCCGGCAGATGGCCGCCGAGTGGTACCTCTGGTACCAGAGCTTCAATACCGATCCCACCTGGAAGTACCACCGCGACACCTACGGCCAGGACTTCCTCTACGACGACTTCATCCCGCAGTTCACGGCCGAGAACTACGACCCGGACGCCTGGGTGCGGCTGTTCGAGCAGGCGGGTGCCGAGTACTTCGCGCTGACCAGCAAGCACCACGACGGATTCGCCCTGTGGCCCAGCGAGGTGACGGACCGTCATGCCGGGAAGTACGGCCCGAGGCGCGACCTGGTCGGCGAGCTGATGACGGCCGCCCGCAGGCGCGGCACCGTGCGGCCCGGCCTGTACTACTCGCTCGGCGAGTTCTTCAACCCGGCGCTCGGCCGGCCGATGAAGAACTTCTACACCGGTGAAGAGGTCCCGATGACCGGCTACCGGCCGGTCGACGACTACATCGGGGACTACGAGCTGAAGCAGCTGTACGAGATCGTCGACCGCTACGACCCGGAACTGCTGTGGGCGGACGGCCAGTGGTTCCGGCCGACCGGCGAACCGCCGTGGCGCAGCGAAGAGCCTCTCTCCCACTACTACAACCAGGCCAAGAACCGCAGAAAGCCGAAGGGTGTCGTGGTCAACGACCGCTTCGACACGCACTTCGACTTCGCCACCTACGAGCAGCGCACCAACCCCACGATGGACCCCCAGAAATGGGAGTGCTGCATCACGATGGGGTACTCCTGGGGCTACAACAGGTTCGAGGTCGAGGAGGACTACAAGACCTCCGAGTTCCTCGTCCATCTGCTCGCCGACGTCACCAGCAAGAACGGCAACCTGCTGCTGAACATCGGGCCGAAGCCGGACGGCACCATCCCGGACGTCATGCAGCGGCGGCTGCGGGACATCGGCGCCTGGCTGGACGTCAACGGGCCCGCGATCTACGGCTCGACGCCCTGGGTGCGGGCCGAGGAGGAGGGCAGCCCGCTCGGCATCCGGTACACGGTCGGCCCGGGCAAGTTCAACATCATCGTGCTGGGCGCCCCCAGCGGCACCCTCTCCGTACCCGCGGACATCCCCCTCTCCGCGACCTCGCGGATCCGGCTGCTCGGCCACGACAGGCCGCTGAAATGGACCCGTTCCGACGGCAAGGTCCACATCAGCGTCCCGGAGACACTGCCCAGCGCGCTCGCCAACACCTTCACCGTCGACTGGGAGCGCCGGTGAACAGCGTGAGCACGGACACCCTCGGCCCGACCCTCACCGTGACCACCGAACCTGCCGAGCCGGCCGGCGGAGAGGCCGTCACCGCCACGGCGGTCCTCGTCAACGACTGCCCGTTCCCGCTGCGCGGCGCCGTCCTGTACCTGGTGGACCCGGGCAGTGCGGCCGCCGCGCGCACCATCCCGCTCGGTGATCTGCGCCGCGGCGCGAAGGTCACCCGCAGCTGGCGCACGTCGATGCCGGCCGACGTCGCCGGGGACGTCGCGTTCACCGCGCACGTCCTCTTCGACGTGGACGGACGCAGCGCCGACTGCGCGCGGGCCGCGAAGACCGTCAGCGTGCCCTACGAGCCGAACGGGGTGCGGGACCCGTACCGGACGTTCGCCACCACCGACGACGCTCGGTTCGGCCAGTACGGCAGCCAGTTGGTGATCTGGGCGGGCGGCGGTGACCTGTCCGGCGGCCGTGACGAGAAGGGCGGCATCCTGCTTCCCGGCTCCGCTGCCGCGTCGAGCGTGGTGCAGGTCAAGACGGTCGCCCTCACCGGGAGCGACAACCCCTCCGCCAAGTACGGGATCGCCGTCGCGAACGATTTGACCGCCCCGGAGAAGGGCGGCTACGCCGTGCTCACCATGTCGAAGTCGTACGGCGTGGAGTTCATGACCGACAGCGACGGCGACGGACACCTCGACACCTGGGCCGGCGGCGGCGGTTCCACCCACCCCGCCTGGCTGCGCCTGGTCCGCTCCGGCACCACGTACACCGCGTACTCCACCACCAACGGCCTCGCCTGGAACGAGATCGCCAGTGCCACCGTCCCCTCCGCGAACGGCGCCCTGGACGCCGGCGTGGTCGCGAGCGCCGTGAACCTCAACTACCCGGGCACGACGGTCCGGGCCGTGTTCGACCACTTCACCGTGGAGGAGTCGTGAACGCCTACCGCCCCGAGGAGGACTTCCTCGCGCCGCCCGTCTCGCTCACCGTCACCCCGCCCGCACCCGAGCCGGGGCAGGCGGTGACCCTGACGGCGACCCTCACCAACACCACCCGGATCGCCCTGCGCGGCACGGTGCTCTATCTCGCCGTGGACGACACCGGGAAACCGGCCGGCCTGGGCAGCCTCGCGCCCGGCCGGTCGGTGACCCGCACCTGGCGGACCCGGCTCGCCGACGACGCGGAGGGCCGGATCGTGTTCACCGCGCACGCCCTCTTCGACGTGCACCGCCACGGCTCCGACTGCACCCGCGCCGCCTCCTCGGTCGTGCTGCCGTACCGCTCACTGCCCGGAGCCTTCGACAACGCGGGGATCGCCTCCGACGACGCCCTCACCGTCGCCAACATCGACGGCTCCAATTCCAGTCTGTCCGCCGAGGCGCTGGCGTCGGTGGGACTGACGCCCGGTGCCGCGGTCACGTACGGCGGGGTGCCCTTCACCTGGCCGGACACCCGGCCCGGGAGCAAGGACAACGTCGTCTCCGCCGGCCAGACCGTGCTGCTGTCCGGCTCCGGTTCCCGGCTGTCCTTCCTCGGCACCAGCACCTGGGGCGAGGGCAGGGGCGACGGCAGGGTCGTCTACGCCGACGGCACCGAGCAGGCGTTCTCGGTCGCCGTCCCCGACTGGTACGGGGCGAACTCCTCCGCCGCGGTGGTGGTGCCGTACCGCCACATCACCACCGGCCGGGACGACACCCCCGTCAGCCTGTTCACCTTCGGCGTCGATCTGGTGGCCGGCAAGGAGCTGCGCTCCCTGGTCCTGCCCAAGGTCAGCGACGGCCTCCAGTCGGGCGTCCCCGCCCTGCACCTCTTCGCCATGACGGTCAACTGAGCTCTGTCGGAAGGACGTTCATGCACGACAACCGAGGCGACCTCGGCATCACGGGTGTCACCCGCAGACGGCTCCTCACGGGTGCGGTCGCGCTGGGCGGCGCCGCGCTGCTGACCCGCCCGCAGGGCGCGCACGCGGCCGGCGGCGCCCTCTTCGACACCGCTCCCGCCGCGGCAGCGCTGAAGCGTCTGCTTCCCGACCACCACCGGCAGCTCACCCTGCGGGCCGTCCGCGACGACACCGACCGCTTCCGGGTCACCGGCACGGCCGGGCACATCACGGTGGAGGGCACCAGTCCCGCCGTGCTGCTCACGGGCCTTCACACCTATCTGCGGCGGACGGCGCACGCCTCCGTGTCCTGGACCGGCGAGCAGCTGAACCTGCCGCGCGTCCTTCCCGCGCCCGCCGAGGAGATCACGGGCAACGCCGACGTGCCGCACCGGTTCGCCTTCAACGACACCAACGAGGGCTACACCGGCGCCTACCGCGACTGGGACGCGTGGCAGCACGAGCTGGACGTGCTGGCCGTGCACGGAGTCAACCGGGTCCTCGTCTACATCGGCGGCGACGCGGTGTACTACGACACCTTCCGCCGCTTCGGCTACTCCGACGCCGCGCTGCGCGCCTGGATCCCGGCCCCCGCCCACCAGCCCTGGTGGCTGCTGCAGAACATGTCGGGCTTCGGCGGACCGGTCTCCCGGCAGCTCATCGAGAGACGTGCCGCGCTCGCCGGGAAGATCGTCGACCGGATCCGCGACCTGGGCATGACGCCGGTCCTGCCGGGCTACTACGGCACCGTTCCGGACGACTTCCCCGCCCGGCACGGCGGGGACGCGGCGGTGGTGGCGCAGGGCACCTGGGGCGCCTTCAAACGCCCCGACTGGCTCGACCCGCGCACCACGGCCTTCGAGGACGTGGCCGCCGCCTTCTACCGGGCCCAGACGGAGCGCTTCGGCGACAGCACGATGTACAAGATGGACCTGCTGCACGAGGGCGGCAACCCCGGTGACGTGCCGGTGGGCGAGGCCGCCCGGGCCGTCGAGGCCGCGCTGCAGAGGGCCCACCCGGGGGCCGTCTGGGCGATCCTGGGCTGGCAGACCAACCCGTCCGAGGCGCTGCTCGGCGGCGTCGACAAGAGCCGGATGCTGATCGTGGACGGTCTGTCGGACCGCTACACCACCGTCACCGACCGGGAGAGCGACTGGGGCGGCACCCCGTACGCCTTCGGCAGCATCTGGAACTTCGGCGGCCACACCCCGCTCGGCGCCAACGCCCCGGACTGGGTGGAGCAGTACCCCGAGTGGCGTGACAAGGAGGGCAGTTCGCTCGCCGGTATCGCGGCGATGCCGGAGGCCGCCGACAACAACGCCCCCGCCCTCGCCCTCCTCACCGACCTGGCCTGGACGCCCGGCACCGTCGACCTGGACGACTGGTTCGCCGCGTACGCCGTCTCCCGCTACGGCGGCCCCGACCGGCACGCCGCCGCGGCCTGGCAGACGATCCGGGACACCGCGTACGGCATGTCCCGCGCTGACGCCTGGAGCGAGGCACCCGACGGCCTGTTCGGCGCCCGTCCCAGCCTGACGGCGAACAAGGCCGCCGCCTGGGGCCCGGAGAAGGACCGCTACGACACCACCGCCTTCGACTCCGCACTCACCGAACTCCTGGCGGTGCGAGCGGAGTTGAGGGACAGCTCGGCCTATCGGTACGACGTCGTCGACGTGGCCCGGCAGGTCCTGTCCAACCGCAGCCGTGTCCTGCTGCCGCAGATCAAGTGCGCGTACGAGGCCGGGGAGAAGGCCCTGTTCGGCAGGTTGACCAGGACCTGGCTGGACTGGATGGACCTCCTCGACGACCTGCTCGCGGCCTCCGGCCCGCACCTGCTCGGGCGGTGGCTCTCCGACGCGCGCTCGTGGGGCGCCGACCGGGCCGAGAAGGACCGCCTGGAATACGACGCCCGCTCCCTCCTCACCACCTGGGGCGGACGGCCCAGCAGCGACGAGGGCCTGCACGACTACGCGAACCGGGAGTGGTCCGGGCTGGTCGGCGGCCTGTACCGCACCCGCTGGAAGACGTACTTCGACGCGCTCGCCACGGGTCTCGCCAAGGGAGAGGACCCGGCGACGACCGACTGGTTCGCCCTGGAGGACCGCTGGGCGCACGCGCACGAGACCCACCCGACCGAGCCCCACGGCTCCCCGTACGCCCTGGCCCGCCGGGTGCGCGACCTGCTCGCCGCCACTCCCCATCAGGCGCTCCTCACCGCCGGGGCCGACCGGGGAGCGGTGGCCGAGGGCACGCCCGCGACGGTGACGGTCACCTTCACCAACAGGAACGGGTTCGCGGCGGCACGCGGTGTGACGCTCTCCGTCACCGCCCCCGAGGGCATGGCGGTGAAGCCGCTCGATCCGCTGCGCACGGCGTCCGTCGCCCCCGGCGCGACGTTCGCCGCCCGCTTCGAGGTCTCGCTGACGGGCAAGCCGGCGGAACTGATCGGCAGGGTCGTCGCGGCGGCGGCGTACGCGGGCGGGGGGAAGGCGGTCGCGCCGGTACGGCTGGTGGCCGCGGCCGGGGTCGGCGACCCGTACCGCACGGTCTCCTACAACGACGCCGTGTTCGGCCAGGCCGGCGACGAGATCGCCGTCGAGGGCGCCGGCGCCGACCTGTGGGGCGCCACCAACGAGTTCGGGGCGGTGTACCGGGCGGGCGCGTACCGCGAGGGAACGGTGGCCGAGGTCACGGTCACCTCCCAGGACGCGACCGGGGGCTGGGCACGGGCGGGTCTCGTCGTCCGCGACGACCTGGGCACCCAGGGAAGCGCGGGCTATGTGAACCTGGCGGTCACACCGTCCAACGGCTGCGCGCTGAGCTGGGACGCCGACGGCGACGGCCGTCTCGACTCGATCGCGCTCTCCGGCTCCTTCACCGCGCCGGTACGGCTGCGGCTGACCAGGTCCGGCGCCTCGTACACCGGGGAGGCCAGCACGGACGGCGTCACCTGGACGACGGTGGGCACGGCCACACCGGGAGGCGCGGCCGCGGCACAGGACGTCGGGGTCTTCATGACCGCGGCCAACGGCTGGACCGGCACACGGGGCATCGCCACGTTCGACGGATTCACGGTGGCCTGATCTCCGACGGCACCGGTGGCCGCCGCGCCGTGCTCAGCGGCGGCCACGAACTGTCAGTAGGGGTTGTTCGCGTGGGTGAGTGTCGTCCAGGCGTTGAAGTAGTTGTCCGTGCCGGACGGCCGGTGTGCCTCGGTGTACTTCTGGGTGTTGGACATGCTGATGCCGAGGCGGTTGTGGAGGGCGTTGAAGCCGACCTCGGTGGTCTGGGCGAGGCCTGTGTTGACGGATCCGCCGCACAGCCAGGACGGCACGGCGGTGCCGTTCTCGTAGGAGGTGTGGAAGCCCAGCGCGTAGCGCAGCCGGTCCTGGATCTTGGGATAGAGGTCCTGGCCCTGGATGCGGCTGGTCTCCGCGATGTCCGCTATGGAGGCGATGCCCCAGCCGGTGTGCCCGAAGTCCCGGCAGGTCTCCTGGGCGAGGCCGTCGGCGAAGGTGCTCTGGCCCTGCCAGTACTTGATGATCTCGGCGCTGGTGTCGATGCTGCTGTTGGCGGGCGGGGCGGGCAGGTCGCCGTCACCGGTCAGGTAGACGTACGCCGGGACCCGGGCGAGGTAGGTGCCGACCGCCTTGTCGTAGCTGGTGCGGTCCTCGAGGAAGACCGAGATGCCGATCGCCGCCTCGGTCATGACCAGTTCCCAGTTGCCGTTCTTGGTCGCCGCGCCGTTGATCACCTCGGGGAGGTAGACGTCGCGCAGCATGGTGGCGAAACGGCCGGCGTTGGGCCAGCCGCCGTCGTAGGTGTACTTGATGATCTCGGCGGCGCGGGGCCAGGTCGCCCCGGACCAGCCGGTCTGCAGTGGGGCGTTGGTGTTGGTGTGATCCGTGATGGTCGCGGACCAGGCGTCCATGATCTCGATCGATTTCTTCGCGTATCTGCTGTCCCGGGTGAAGTACCAGGCGAGCGCGTCGGTGTAGGCCGCGATCGCGTCCTGGCGCTCGTCGGTGCAGCCGTAGTTGGGGTTGGACGACGATCCGCACTCCACGACGGCCCGCGGCTTGGGGGTGCGCGACAGCGAGGCGTAGGAGCTGGCCATCATGCCGTCGTACGCGGCCTTCCAGGGCTGTTGGCCGGCCTGCACCTGCGACCGGGCGTAGTCGAGTTGGGTCCGGCTCACCAGCACACCGGGGTGGGTGAAGGCGGCCGGCGCGGCTGCCGCCCGTGGGGCCGGGCCGGTGAGCTGAAGGCTCAGCAGGCCTGCCAGCAGGGTGAGTACGCAGCACAAGGCGGTTCTGGTTCGTGCCATCCGACGACTCTCCGTTCATGAATGAGAACGCAGTTCCCCGATGTGGACGGGTTGGCCTGGACCATAAGAACCTTTCGTGAACATGTCAATGCACAGAGCGACGAACATGCCGGACTAGTGATTTAATATTCAACCATGACGGTGACTCGACGGATCTTCATAGACAAGCAGAGCCCCAAGGCCTACCACGCACTCGTCCAGACCTCCGAGGCCGTGCGGGCGACCGCCGCGGACGCCGGCCTGGACCGCGCCCTCGTGGAGCTGGTCAATCTGCGTGTCTCGCAGCTCAACGGCTGCGCGTTCTGCCTCGATGTGCACACGAAGGCCGCACTGCGGGCCGGGGAGGACACCCGGCGGCTCGGCGTCCTCGCCGCCTGGCGGGACACCGGGCTCTTCACCGCGCCGGAGCGGGCCGCCCTGGCGCTGGCGGAGGCGACCACCACCCCGTCCGACGCCGCCGCGCAGGAAGCCGCCTACGCCGAGGCCCTGGACGTCCTCACCGACGACCAGATCTCGGCGGTGATCTGGGTCGCCGTCACCATCAACGCCTTCAACCGGGTGTCCGTCCTCAGCAAGCACCCCGTGCACTGAGGACCACGGCTCAGCTCAGGGCCGCGAGCGCGGGTTCCACCGCCCGGTGGAAGGTGGGGTACGTGTAGATCATGTGCTGGAGGCGCTCCACGGGGACCTCCGCGTGGACGGCCACGTTCAGGCCGTACAGCAGCTCGCCGCCCGCCGGACCCGCCGAGGTCGCGCCGACCAGGACACCCCGGTCGGCGTCCTCGACCAGCTTGAGGAAGCCCTCGCCGCCGGGCCCGTGGATCCAGCCGCGGGTCGAGGCGGACAGGGGGACGACCGAGGTACGGACGCGCAGGCCCTGCTCGCGGGCCTGGCGCTCGGTGAGGCCCACGGCCGCGATCTCGGGGTCGGTGAAGGTGACGCGGGGCAGGGCCCGGTAGTCGGCCTCGGGGCCCGGCCGCCCGAGGATGTCCCGGACGGCGATCTGCGCCTGGTACATCGAGACATGGGTGAACGCCCCGCGGCCGGTGATGTCGCCGACCGCCCAGAGACCGTCCGCCGCCCGCATCCGGCCGTCCGTCGGGACGGCCGGGGCCGACGGGTCCAGTCCGACCGCCTCCACACCGAGGGCGCCGAGGTCGGCGTACCGGCCGGCCGCCACCAACAGGCGCTCGGCGCGCAGCATCTCGTCACCGGCCCGGACACCGAACTCGGCCCCGTCGTGGGCGATCTGACGCGCCCTCACACCGGTCAGCACCGTCACACCGTCCGCCCGCAGCACGTTCGCCGCGAGCTCCCCCGCCTCCGGCTCCTCCCGCGACAACAGCCGCTCCTGGCCCTCGACGACGGTGACGCGGCAGCCGAACCGGGCGAAGACCTGGGCGACTTCGACGCCCACCGCGCCGCCGCCGAGGACGATCAGCGAGGCCGGCAGCTCCTTGGCGGCCATCGCGTCCCGGTTCGTCCAGTACGGCGTCCCGGCCAGCCCCGGCAGCGACGGGATCCGGGGACGTCCGCCGGTGGCGAGGACGACACCCCTGCGGGCCTCGAAGGTGCGGTCGCCGACCGTCACCCGCCGCTCCCCGGCGAGACGCCCGGCGCCCCGGACCAGACGGGCGCCCTTGGACTCCAGCCGCTCCGCGGCGACCTGGTCGTTCCAGTCGTCGGTGGCCTCGCGGCGGATCCGGTCGGCGACCCTCGTCCAGTCCGGGGTCACCGTCACCGCTCCCGCCAGTGCGGGCGCCCGGCAGGCCTCGGCCACCAGATTCGCGGCCCGGATCATCATCTTGCTGGGCACACAACCCCAGTACGGGCACTCCCCGCCCACCAACTCCGCTTCCACGCCCACCACTTCGAGACCGGCCTCGGCCAGGGTGCCGGCCACGTGCTCGCCGCCCGGTCCCAGGCCGACGACCACCACGTCCACCTGCTCGTCCATACCCGTGCCTTCCTCGTACCGCGCTCGCGCGTACGGCCGTCCCAACAGGCCGCCGGACCCCGAGGCTAGGACCGGCGGGCCGGTCCGCCGTGACCGTGAGTGCACGGGCCCGGGCCTGACAGCGCACGTGCACTCACCGGCACCACCACGTGTGCCGTCCTGGGCCCCGGCAGGCAACGTTCGCCCGTCCAGGCACCGGTCACCGGCGCGGAATATCACGCCCGTATGACCGGCGGGGCCGAACGGCCCAGGAAGACACCCGTATTCGTGGTTTTGTCACCCGTTCTCCCGGTGTCGGCCCGCCCTTCCCTGGCGGGTGGTCCCGTGGACCGTGAGAAAGTTGCGGCCCAGACCAACCAGGGGAATCCGTGACATTTCATCAGAAATGGTCCGCAGCAGGCAGAACGGCGCTGACGCTGCTCACCGCACTCGGAACGCTGGCCGGCGCGGCCCTCGCGGGCGCCGCGCCGGCCGATGCCGCGAGCTGGACGGAGGTGGCGGCGGGTGTGGAGTACCGGCAGTACGACCTGTCGGCCGCCGCCGGGGTCACGCACGCGCACGTGCTCAGCGTCGACCTGACCAACTCCCATGTCCGCCTCGGGCTGTTGTATCCGGGGAGGGTCGCCGCCCGGGCGGCCGTCTCCGGGCTGGCGGACGGCCAGGGGGCGGTGGCCGGAGTCAACGGCGACTTCTTCCACATCTCCGAGACCCAGCACCCCGGTGTCGAGGTGACCGGGGCGAGCGTCGGCCCGGCCGTCGCGGACGGCAGGGTGCTCAAGGGGGCGGTGCCGAAGGGCCAGCGGTTCGGGCCCGGGCTGCCGCCGGGCGTCGGCACCGGAGCCGTGCTCGGCGTCGGCACCGACGGCCTGGCCCGGCTGGACACCCTCTCCCTCCAGGGCACGGTCACCACCGCGGAGCAGCGGCTGCCGCTCGGCGGTCTGAACCAGTACGCGCTGCCGGTCGGCTCGATCGGCGCGTTCACCCCGGAGTGGGGCAGCGCCTCGCGCGAGCGGGCCATCTGCGGCACGGACACCGACCGCGGCGGCCCGTGCAGCGCGAACACCTACGAGGTGACGCTCAAGGGCGGCCGGGTCGTGTCGGTCGCGAACTCGCCGGGCAGCGGTGCCGTCGCGGCGGGCAGCACGGTGCTCGTCGGCCGGGAGGCGGGTGCGGAGCGCCTCAGGGAGTTCACCGTGGGCGAGAGCGTGGACGTGCGGTACGGGCTGGGGTCCGGATCGGGCCGGGCGTACCGCTTCGCCATCGGCGGTTCGCCGCTGCTGGCGGGCGGCCTGCCGCTCCCCGGGCTGAACAACGGCACCTCGGCCGTACGGACGGCCGTGGGCGTCGGCGACGGTGGCAAGCGGGTGTTCCTGTTCGTGCTCGACGGCGCGGTCGCCTACCGCAGGGGCCTGACGGTCGCCGAGGTCGCCGGCGCGCTGCGGGATCTCGGCGCGACCGAGGGGTTCAACCTGGACGGCGGCGGTTCGTCGACTCTGGTGGCCCGGCCGGCGGGCCAGGCCCGGGTCACGGTCCGCAACCATCCGACCGGCGGCGCGGAACGCCGGGTGCCGAACGGCGTCGGGGTCTTCACGCGGTGACGCGGACCCCGCACGGCCTCACGGTCGAATGCTGCCGACGAGGTCGGCCGTCGCCGTGAGGCCGCTGTGGATGGTGGGCGCCATGCTCGTGCCGGCCAGGAAGAAGCCGAGCAGCAGACAGACCAGTGCGTGCGAGACCTTGAGTCCGCCGTTGCGCATGAAGATCACCGCCAGGATCAGCAGCAACAGCACCACGGAAATGGAAACGGCCAACGTCAACCTCCTCCGTTACGTCCGCTTTCGCGGCATTCGGCCGCAAGTGTGGCGTAACGGAGGGATCGTCCGCGCAGCTGACGTGCCCGCCGAACGGGTGGTGTCTAAGCCGTCCGGTGGGCGTCGAGGAAGGTTTCCAGGCCGGCCAGGTCGTCCGTGTTGAGGTAGTCGACACCCGCCGCGAGGAGTTCGGTCCACAGGGCGTCGCGGTCGGGGCCGGCCAGGTCGGGGGTGGCCCAGAAGCGGACCTTCTGGCCGCGGGCGTGCGCCTCGTCGACGATGGCGCGCAGCTTGCGCCGCTCGGCGTCGGGGAAGGCACCGACGCCCAGCCAGGTGAAGTTGAGCGTCCAGTTGTCACTGATCAGCGAGGCGAAGGAGGCCTCGCTGCTGCCGAGGTCGGTGAGGCGGCCGTCGTAGAAGGCACGGCGGACGGTCTGCGCCTCCATGGGCGTACGGGCCGCCCGGTCGCCGGAGATGACTGCGGTGACCGGACCGGGGTGGATCCGGCCGTGCGCGTACGTCGTGAAGAGGTGCCGGTAGCGCCCCAGTTGCTCGTCGAGGGCGAGGTAGGTGGTGGAGCCCTCGGTCTTGATGTCGATGAGCAGCTGCAGCGGCTGCCGGTAACCCCGGTACACCGAACCGTGGCCGGCCTTGACTCGGGCGGCCAGCGGGGCGAGGTAGAGGGACTCCAGGGTGCGGGTGGGGTCGAGTTCGTCCGCCGAGTGGGCGATGAGGAGTTCGCCGTCGACGAGGAAGATGTCTGCCTCGACGCTGCCGAAGCGGTGGTCGAGCGCGTCGAAGAGGGGGCGGGGATGCTCGTAGTCGTTGTGGGCGTGGGCGCGCCAGAGCGGTCGGGGTCCGCGCTTCTGCCCGTCGGCGAACGCACTGCCGGCCGGCGGGGCGAGCACCGCGGCGACCGTGGCACCGAGGCCGGTGAGAGCTCTGCGGCGGGTGATGAGGGCCATGTTGTTCCTCCCTGTGGGGCGGGCTTCGAACCACAGGGAGTATGAGGCCGTCCGAGCCCCAACGAACCTGTACATGCCAGGAGTTGGCCGGACGGCCGCCGCTTGTTCACTCCTTCCGCGCAGCCGCACGAAAAAGCCCGCCCCAGGTGGGGCGGGCTTCACCGGGTGAGATCCGGGGCGTCGGTCAGGGCGCGCGCAGGTCGACGAGTTCGGCCAGCGCCTCGCGGTGGGCGCCCGCCGTGCCGTAGGCGATGGAGTCGGCCTTGGCCCGCTTGAGGTAGAGGTGGACGGGGTGCTCCCAGGTCATCCCGATGCCGCCGTGCAGTTGCAGCGCCTCCTCGGCGGCCCGGACGGCGACCGGCGCCGCGCAGGCCTGGGCGACCGCGACCGCCAAGGCCACCTCCTCACCGGACGTACCGGTGGCGAGCGCGTCGGCGGCGTTGCGGGCGGCGGCCCGCAGCCCGGCGACCTCCAGCCACAGCTGGGCCAGCCGGTGCTTGAGCGCCTGGAAGCCGCCGACGGGCCGGTTGAACTGCTTGCGCTCCTTCAGGTAGCGCACGGTCTCGGTCAACGTCCAGTCGGCGAGACCGAGTTGTTCGGACGCGAGCAGCCCGGCACCGGCCCGCAGGGCGCGGCGTACCGCGGGTTCGGCATCGCCGAGGCGGCGGCCGGGGGCTCCGGCGAGGGTGACGGTCGCGAGGGGGCGGGTGAGGTCGAGGGACACCTGCGGAGTGACGACCGCGGCAGAGGCGTCGACCGCGTACAGGCCGCCGTCCTCGGCCGGTACGAGCAGCACGTCGGCGGCAACCGCGTCCGCGACACCGGTCAACTCGCCGTGCAGCGCGCCGCCTTCGACGCGCACGACCGGGAAGGCAGCGCCCGGGGCCGTGTGCAGCCCGACCGCCAGCGCGCCGATCGTCCGCCCGGACGCCAGCCGTCCGAGCAGTTCCCCGTCGCCGAGGCGGAGCAGCGCCTCGGTGGCGACCACGGCGCTGGTCAGGTACGGCACAGGAGCGACCGCCCGTCCCAACTCCTCCAGGACCACGGCGACTTCGCGATGAGTGGCGCCCTGGCCGCCCTGTTCCTCGGGCACCAGCAGACCGGCGAGGCCCATGCCGTCGGCGAGCGCCTTCCAGGCCGCGAGGTCGTGCGGGGCGTCCGACTCGGTGCGGGCGATCACACCCGGCGCGTCGCAGTGGTCGGCCAGCAGGTCCCGTACCGCCGACCGCAGCGCCTCTTCCTCCTCGGAGTAGAGAAGATCCGGCTGTGTGCTCATCGGGACAGGTCCTTCCAGGCGACTTCCTTGTCGGTGCGCGGCTCGGCGGGCAGGCCCAGGACGCGCTCGGCGACGATGTTCAGCAGGACCTCGCTGGTCCCGCCCTCGATGCTGTTGCCCTTCGAGCGGAGATAGCGGTAGCCCGCGTCCCGCCCGGTGAAGTCCACCAGCTCCGGGCGGCGCATGGTCCAGTCGTCGTACAACAGGCCTTCCTCGCCGCGGAGTTCGACCTCCAGCCCGCTGATCTCCTGGTTGAGGCGGGCGAAGCCGAGCTTCATGCCGGCGCCCTCGGGGCCGGGCTGTCCGGCGGCGAGCTGCTGGCGCAGACGTTCCGCGGTGAGCCGGGCGACCTCGGCCTCCACCCACAGCTTCAGCAGACGCTGGTGCAGATCGTGGGTGCGCAGGTCCGGGCGCTCGCGCCAGGTCTTCGCGACCGGCCCGATCATGCCGCCCTCGCGGGGCAGCCGCATGCCGCCGATGGCGACGCGTTCGTTGTTCAGCGTGGTCTGCGCGACCCGCCAGCCGTCGCCGACCGCACCGAGCCGGCGGGAGTCGGGGATGCGGACGTCGGTCAGGAAGACCTCGTTGAACTCGGCCTCGCCGGTGATCTGGCGCAGTGGCCGGACCTCGACGCCCGGGTCGGTCATGTCGCAGATGAAGTAGGTGATACCCGCGTGCTTGGGCACGTCCGGGTCGGTGCGGGCGATGAGGATGGCCCAGCGGGCCAGGTGGGCGCTGGACGTCCACACCTTCTGCCCGTTGACCACCCAGACGTCGCCTTCCCGGACGGCGCGGGTGCCGAGCGCGGCCAGGTCGGATCCGGCGCCCGGCTCGCTGAACAGCTGGCACCAGACCTCCTCCCCCACCCACAGGGGCCGCAGATGGCGCCGCTTCTGCTCCTCGGTGCCGTAGTTCAGGATCGTCGGCGCGGCCATGCCGAGGCCGATGCCGATGCGGCGCGGGTTGTTGTCGGGCGCGCCCGCGGCCTCGAGTTCGGCGTCCACGACGACCTGGAGGGACCGGGGCGCGCCGAGGCCGCCGAGGCCCTCCGGGTAGTGGACCCAGGCCAGACCCGCGTCGAAGCGGGCCCGCAGGAAGTCGAGGCGGTCGGTGGACGCGGGCGGGTGCGCGGCCAGGAACTCTTTCGTACGGCTCTGCAGTTCCTCGGCGGTGGTCATGCGGCGGCTCCGTTCCGAAGCGACGGGAGGATGGTCACCCGGCCGGTGGTGACACCGTCGGCGACCCGCTGCACGGCCGCGGCCGCTCCCTCGAGCGGCACCCGCTCGCTCACCAGGGGCCTGACGGCGCCCCGGGCGGCGAGCTCGGTGAGCTGTTCGTGGCAGTGCTGGACCAGCTTCGGGTTCTTGGTGTTGTACAGGCCCCAGTGCAGACCGAGGATCGAGTAGTTCTTCACGAGGGCGTGGTTCAGCCCGGGGCTCGGGATGCTCCCGCTCGCGAAGCCGACGACGACGATCCTGCCCTCGAAGGCGACGACCTTGGTGGACTGGGTGTAGGCCTCGCCGCCCACGGGGTCGTAGACGACGTCCGCGCCCCGCCCGCCGGTGGCCTCCTTCACCGCGCCGACCACGTCCTCGGTGCGCCGGTCGATGACCACGTCACAGCCCAGCTCGCGGGCGACGGCGGCCTTTTCGGCGCCGCCGACGACTCCGATGACGGTCGCGCCCGCCGCCTTGCCGAGCTGCACGGCCGCGCTGCCGACCCCGCCTGCGGCGGCGTGCACGAGGAGCGTCTCGCCGGCTTCGAGCCCCGCCCGGCGGTGCAGTCCGAACCAGCCCGTCTGGTAGCCGACGTGCAGCGCGGCGGCCTCGGCGTCGTCGAGGGAGTCCGGGGCGGGCAGCAGGGCGGCGGTGTCCGCGACGGCGTACTGGGCGAAACCGCCGTACGGCAGCGCGGGGTTGGCGATCACGCGGCGGCCGTCCTCGGTCTCGCCGCAGATCTCCACGCCCGGAGTGAAGGGCAGCGGCGGCCTGACCTGGTAGTGGCCGCGGCACATCAGCACATCCGGGAAGTTGATGTTCGCGGCGCGCACCCTGAGCAGGACCTGGCCGTCACCGGGCACGGGCCGCTCCACCTCCTCGAGCCGCATCACCTCGCCCGGCTCGCCGTTCTCGTGCACCTGCCATGCCTGCATGCGGAGCCTCCACGGACTGCTTCGTCTGACCCTGGTCCAGGGCATACTAAGCGGTCGCTTGTCGATCGGGGAACAGCCGTGGCCCAGTCGCGTGTGTCACGTCCGCGAGGGCCGCGCCCGCACGTGCATCCGCTCCCCCTGCGGCCCGAAGAGACTGAGGAACTCGGCAGGCCCCGCCCCCGTCGATCCGAACCAGTGCGGCACGCGCGTGTCGAACTCGGCGGCCTCTCCCGCCGTCAACACCACGTCGTGCTCCCCGAGCACCACCCGCAGCCGCCCGGACATCACGTACAGCCATTCGTAGCCCTCGTGGGTACGCGGCTCCGGCTCCTCCTCCCGCTGCGGTACCAGCACCTTGAAGGCCTGCAGTCCGCCGGGCTGCCGGGACAGCGGCCAGAAGGTGCGCCCGTGCCGCACGAGCGGCTCGGCGCGCACCCGGGGGTCGCCCACCGGCGGCGCGCCGACCAGCTCGTCCAGCGACACCTGATGGGCCTGGGCGATCGGCAGCAGCAGTTCCAGGCTCGGCTTGCGCAGCCCCGACTCCAGCCGGGAGAGGGTGCTGACGGAGACACCGGTCGCCTCGGAAAGCGCGGCCAGCGTCACCTCCCGCTCCTTCCGGATCCGGCGCAGGCGGGGGCCCACTTCGGCGAGAACGTCTTCGGCAGCCATACCCGTATTGCAGAATCGGCAAAGAGGTTTGTCAATCCCATGGGGTCCGGGCCACCTTCTCGGTGGAGGTGGTCACCATGACCCTGAAGCACAGCGAGCCGCACCCCGAGCAGTACACCGAGCGGTACGAAGCGGTGGTCGTCGGCGGCGGTGCGGCGGGCCTGTCCGCGGCCCTCGTGCTGGGCCGGGCCCGGCGCCGGACACTGGTCGTCGACGCGGGCGAGCCGCGCAACGCGCCCGCCGCCCACATGCAGGGCTTTCTGTCGCGGGACGGCATGCCCCCCGCCGAGTTCCTGGCCGTCGGCCGCGAGGAGATCGCCCGCTACGGCGTGGAGCTGGTCCGCGGCCGTGCGGTGGACGCCGTCAGGGGCGAGGACTTCATCGTCGTCATCGAGGGCGGCCGGACCGTGCGCGCCCGGCAGCTCGTCGTCGCCACCGGCCTGAAGGACGAACTGCCCCCGGTCGAGGGACTCGCCGTGCGCTTCGGCCGGGATGTGCTGCACTGCCCGTACTGCCACGGCTGGGAGGTCCGCGACAAGGCGTTCGGGGTGCTGGCCACCAGCCCGTTGAGCGTGCACCAGGCGCTGATGGTGACCCAGTGGTCGAAGGACGTGACCCTGTTCCTGCACACGGTGGACGAGGAGGAGCTGACCGACGACGACATGCGCCGGCTGGCGACGGCCGGGGTTCGGGTCGTGCCCGGCGAGGTGGCCGCCGTGCTGACCGAGGACGACCGGCTCACCGGGGTGCGGCTGGGGGACGGGACGGCGTACGACCGCGAGGTGCTGTTCGTCGCGCCGCGCGCCGTGCCGCGGACGGATCTGCTGCAGCGTCTGGGCGCGGAGATGACGGAGACGCCCTTCGGCGCCTACCCGGTGGTCGACGCGCGCGGGCTGACCACCGTCCCCGGTCTGTGGGCGGCGGGCAACGCCTCCGGCTTCGCCGAGCAGGTGGTGAACGCGGCCAGCCGCGGCTACCGGGCCGGGGCCGCGATCAACGCGGAGCTGCTGATGGCGGACCTCGACCGGGCCGTGCGGGTGTAGTCCGCGGCGCGGCGTTGCACCATGGCTGCATGCTGCTGACCCGGCTCGCCAAGGTGTCCCGGGAGGTCGCCGCCGCCTCGGCGCGCTCCCGCAAGATCGCGCTGCTCGCCGAGCTGTTCCGGGACGCGGAGGCGGACGACGTACCGATCGTCATCCCCTACCTGGCCGGACGGCTCCCACAGGGGCGGATCGGCGTCGGCTGGAAGGTGCTGAGCCGCCCGGTCGACCCCGCCGGTTCGCCGACGCTGACCGTGCGGGAGGTGGACGCGCTCCTCACCGCTCTCGGCACGGTGTCCGGCGCCGGCTCTCAGGCCGAACGGGCCCGGCTGGTGGGCGAGTTGATGGGTGCGGCCACGGCGGAGGAACAGCGGTTCCTGCTCGGGCTGATCACCGGGGAGGTCCGGCAGGGCGCCCTGGACGCGGTGGCCGTGGAGGGGCTGGCACGGGCGACGGGGGCACCGCCGGCGGACGTACGGCGGGCGGTGATGCTGGCGGGCTCCCTGCAGACGGTCGCCCGGACGCTGCTCGCGGACGGCCCGGCGGCGCTGGAGGAGTTCCGGCTGACCGTCGGCCGCCCGGTCCTGCCGATGCTGGCGCACACCGCGTCCTCCGTCGCCGAGGCGGTCGGCAGGCTCGGCGTCTGCGCGGTGGAGGAGAAGCTCGACGGGATCCGGGTCCAGGTGCACCGGGACGGCGACGACATCCGCCTCTACACCCGCACGCTCGACGACATCACCGACCGCCTGCCCGAAGTGACTTCGGCGGCACGGGAGTTGCGAGGCGAACGCTTCATCCTGGACGGCGAGGTCATCGCCTTCGACGAGAGCGGGCGGCCCCGTTCCTTCCAGGAGACGGCGGGCCGGGTCGGCTCCCGGGTGGACGTGTCGGCGGCCGCCGAGGCCGTCCCGGTCTCCCCCGTCTTCTTCGACGCGCTGTCCGTGGACGGCCACGACCTGCTCGACCTGCCGTTCGCCGAGCGGCACGCGGAGCTCGACCGGCTGGTGCCCGAGCCGATGCGGGTGCGGCGGACGCTGGTGCGGGGACCGGAGGACGGCGACCGGGCGGAGGAGTTCCTCCGGCAGACGCTGCGGCGCGGTCACGAGGGCGTGGTCGTGAAGGCCCTGGACGCCTCCTACAGCGCGGGGCGGCGCGGCGCGTCCTGGCTGAAGGTCAAACCCGTGCACACCCTCGACCTGGTCGTGCTGGCCGCGGAGTGGGGTCACGGCCGGCGCAGCGGCAAGCTCTCCAACCTGCACCTCGGCGCCCGCACCTCCGACGGCGGCTTCGCCATGCTGGGCAAGACCTTCAAGGGCATGACCGACGCGATGCTCACCTGGCAGACGGCACACCTCCAGGGGCTCGCCGTGCGGGAGGAAGGGTGGGGGGTGACCGTACGCCCCGAACTCGTCGTGGAGATCGCCTACGACGGCCTGCAGCGCTCCACCCGCTACCCGGCCGGCGTCACCCTGCGCTTCGCGCGCGTGGTCCGCTACCGCGAGGACAAGCGGCCGGAGGAGGCCGACACGGTGGAGACCCTGCTCGCCGCCCACCCGGAGGTGCACCCGTGACGCAGAAGCGCAGCGCCGGACTGCTGCTGTACCGGCGCGGGGAAACCGGCACGGAGGTGCTGCTCGGCCATATGGGCGGCCCGTACTTCGCGAAGAGGGACACCGGGGCGTGGACGGTCCCCAAGGGCGAGTACGAGCCCGACGAGCCCGCCTGGGACGCGGCCCGCCGTGAGTTCCGGGAGGAGCTCGGGCTGCCGCCGCCCGACGGCGAGGCGATCGGTCTCGGTGAGGTCCGGCAGTCGAACGGCAAGATCGTCACCGTGTGGGCCGTCGAGGCGGACCTCGATCCGGCGGCGGTGGACCCCGGCACGTTCACGATGGAGTGGCCGCCCAGGTCGGGGCGGACGCAGGAGTTCCCGGAGCTGGACCGGGTGGCCTGGTACGGCCTGGCCCGCGCCCGCGAACTGATCGTCCCGGCCCAGACGGCGTTTCTCGACCGTCTCACGGAGCACTCGCCCTGACGCGCACGCGTTGCGGTGTCCGGTGCGGCGCGGGAAGGTCGAAGCACACACGGCTCCACAGGAGGTCGGTCATGCCCATCGCGACGGTGAACCCGGCGAACGGCGAGACGCTCAAGACGTACGAGGCCATGGGCGCGGAGGAGCTGGAGCGGCGGCTCCAGCTCGCGGAGGCCACGTTCCGTACCTACCGGCTGAGCGGTTTCGTCGACCGCGGGCGCCTGCTGCTGCAGGCCGCGAACCTGCTGGAGGAGGACCAGCAGGACATCGCCCGGGTGATGACGACCGAGATGGGCAAGCCGGTGAAGCAGGCGCGTGCGGAGGCCGCGAAGTGCGCCAAGGCGATGCGCTGGTACGCCGAGCGGGCGGAAGGGCTGCTCGCCGACGAGCGGCCCGCCGCGGCCGACGTCGAGGACTCCGGGGCCTCCCGCGCCCTGGTGCGCTACCGGCCGCTGGGCCCGGTCCTCGCGGTGATGCCGTGGAACTTCCCGCTGTGGCAGGTGATCCGGTTCGCCGCGCCCGCGCTGATGGCGGGGAACGTGGGCCTGCTCAAGCACGCCTCCAATGTCCCGCAGACCGCCCTCTACCTGGAGGACCTCTTCCACCGCGCCGGTTTCACCGAGGGCTGCTTCCAGACCCTGCTGATCGGCTCGGGCGCGGTCGACGAGATCCTGCGCGACGAGCGGGTGAAGGCGGCCACCCTGACCGGCAGCGAGCCCGCCGGACGGGCCGTGGCCGCCGCCTCCGGGGAGATGGTCAAGAAGACGGTGCTGGAGCTGGGCGGCAGTGACCCGTTCGTCGTGATGCCGTCCGCGGACCTCGACCGGGCCGCGCGGGTCGCCGTGACGGCCCGGGTGCAGAACAACGGGCAGTCGTGCATCGCCGCCAAGCGGTTCATCGTCCACTCGGACGTGTACGACGCGTTCGCCGAGCGCTTCACCGAGGGCATGAAGGCGCTGAAGGTCGGCGACCCGCTGGAGGAGGAGACGGAGGTGGGTCCGCTGGCGAGCGAACAGGGGCGGGCCGACCTGGAGGAGCTGGTGGACGACGCGCGGCGGTCCGGGGCCGCCGTGCTGTGCGGGGGCGAACGGCCGGAGGGGTCCGGCTGGTACTACCCGCCGACCGTCCTCGCCGGGGTGACCCGCGAGATGCGCATCCACCGCGAGGAGGCGTTCGGGCCGGTCGCGACGCTGTACCGGGCGGCCGACCTGGACGAGGCCGTACTCATCGCCAACGACTCACCGTTCGGCCTGAGTTCGAACGTCTGGACGACGGACGAGGGTGAAGTGGACCGTTTCGTCCGGGATATCGAGGCGGGCGGTGTGTTCTTCAACGGGATGACCGCCTCGCATCCGGCGTTCCCGTTCGGCGGGGTGAAGCGGTCGGGGTACGGACGTGAGCTGTCCGGGCACGGAATCCGAGAGTTCTGCAACATCACCACGGTTTGGCACGGCGCGTGAGCGCCGCGCGGCTACGATCCCGGGTGTGAACCGCGAAGTGACCCTGCCTCTGATCGTCGACGACCGCGGCACCCTGCAGGTCTCCGCGGCCGATGTGAGCAAGCTGCTGCGGACGCTGGGCGGCCGGTGGCTGCACCTCGTCGAGGCGGGCGCGGACGGGCTCGACGAGGACACGGTGGCCGCCCTGACCATCGAGCTGGCCAAGCTGGCCGACCGCATCGACGTGGCGTGCATCGCGCACAGCAGCGGCGGCACGCCGTAGTCGACCCCTCCCGTACGGGACTACCGGATCGGCATCCCCGACAGCGTGCGCGCGATGACCAGCCGCTGGATCTCGCTCGTCCCTTCGAAGATCGTGTAGATGGCCGCGTCCCGGTGCATCCGCTCCACCGGATACTCCCGCGTGTACCCGTTGCCGCCGAGAATCTGGATCGCCTGCCCGGTGACCTTCTTCGCCGTCTCGCTCGCGAACAGCTTCGACATCGAGCCCTCGGCGGCGGTGAACGGCTTCCCGCTGATCGCCATCCAGGACGCCCGCCAGACCAGAAGCCGCGCCGCGTCGATCTGGGTGCGCATGTCGGCGAGCTGGAAGGCCACGCCCTGGTTGTCGATGATCGGCCGGCCGAACTGCTCGCGGGTCCTGGCGTAGTCGAGGGCGACCTCGTACGCGGCGCGGGCCGTGCCCACGGCCATCGCGCCGACCGCCGGACGCGAGGCCTCGAAGGTGGCCATCGCCGCGTTCTTCACCCGCTCGCCGCCCGACCTGGCCCGCTCCCGGGCCCGGGCGAGGCGCTCGTCCAGCTTCTCCTTGCCGCCCAGCAGGCAGGAGCCCGGGACGCGCACGCCGTCGAGGACGACCTCGGCGGTGTGCGAGGCGCGGATGCCGTGCTTCTTGAACTTCTGGCCCTGGGAGAGGCCCGGGGTCCCCGGCGGGACGATGAAGGAGGCGTGGCCCTTGGAGCCGAGCTCCGGGTCGACGACGGCCACGACGACGTGGACGTTGGCGATGCCGCCGTTGGTCGCCCAGGTCTTCGTGCCGTTGATCACCCACTCGTCCTTGGCCTCGTCGTACACGGCACGCGTGCGCAGGGAGGCGACGTCGGAGCCGGCGTCGGGCTCGGAGGAGCAGAACGCGGCGACCTTGACGTCGCTCGCGTCGCCGTACATCTGGGGGATCCAGGTGCCGATCTGTTCCTCGGTTCCGTTGGCGAGAACGCCCACGGCGGCGAGGCCGGTGCCTACGATCGACAGGGCGATGCCCGCGTCGCCCCAGAACAGTTCCTCCATGGCCATCGGGATACCGAGGCCGGTGGGGTCGAAGTACTGCTGCGCGTAGAAGTCGAGGGAGTAGATGCCCACCTTCGCGGCCTCCTGGATGACCGGCCAGGGAGTCTCCTCACGCTCGTCCCATTCGGCGGCCGCGGGGCGGATCACGTCGGCCGCGAAGCCGTGCAGCCAGTCCCGGACCTCCTTCTGTTCGTCGTTGAGCTCCATGGTGAACTCGGCCATGTCCCCTCCAGCGGCGGGCGTGCGTGTTACTAGCGGTAACGCGAGTCTGTTACTGATCAGTAGAGAAAGTCAACTCCTGATGACGGACCCGGGGCCCGCCAGCCAGTTCGATGTCAGGCTGCTGTCAGGTGTTAGTTTGCGCAGGCGTCACCGAATCAACACGGGTGGGGAGAGCACATGGACACCACGCAGCGGACCGAGCAACAACGGTCCGCCGACCGCCGACGGCGCGAGTTGCTGGAGGCCGCGGACCGGGTGGTGCTGCGGGACGGCCCCCAGGCTTCCATGAACGCCATCGCGGCGGAGGCCGGCATCACGAAACCGATCCTTTATCGCCACTTCGGCGACAAAGGAGGCTTGTACGCGGCGCTCGCCAAGCGGCACACCGACGCGCTCCTCGACTCGCTGCGCGCCGCGCTGGACGCGCCCGCCGAGCGCCGGGAGCGGGTCGAGGCGACCCTCGACACCTACCTCGCCGCCATCGAGGCCCGGCCCCAGGTGTACCGGTTCCTGATGCATCCCTCCGAGGGGGGCCAGGGGGGAGACCAGGGGTTCGACGTCGGAAAGCACAGTGCGCCGTTGCTCCGCCGGATGGGTGAGGAACTGGCCCAGGTGATCGAGGACCGGCTGGATCTCGGGCCCGGGAGCCAGCAGTTGGCCCGGGTGTGGGGGCACGGCATCGTCGGGATGATGCATGCGGCCGGGGACTGGTGGCTCGGTGAACGGCCCTGCTCCAGGGCGGAGCTGGTGCGGAGTCTGGCGGACCTCCTGTGGGGCCGTCTCGCGGCCGCGGGGGACAAGATCGGGGGTCCGGGGTTCTGATCCCCGGCCGGCTTCCCCGCCCCCCGGCCAGTGCCGCGGCAGGCAACGTTCGCCCCGTCGCGGCGCCCGGCACGCTGCCGCGGCACTAGCTCCAGGAGGCACGGCGCACTTGGCGCATCAGCCGCTTCCTCCGCCAGCCCCCCACCCGGTCCGCGTAGACCACGCCCTCGAGGTGGTCGCACTCGTGTTGCAAGCATCTGGCAAAAAATCCCGTGCCGTGGACCCTCACCAGGTCGCCCGTCACCGTGCGGCCCTCGACGACCGCGTGGTCGGGGCGTTCCGTTCCCGCCTCCAGGCCCGGCAGGGAGAGACAGCCCTCGGGGCCGCGCAGGACGATCCCGTCCGCCTCGACCAGACGGGGGTTCACGACATGGCCCACATGGCGGACCTCGTCGTCGTCCGGGCAGTCGTAGACGAAGACCCGCAACGCTTCGCCGACCTGGTTGGCGGCGAGGCCGACGCCCTGAGCTGCGTACATCGTGGCGAACATGTCCTCCACGAGGCGGGCGAGTCCGGGCCCGAAGTCGGTGACCTCGCGGCAGGGCTGTGCGAGGACCGGGTCGCCGAGCAGACTGAGAGGCCGGACGCGCCCGTGGGCGCCCGGGATGGAGCCGTGTCGCATGGCGGCAAGGGTACGGTCCTTTCTGACACGCGCATGCCGACGGACGCGTGAGGCGGTGCCGCGATTCGGGAGTGCGAATGGATCTCGATAGGCTGACCACCTACCACGTTGCCGTACGGCAGAGGCGCGGCGCGTACGCAAGGAGGATCGAGAACTGATGGCAGGCAACTCGGACCCGCTCACGCCGCGGGCCAAGATCGCCGTGACCGCGGGCAAGGCGGTCGCTGCGGCATCGCGCGCGGCCGGACGCGGCAGCGGATCGGTGATCGGTGGCCGGGTGGCGCTCAAACTCGATCCCGACCTTCTCGCCCGGCTTGCCCAGAACCTGGACGTAGTCCTCGTCTCGGCGACGAACGGGAAGACCACCACGACCCGGCTGATCGCCGAAGCGCTGCGGGCGGCCGGCCCCGTCGTGTCGAACGCGCTCGGCGCCAACATGCCGGCCGGCATCACCTCGGCGCTCGCGGGCGGTTCCGAGGCCAGATACGGCGTCATCGAGGTCGACGAGAAGTACCTCGCCGGCGTGGCCCGGGACACCGCGCCCAAGTGCATCGCCCTGCTCAACCTCTCCCGGGACCAGCTCGACCGCGCCGCCGAGACCCGGATGCTCGCCGAGAACTGGCGGGAGGGGCTGGCCGGTTCCAAAGCCGTCATCGTCGCCAACGCCGACGACCCGCTGGTGGTGTGGGCCGCCTCCTCGTCGCCGAACGTGGTCTGGGTGGCCGCGGGCCAGATGTGGAAGGACGACGCCTGGTCCTGCCCGTCCTGCGGCGGCGTGATGCAGCGGCCGGGCGACGACTGGTACTGCGGCGAGTGCGGGTTCCGCCGGCCGCAGCCCAGCTGGGCGCTCTCCGGGGACCACGTTCTCGACCCGCACGGCTCCGCCTGGCCGATCCACCTGCAGCTGCCGGGGCGGGCCAACAAGGCCAACGCCGCCTCCTCCGCGGCCGTCGCCGCCGTGTTCGGGGTGCCGCCGCAGGTCGCGCTGGAGCGCATGTACCAGGTGCAGGCCGTCGCCGGGCGCTACGACGTCGTCCAGTTCCAGGGCCGTGACCTGCGCCTGCTGCTGGCCAAGAACCCGGCGGGCTGGCTCGAGACGTTCAGCCTGATCGATCCTGCGCCCGCCCCCGTGATCCTCTCGGTGAACGCGCGCGGCGCCGACGGCACCGACACCTCCTGGCTGTGGGACGTCGACTACACGCGGCTGACCGGCCACCCGATCTGCGTCATCGGCGACCGCAAGCTGGACCTCGCGGTCCGGCTCGAGGTGGCGAACCAGCACTTCCAGGTGTGCGACAGCGTCGACCAGGCCGTGCAGATGTGCCCGCCGGGCCGGATCGAGGTCATCGCGAACTACACCGCGTTCCAGGACCTGCGCCGCCGCGTCGGCAACTGACCGCGAACTGACCACGGAGGACGAGCAGTTCATGAGCGACAACCAGCTACGGATCGTCTGGGTCTACCCGGACCTGCTGAGCACCTACGGCGACCAGGGCAACGTCCTGGTCGTGGAGCGCCGGGCGCGGCAGCGCGGCCTCGACGTGGCCCGGCTCGACGTGCGCAGCGACCAGCCGATCCCGACCTCCGGCGACATCTACCTCATCGGCGGCGGCGAGGACCGGCCGCAGCGGCTCGCGGCGGAGCGGCTGCTGCGCGACGGGCACCTGTACCAGGCGGTGAACAACGGCGCGATCGTGTTCGCGGTCTGCGCCGGCTACCAGATCCTGGGCCACGAGTTCGTCAACGACGTCGGCCAGCGTCAGCCCGGACTCGGTCTGCTCGACGTCACCACGGTGCGCGGCGAGGGCGAGCGGTGCGTCGGTGACGTCCTCGGCGACATCGACCCCCGGCTCGGCCTGCCCCCGCTGACCGGCTTCGAGAACCACCAGGGCGTCACCCGTCTCGGTCCGACCGCCCGGCCGTTCGCCCGGGTCCAGATCGGCAAGGGCAACGGCACGGGGGACGGCACGGAGGGCGCGTACAACGACACCGTGTTCGGTACGTACATGCACGGACCGGTGCTCGCCCGCAACCCGCTCATCGCCGACCTGCTGCTGAAGCTGGCGCTCGACGTGAACGCGCTCCCGCCGAGCGACGACCGCTGGTACGAGGCGCTGCGCAGCGAGCGCATCGCCGCGGCCCAGCAGCCCGCCTGACCCGTCCCCAGCCCGCCTCCGACCCGTCTGTTCACCTGCTTTTCAGAGTGCCGTCAGCAGCCCGTCTGTCGGTGCCTCCGCACAGGTGAGCAGGCGCGTCCAGCAGGCGGACGCGTGCTTCGGTCCCGCCCCCTCATGCCGCTAGGGTGGCGGGGATCGAGCCGGACAATGCGGTCCGGACCCGGCCCTCGTGGAGAAGGTTGTTTCGGGCTATGCGCATTGGTGTCCTCACGTCCGGCGGCGACTGCCCCGGCCTGAACGCCGTCATCCGGTCCGTCGTGCACCGTGCCGTCGCCGACCACGGCGACGAGGTCATCGGCTTCCGGGACGGCTGGAAGGGCCTCCTGGAGTGCGACTACCTCAAGCTCGACCTCGACGCGGTGAGCGGCATCCTCGCCCGCGGCGGCACCATCCTCGGCTCCTCCCGGGTCCAGCCCTCGCATCTGCGGGACGGCGTCGAGCGGGCCAAGGGCCACCTCGAGGAACTCGGCCTCGACGCGGTCATCCCCATCGGCGGTGAGGGCACCCTCAAGGCGGCCCGCCTGATGTCCGACGGCGGGCTGCCCATCGTGGGCGTGCCGAAGACCATCGACAACGACATCGCCGTCACCGACGTCACCTTCGGCTTCGACACCGCGGTCGGCGTGGCCACGGAGGCCCTGGACCGGCTGAAGACCACCGCCGAGTCCCACCAGCGGGTGCTGGTCGTCGAGGTCATGGGGCGGCACACCGGCTGGATAGCGCTGCAGTCCGGCATGGCGGCGGGCGCCCACGCCATCGTCGTACCCGAACGCCCCTTCGACATCGAGGAGCTGGCCCGGCGGGTCGGCGAGCGGTTCGAGGCGGGGAAGCGGTTCGCGATCGTCGTCGCGGCGGAGGGGGCGAAGCCGAAGCCCGGCACCATGGTCTACGACGAGGGCGGCAAGGACATCTACGGGCACGAGCGGTTCGCCGGGATCGCCCGCCAGCTGTCGATCGAGCTGGAGTCCCGGCTCGGCAAGGAGGCCCGTCCGGTCATCCTCGGGCACGTGCAGCGGGGCGGGACGCCGACGGCCTACGACCGGGTGCTCGCGACCCGGTTCGGGTGGCACGCGGTGGAGGCGGTGCACCGGGGTGAGTTCGGGAAGATGACGGCCCTGCGCGGGACGGACATCGTGATGGTCCCGCTGGCCGAGGCCGTGAAGACACTCAAGACCGTGCCGGCCGAGCGGTACGCCGAAGCGGAGACCGTTCTCTAGGGCGTCGACTCCCACTGCCCCCGGTGACGGAGATCGCCGGGGGCGGTTCTACTCTTGGGGCGGCAGGAAACGTACAACCCCCCACGAATCAGGAGCCGCCCACCATGGACCACAGCGGGCACGGCGTGAGTATGGATCTGTTGCCGTTCACGCTGGGGCGGGGCCTTCAGTGGTCGGCGGATCCGTTCTTCCTCGTCGCCTGTGTGGCGGGGCTCGGGCTGTACGCCTGGGGGGTCGTACGGCTGCGGCGGCGCGGGGACTCCTGGCCCGTCGGGCGGACCGTGTCGTACGTCGTCGGGGTGCTGACCGTCATGCTCGTGATGTGCACCAGGCTGAACGACTACGGGATGGTCATGTTCAGCGTGCACATGGTGCAGCACATGATCATCAGCATGCTGTCGCCGATCCTCGTGCTGCTCGGCGCCCCCGTCACGCTGGCGCTGCGCGCGGTGCCGGCCGCGGGCGCGGGGCGCAAGGGGCCGCGCGAGCTGCTGCTGATGCTGCTGCACAGCCGGTACATGCGGATCATCACGCACCCGGCGTTCACCATCCCGCTGTTCATCGCCTCGCTCTACGCCCTCTACTTCACGCCCATCTTCGACTTCCTGATGGGCTCCAGGACCGGGCACATCGCGATGATGGTGCACTTCTTCGCCGTGGGCGTGGTGTTCTTCTGGCCGATCATCGGGGTCGACCCGGGCCCGCACCGGCCGGGCTACCTCATGCGGATGCTGGAGCTGTTCGCGGGCATGCCGTTCCACGCGTTCTTCGGCATCGCGCTGATGATGGCCTCCCAGCCGATGGTGAAGACGTTCGAGAACCCGCCCGCCTCGCTGGGCATCGACGCCCTCTCCGACCAGACCGCCGCCGGCGGCATCGCGTGGGCGTTCAGTGAGATCCCGTCCGTGCTGGTGCTGATCGCGCTGCTGTTCCAGTGGTACGGCTCCGAGCAGCGGCAGGCCAAGCGCAAGGACCGGGCGGCCGACCGGGACGGCGACAAGGAGCTGGAGGCGTACAACGCCTATCTCGCCTCGCTGGACGCACGCGGGCGCTGAACCCGGGGCGCCATCGGGGAACGCAGGGCACCATGGAGGTGGACACGCCCAGCGGTGGGCGGCCCTGAGGAGAGGGTGTCGCGATGGCCGGTTCCACGGACGGTTCCACGAAGACCATGGGGGTGCTCACTCTCGGCGGGCTGGTCGTGGTGACCGCCTACACGGTGGCTCTCGGCAGCAACGGCTGGCTGTGGTTCGGCTGGGTCGTGCTCGGGCTGATCACCCTCGCGATGATCGCGCTGAAAAACAGCTGAAAGCCGGCTGACCGGAGCTGATCACCGGGCCGGCGCTCGGCCGGTCGCCGTGCCGGTCACCGTGCTGGTCACTGGGGGGCGACCCGGGCCGCCGAGTGCACGCCCGGCTGGTACTTCGGCAGCCTGGCGGTGATCTTCATGCCCGCTCCCACGGCCGTCTCGATGACGAGGCCGTGATCGTCGCCGTACACCTGGCGGAGCCGGTCGTCGACGTTGGACAGGCCGATGCCGCCGGACGGACCGACCTCGCCGGCCAGGATGCGGCGCAGCTGGACCGGGTCCATGCCGGCGCCGTCGTCCTCGATGACGACGAGTGCCTCGGCGCCGGTGTCCTGCGCGGTGATCTGGATGTGGCACTGCTCCGCCTTGCCCTCGAGGCCGTGTTTCACGGCGTTCTCGACGAGGGGCTGGAGGCAGAGGAAGGGCAGGGCCACGGGCAGGACCTCCGGGGCGATCTGGAGGGTGACGGCGAGCCGGTCACCGAAGCGGGCCCGGACCAGGGCCAGGTAGTGGTCGATGGCGTGCAGCTCGTCCGCGAGGGTGGTGAAGTCGCCGTGCCTGCGGAACGAGTAGCGGGTGAAGTCGGCGAACTCCAACAGCAGTTCGCGGGCGCGTTCGGGGTCGGTGCGGACGAAGGACGCGATCACGGCGAGCGAGTTGAAGATGAAGTGCGGGGAGATCTGGGCGCGCAACGCCTTGATCTCCGCCTCGATCAGTCTCGTACGGGACTGGTCGAGATCCGCCAGCTCCAGTTGGACGCTGACCCAGCGGGCCACCTCCCCCGCCGCCCGTACCAGCACGGCGGACTCCCGGGGCGCGCAGGCGACGAGGACGCCGTGCACCCGGTCGTCGACGGTGAGCGGGGCGAGCACCGCCCAGCGGACCGGGCAGTCGGCGTGGTCGCAGGTCAGGCGGAAGGCCTCGCCGCGGCCGCTGTCCAGGACGCCGGCCAGCCGCTGGGTGATCTGGGCGCGGTGGTGTGCGCCGACGCCGTCCCAGGCCAGCACCTCCCCCCGGTCGGTCAGACAGAGCGCGTCGGTGCCGAGCAGGGTACGCAGTCTGCGGGCGGACTTGCGGGCCGTCTCCTCGGTCAGTCCGGCGCGCAGCGGGGGTGCGGCGAGGGAGGCGGTGTGCAGGGTCTGGAAGGTGGCGTGCTCCACGGGCGTGCCCAGGCCGCCGAGGTTCTCGGGGCGGGCGGTGCGGCGGCCGAGCCAGAAGCCGAGGGCGAGGAAGGGGAGGATGGCGATGCACAGGCCCGCCAGGAAGCCGCTCACGCCTTCACCTCCGTGGCCCTCAGTTCCTCCGGCAGATGGAAGCGGGCCAGGATCGCCGCCGTGCCGGCCGGGATCCGGGCCGGGGTGGCCAGGGAGACCAGGACCATCGTCAGGAACCCCAGGGGTACGGACCACAGCGCGGGCCAGGCGAGCAGCGCGTGCAGCCGGCCCGTGCCCGGCAGGCCCGCCATCGTCGCGGCCACGGCCAGGAACGCCGAGCCGCCGCCCACCACCATCCCGGCCGCCGCGCCGGGCGGGGTGAGCCGGCGCCACCAGATGCCGAGGACCAGCAGCGGGCAGAAGGAGGACGCCGACACCGCGAAGGCGAGGCCCACCGCGTCCGCCACCGGCAGCCCGCCCACCAGCAGGCTCGCCGCCAGGGGTACGGCCATGGCGAGCCCGGTACCGAGCCGGAAGTGCCGTACGCCCCGGGTGGGCAGGACGTCCTGGGTGAGGACGCCCGCCACCGCCATGGTCAGCCCCGACGCCGTGGACAGGAACGCGGCGAACGCTCCCCCGGCGACCAGTGCGCCCAGCAGATCACCGGCCAGGCCGCCGATGAGCCGGTCGGGCAGCAGCAGGACGGCGGCGTCGGCGTCGCCGGTGAGGGCCAGCTCGGGGGTGTACAGACGGCCGAGGGCGCCGTAGACGGGCGGGAGCAGGTAGAAGACGCCGATCAGGGCGAGGACGGCGACCGTGGTGCGGCGGGCGGCGACTCCGTGCGGGCTGGTGTAGAAGCGGACGACGACGTGCGGGAGGCCCATGGTGCCGAGGAAGGTGGCGAGGATCAGGCCGTACGTCGCGTACAGCGGGCGCTCCTCGCGGCCGGCGGCCAGGGAGGTGGACATGCCGCCGCTGGTGCCGCGCTCGGCCCTGGGGACCGCCGTGCCCTCGGCGAAGGTGAGCCTGGTGCCCTGCTGGATGCGGTGGGTGCCGGCGGGCAGGCGCAGGACGGTGTCGTCGTGCGGGCGGCCGTCGACGGTGCCGTCGACCGTCACGGTCAGCGGACGGTCCAGGGTGAGGTCGAGGGTGTCGTCGACGCGGACGGTCCGCTGCTCGCGGAAGGCGGCCGGTTCCTGGAAGGCGTGCCGGGGCGCCCCGTCGCCCTGCCAGGCGAGGACCAGGAAGAGGGCGGGGACGAGGAGCGCGGTGAGCTTGAGCCAGTACTGGAAGGCCTGCACGAAGGTGATGCTGCGCATGCCGCCGGCGGCGACGGTGGCGGTGACCACGACGGCGACGATCAGTCCGCCGAGGGAGTCGGGTGCGCCGGTGAGGACCGTCAACGTGAGTCCGGCGCCCTGGAGTTGGGGCAGCAGATAGAGCCAGCCGACACCGACGACGAGGGCGCCCGCGAGCCGTCTGACCGTCTGGGAGGCGAGGCGGGCCTCGGCGAAGTCGGGGAGGGTGTAGGCGCCGGAGCGGCGCAGGGGGGCCGCCACGAAGAGGAGCAGGACCAGGTATCCGGCGGTGTACCCGACCGGGTACCAGAGCATGTCCGGGCCCTGGACGAGGACGAGTCCGGCGATGCCGAGGAAGGAGGCGGCGGACAGGTACTCGCCGCTGATGGCGGCCGCGTTGAGGCGGGGACCGACGGTGCGGGAGGCGACGTAGAAGTCGGAGGTGGTACGGGAGACGCGCAGGCCGAAGGCGCCGACGAGGACGGTCGCCACGACGACGAGGGCGACGGCGGGGACGGCATAGGTCGAGTTCACCGGTCAGTGGCTCTCATTTGTCCTCGACCAGCCGCACGAGGTCCCGTTCGTTGCGTTCGGCGCGGTGTACGTACCAGCGGGCGAGCAGGACGATCGGGAGGTAGAGGCAGAAGCCGAGGACGGCCCATTCCAGACGGCGGGCGTCGGGCAGCGCCGCGAAGAGCAGCGGCAGGGGGCCGACGAGGAGGGCGAGCACGGCGAACGCCGTGAGGGCGGCGCGGAGTTGGGAGCGCATCAGGGAGCGGACGTAGGTGTGGCCGAGGGTGGTCTGCTCGTCTATCTCGGTGCGCGGGCGGTAGTAGGCGGAGGCGCGGCGGGTACGGCGGGGCGGGCCGGTGACGACGACGCGCCGCTCGACGGGGTCCTGCGGCACGGCTAGGGCCTCCTCATCAGCAGGTCCCGCAGTTCGCGGGCGTGGCGGCGGCTGACCTGCAGTTCCTCCCCGCCGACCAGGACGCTCACCGTGCCGGCGTCCAGGCGGAGTTCTCCTATGTGGCGCAGCGCGACCAGGTGGCGGCGGTGGATGCGGACGAAGCCGCGGCCGCGCCAGCGCTCCTCCAGAGCGGAGAGGGGGATGCGGACGAGGTGGCTGCCGCGGTCGGTGTGCAGCCGGGCGTAGTCGCCCTGGGCCTCGACGTGGGTGATGTCGTCGACGGCGACGAAGCGCGTCACTCCGCCGAGTTCGACGGGTATGTGGTCGGGGTCGGGCTCGTGGACCGGGATGCGGGGTGCCGTCCCGCGGAGTTCGGCGGCGCGGCGGACTGCCTCGGCGAGGCGCTCCTTGCGGACGGGCTTGAGGACGTAGTCGACGGCCTTGAGGTCGAAGGCCTGGACGGCGAAGTCCTCGTGGGCGGTGACGAACACGACGAGCGGGGGCCGGGCGAAGCCGGTGAGGAGACGGGCCAGGTCGAGGCCGTCGAGGCCGGGCATCTGGATGTCGAGGAAGACGACGTCGATGGCCTCCGGACCGTGCGGGCCGGACTCCAGGGCGCGGTTGATGCGGCGCAGCGCCTCGGTCGCGTCGCCGGCGCCCTCCACGCTGCCGATGCGGGGGTCGGTGTTCAGGAGGTAGAGCAGTTCCTCCAGCGAGGGGCGTTCGTCGTCGACGGCGAGGGCGCGCAGCATGAACGTGGAGTGTAGGGGCGATCGGCGCGGCGGGACACGTGCCGGGGTGTGGACGTGTCCGCTGGATAAGGTGCCCGCATGAACAGCGGCACTGCCCCTTTCGACGAGCTGGACCGGAAGATCGTGACCGCGCTGATGGCGAACGCCCGGACGAGCTTCGCGGAGATCGGGTCGGCGGTCGGTCTGTCGGCGACGGCGGTCAAGCGCCGGGTGGACCGGCTGCGGGACACCGGGGTGATCACGGGGTTCACGGCGACGGTGCAACCGTCGGCGCTGGGCTGGCGCACGGAGGCGTACGTGGAGGTGTACTGCGAGGGTGCCGCCCCGCCCCGGCGGCTGGCGGAGGTGGTGCGCAACCATCCGGAGATCACGGCGGCGATGACCGTGACGGGCGGTGCGGACGCGCTGCTGCATGTGCGGGCGCGGGACGTGGAGCACTTCGAGGAGGTGCTCGAGCGGATCCGGGCCGAGCCGTTCATCCGCAAGACGATCAGTGTGATGGTGCTGTCGCATCTGCTGCCGGAGAGTCCGGAGGCGGGGGCGACCCATGCGGCACCCGATGACGCAGCGAACGTGCGTCGGGAAGGCTGACTGCGCAGCAACCGTGCGTGAACACGCAGCGTTCTTTCCTTGTCGCGCTCCGCTGTCGCTTCTTACCTTGGAGGCATGCCCGAGAGTATGACCACCGGCCGTGCCCCGCGCGCCCGGCGCTTCCTCGTCTGTGAACCCAGACACTTCGACGTGCGGTACGCGATCAACCCGTGGATGCATCCCGACACCCGGGTGGACGTCGATCTTGCTCGCGATCAGTGGCGGTCACTGATCCTGGCCTATCGCGCCCACGGCCACGAGGTGGACACCGTCGACCCGGTGCCCGGCCTCCCGGACATGGTCTTCGCCGCGAACTCGGCGGTCGTCGTCGGCGGCCGCGTCTTCGGCTCCCTCTTCCACGCGCCCGAGCGGCGCCCCGAGTCCGACCACTACGACACCTGGTTCAAGGCGGCGGGCTACGACGTCCACCGGCCCGAGTCGGTGTGCGAGGGCGAGGGCGACCTCGTCTGGACGGGGCGGTACGTGCTGGCCGGCACCGGCTTCCGCACCACCCGTGAGGCGCACCGCGAGGTGCAGGAGTTCTTCGGCCATCCGGTGGTCAGCCTGACGCTGGTGGACCCGTACTTCTACCACCTGGACACCGCGCTGTTCGTCCTCGACGACGACAACGTCTGCTACTACCCGGAGGCGTTCTCGCCCGGCAGCCGCGAGGTGCTCGCCCGGCTGTACCCGGACGCCGTGCTGGCCACCCGTGACGACGCGATGGCGTTCGGTCTGAACTCCGTCTCCGACGGCCGGCATGTCTTCATCGCGCCGCAGGCCGAGGTGCTCACCGCCCGGCTCGGCGAGCACGGCTACCTCCCCGTCCCCGTCGACCTGTCCGAGCTGCACAAGGCCGGCGGTGGCATCAAGTGCTGCACTCAGGAGATCCGCTCATGACCGCACCCGTCGTCCCCGCGCGTACGTCCGCCGAAGGTGCCCCGCGTTCCTCAGCGGACTCCCCGCGTTCCTCGCAGGAGCTGATCCGCGCCGAGGAGCCGGTCCTCGCGCACAATTACCACCCGCTGCCCGTGGTCGTCGCGCGCGCCGAGGGGACCTGGGTGGAGGACGTCGAGGGCCACCGCTATCTGGACATGCTGGCCGGGTACTCGGCTCTCAACTTCGGCCACCGCCACCCCGCGCTGGTCGAGGCGGCCCACCGCCAGCTCGACCGGCTGACCCTGACCTCGCGCGCCTTCCACAACGACCGTCTCGCCGGGTTCGCCGAGCGGCTCGCGGCGCTGACGGGCCTGGACATGGTGCTGCCGATGAACACCGGCGCGGAGGCGGTGGAGAGCGGCATCAAGGTGGCCCGCAAGTGGGCCTACGAGGTGAAGGGAGTCCCGGCCGACCGGGCGACGATCGTGGTGGCGGCGGACAACTTCCACGGCCGTACGACGACGATCGTGAGCTTCTCCACGGACGAGACGGCCCGGACGGGCTTCGGCCCCTTCACGCCGGGCTTCCGGATCGTGCCGTACAACGACCTGGCGGCCCTGGAGGCGGCGGTCGACGAGACCACGGCCGCGGTGCTGATCGAGCCGATCCAGGGCGAGGCGGGGGTCGTCATTCCCGACGACGGCTATCTGACCGGGGTACGGGAACTGACCCGGCGGACGAACACCCTGTTCGTCGCCGACGAGATCCAGTCCGGCCTCGGCCGCACCGGCCGGACCCTGGCCGTGGACCACGAGTCGGTCGTCCCCGACGTGCTGCTGCTGGGCAAGGCGCTGGGCGGCGGGATCGTGCCGGTGTCGGCGGTGGTGGCGCGGCGCGAGGTGCTGTCCGTGCTGCGGCCGGGCGAGCACGGCTCGACCTTCGGCGGGAACCCGCTCGCCGCGGCGGTCGGCACGGCGGTGGTGGAGCTGCTGGAGACGGGCGAGTTCCAGCGGCGGGCGGCCGAACTGGGGAGCGTCCTGCGGGACGGGCTGACCGGGCTGGTCGGCAAGGGTGTCGTCGGTTTCCGGGCGCGCGGCCTGTGGGCGGGCGTCGACGTCGACCCGGCGCTCGGCACCGGCCGCGAGGTGAGCAAGCGCCTCATGCGGGAGGGCGTCCTCGTCAAGGACACCCACGGCTCGACCATCCGGCTCGCCCCGCCGCTGACCGTCACGGCGGAGGAACTGCGTTGGGCGCTGGAGGCCTTGGCGAGTGTGCTGACGCGGGGGGCCTGAGCCGAGCGGGCTCCCCGGTGGCCGGCCGGGTGGCTCGGTCACTGTTGTGCAGGCAGGGTGAAGACTGGGTCAGGAGGTGGTAGACCACTCTCAGCGACAGAGAGGTCGGCCGTGGGCAAACACGACGAGGACGACAGTGCCCGCCGGCGGTTCGACGTGGCGGACGCGGCACCCCTGCTGCTCGACGGGCGGGGCGTGGTCACGAGCTGGACCAGGGACGCCGAACGGCTGCTGGGGTACCCGGCGGCCGAGGCGGTGGGCAAGGACCTGGCCGGTCTGCTGGCCCACGGGGACGCGGGCCGGGTGCCGGACATCCTGGAGCGGAGCCGCCGGGACGGCGGCTGGGCGGGGCTGCTGTCGGCCCGGCGGCGGGACGGCCGGCCGGTTGCGGTGATGGCCCGGTTCACCTCCGCCGACGAGCCCGGCGGCCCGGCCCGCTGGCTGGTGCTGCTGAACGAGATGGGGGACGCCCCCGGCTGGACCATGAGCCGCTCGGTACTGGAGCAGATGGTGGCCGGCTCCCCCATCGGCATCGCGATCGTGGACACCGATCTGCGGTACGTGTGGTCGAACGACGCGCTGACCAGGTTCGGCGGCGGCCGGCCCGAACAGCGGCTGGGGCTGCGGCTGGCGGACGTCCAGCCGGGGCTGGACTCGGTGGCCGTCGAGGAGCAGATGCGGCGGGTGCTGGAGACCGGGGAGCCCGTCGTCGGCTACGAGCATCTGGGGCAGGTACGGGCCGCGCCGCACCGGGAGACGGCGCACATGCTGTCGTTCACCCGGCTCGACGACGACCACGGGAACGCGATGGGCGTGTACTACACGGTCGTCGACATCACCGACCGGCATCGCGCTCGGCAGCGGCTCGCCCTCCTCGACCGGGCGGGGCGGCGCATCGGCCGCAGCCTGGACATCGCCCGGACCGCGCGGGAGCTGGCCGACGTGTCCGTCCCCGGCTTCGCCGACGCGGTCACCGTGGACCTCCTGGAACCGGTCCTGCGGGGTGCGGAACCCGTGACGGCCCAGGACCCGCACGGCTCGCTACGACTGCGCAGGGCGGGCCTGCGAACGGCCCGGCACACGAACGCACCGGACTCCCGCGACCCCGCCCCCACGGTCCTCCACCCCGCCGACTCGCCACCCGTCCGCTGCCTGATCAGCGGCCGCCCCTGGTCCGCCGAGCGGCTCGATCCGGACGCGGAGGAGTGGCTGCCGACCGTGGCCGGGGAGTCCGGGCCGGTCAGCACGCTGATCGTGCCGGTGCGGGCGCGGGGGGCCACGCTCGGTGTCACCACCTTCCTGCGGTACCGGCGGCGCGAGCCCTTCGACGCCGACGACCTGACGCTGGCCGAGGACCTGGTCTCGCGGGCGGCCGTCTGCGTGGACAACGCCCGCCGCTACACGCGTGAGCGGGAGGCGGCCCTGGTGCTCCAGCGCAACCTGCTCCCCCGCCGGCTGCCCGAGCAGGACGCGGTCGAGGCGGCCGCCTGCTACCGGCCGGCCGACGAGCTGACGGGCCTGGGCGGCGACTGGTACGACCTCATCCCGCTGTCGGCGGCGCGGGTGGCGCTGGTGGTGGGCGAGGTGCCGGGGCACGGCATCGACGCCGCCGCGGCGATGGGCCGGGTGCGGACCGCCGTGCACACCCTCGCCGCCCTGGACCTGCCGCCGGACGAGGTCCTCGCGCATCTCGACGACCTGGTGGGCCGCATGGCCCGCGAGGAGGGGCCGGAGACGGGCAGCCGGGCGCGGGGCGCCGGGTGTGTGTACGTCGTCTACGACCCCGTCGACGGCCGGTGCGCGATGGCCGCCGCCGGACATCCCGCCCCGGCCGTGGTGCTGCCCGACGGCCGCGTCACGTTCGTCGATCTGCCGCAGGGGTCGCCGCTCGGCGCGGGCGGACCGGCGTTCGAGTCGGTGGAGGTGACGCTGCCGGAGGGCAGCACGCTGGCGCTGCACACCGACGGACTGCTGGCGCAGGGCGACGAGTGGGCGCCGGACACCGACCGGACCCGGCTGCGGCAGGCCCTGGAGCGGGAGGCGCCCGGTCTGGACGTGCGCTGCCGGGCCGTGATCGACGCGCTCGTCCCGGCCCGTCCGCACGACGACGCGGCCCTGCTGATGGCCCGCACCCACCGGCTCTCCCCGGACCGGGTCGCCGAGTGGGAGCTCGCCGCCGACCCGGCCGCGGTCGCCGAGGCCCGCAAGACGGCGAGCCGCCGACTGGCCGAGTGGGGGCTCGCGGAGCTGTCGTTCACGACCGAGCTGGTGGTCAGCGAACTGGTCACGAACGCCATCCGGTACGCGACCGGTCCGATCCGGCTCCGGCTGATCCGTGAGCGCACCCTGGTCTGCGAGGTCTTCGACGGCGGCGCCACCGCACCCCATCCGCGCCATCCGCGCACCACCGACGAGGGCGGCCGCGGCCTGCTGCTGGTCTCGCAGGTCACCCAGCGCTGGGGTACCCGTTTCCTGCCCGAGGGAAAGATCATCTGGGCCGAGCAGCCGCTCCCGGCCCCCGGCGCGTGACACAGGACGCCCTGGGCCGGTGACACCCGGCGTCCGGGGGGCGCGGCACCCGGCCTCCGGGGCGCGCGGCACCCGGCCTCCGGGGTGCGGGACACCCGGCCCCCCATTCTTCGTATTGCGTGAGAAAATGACGCAATACCGGCGGATGGGGCGCGAGTCATGGACGACACGGCGATCGACTACGCGGCGGTGTTCCAGGCCTTGCCGGGCATGGTGGCGCTGCTGACCCCCGAGCTGGTGTACGCGGACGCCAACGAGGAGTTCCTGCGGGTGGCGCACCGCAAACGGGAGCAGATGGTCGGCCGGCATCTCTTCGATGTCTTCCCGGACAACCCCAACGACCCGGCGGCCACCGGTGCCCGCAACCTCGAGGCCTCGCTGCGCCGGGTCCTCGCCACCGGCGAGCGGGACGCGATGGCCCTGCAGCGCTACGACGTCGAGGATCCCGAGCGGCCCGGGGAGTGGGACGAGCGGTACTGGAGCCCGGTCAACGCGCCGGTGATCGGGCCCGACGGCTCGGTGGTGCTCCTGGTGCACCGGGTCGAGGAGGTCACCGAGCTGATCCGGGCCCGCGGCGGGCGCGGCGACACCGGCCGCCCGGGCAGCCGGACCCGGGTGCTGGAGGCCGAGCTGTACACACGCGCCCGCGAACTGCAGGAGGTCAACGAGCGGCTGCGGCTCGCGCACGCCCGTGAGCGGGAGGTGGCGCTCGCCCTGCAGAAGGCGATGCTGCCCGCCCGCCGTCAGGTGGGCCACCACCACGCGGCCGTCCGCTACCGCCCGGCGGTCGGCTCGCTGAACGTCTGCGGGGACTGGTACGACCTGGTCGACCTGGTCGGCGGCAACCGCATCGGCGTGTCGGTCGGCGACGTCGTCGGGCACGGACTGGAGGCGGCCGGGGTGATGGGCCAGTTGCGCAGCGCGCTCAGCGCCGCCTCCCGGGTCGCCGAGGGCCCCGCGGAGGCCCTGAACGTCCTGGGGCGGTACGCGGGCGTCGTCGACGGCGCCGAATCGGCCACGGCGGTCACCACGTTCATCGACTTCGACCACCACACCATCACCTACAGCAGCGCCGGCCATCCGCCGCCCGTGCTGGTCCACGCCGACGGCCGCGTCGAATTCCTCGACCGGGCCACCGATCCCCCGCTCGACGCCCGCCCTTCACCGGTCCTGCGGCCGCAGGAGTGCACCCGCTACGACCACGGCGCCACCCTCGCGCTCTACACCGACGGTCTGGTGGAGCGGCGGCACGAGGACATCGACCGGGGCCTCGGCCGCCTCGCCGGGGCCCTCACCCGGCACCGGCACGCCGATCCGGAGGCCCTCGCCGACGCCGTCCTGCTCGAACTGCTGCCTCCGGGTGGCGCGACCGACGACACGGCCCTGGTGGTCGTACGGCTGTGAAGACGTCCGAGGCGGGGCCGCAGCAGGACTTGCCGCCCGGCCGCCCAGGGCAGGAACCTGGTGGCGCGGCCGCAGGCCGCAGGCCGCCGGTCACCGGCCGCCGACCGCCGGAGTGAGGAGCGACCCGTTGTTCTACTACGTGCTCAAGTACGTCCTGCTGGGCCCCTTGCTGAGACTGGCCTTCCGGCCCCGCATCGAAGGCCTGGAGCACGTACCGGAGACGGGGCCTGCCATCATCGCGGGCAACCATCTGTCGTTCGCGGACCACTTCCTGATGCCCGCGGTCCTCAAGCGCCGCATCACGTTCCTGGCCAAGGCCGAGTACTTCACCGGCCCGGGCATCAAGGGCCGGCTGACCGCGGGCTTCTTCCGCAGCGCCGGGCAGATCCCGGTCGACCGCTCCGGCAAGGAGGCGGGCCAGGCCGCGATCCGCGAGGGACTCGGCGTCCTGAGCAAGGACGAACTGCTCGGCATCTACCCGGAGGGCACCCGCTCGCACGACGGACGGCTCTACAAGGGCAAGGTCGGCGTCGCGGTGATGGCGCTCAGGGCCGGGGTGCCGGTGGTCCCCTGCGCGATGATCGGCACCTTCGAGGCACAGCCGCCCGGCCAGGTCCTGCCCACCCTCCACCCGGTGGTCATCCGCTTCGGCAAGCCCCTCGACTTCTCCCGCTACGCCGGCATGGAGAACGAGAAGGCGATCCTGCGCGCGGTCACCGACGAGATCATGTACGCGATCCTGAAGCTGTCCGAGCAGGAGTACGTCGACGAGTACGCGGCGGTGGTGAAGGCCGCCGAGGCCACCGAGCAGAAGCGCAAACTCCCCCGGATGCCCTTGAGTTGACGGGACATCCGAGGGAGTCGCGGTTACCGAACCGGGGTTACGGCTTCGGCGTGGCGTGCGGCGTGCAGGTCACGTCCTTGCCGTCCAGCTTTCCGGTGAGGAGGTAGGCGTCCACCCGGGGGTTGATGCAGGAGTTGACGAGGTTCGTCACACCGTGGGAGCCGGCCCCCTTCTCGGTGATCAGACGGGAGCCCTTGAACCGCTTGTGCAGCTCGACGGCGCCGTCGTACGGGGTGGCCGCGTCGTTCGTGGACTGCACGATCAGCACACCCGGCAGACCCTTGTGGGTCTTGACGTTCACCGGCGTCTGCTGCTTGACCGGCCAGAAGGCGCACGGCAGGTTCAGCCACGCGTTGGCCCAGGTCATGAACGGGTAGTCCTTGTTGAGCCGCGTGTTGTCGCGGTTCCACTTGCTCCAGCTGGTCGGCCACTTGGCGTCGGTGCACTCGACGGCCGTGTAGACCGCGTTGCCGTTCTCCGCAGTGATGTTGCCGGCCGTGTCGGTGAGGTCCGGGGCGGCCGCGTCGACGAGCGCCTGGGTGTCACCGGCGAAGTACTTGCTGAAGACCGTGGCGACCGGGATCCACGACGAGTCGTAGTACGGGGCGCTCTGGAAGAAGCCGATCAGCTCGGCCGGGCCGACGAGACCGCCGATGGGGTTCTTCTTGGCGGTGGCGCGCAGCTCCAGCCACTTCGCCTGCACGGCGGAGCGGGTGGTGCCGAGGTGGAAGGTGGCGTCGTTGGCGGCGACCCAGTCCTCCCAGTCCTTCCAGCGGCCCTCGAAGGCGACGTCCTGGTCGAGGTTGGCCTCGTACCAGATCTTCTCGCGGGACGGGTTGACGACACTGTCGACGATCATCCGGCGGACGTGGCCCGGGAAGAGGGTGCCGTAGACGGCGCCGATGTAGGTGCCGTAGGAGACGCCCAGGTAGTTGAGCTTCTTCTCACCGAGGGCGGCGCGGATGACGTCCAGGTCGCGCACGGTGTTCGGGGTGGTCATGTACGGCAGCATCTCGCCGCTGCGCTCGTAGCAGCCGTCGGCGTACTCGCTCGCGAGCTTGATCTGTGCGAGCTTGTCGGCCTCGCTGTCCGGGACCGGGTCGGCCTTCGGCGCCTTGACGAACTCCTGCGGGTCGATGCAGGAGATGGGCGCGGAGTGGCCGACCCCACGCGGGTCGAAGCCCACGAAGTCGTAGGCCTTGGAGACGTTGGTCCACAGCGGGTTCTTGTTGGTGACGCGGAGCGGGAAACGCAGCCCGGAGCCGCCGGGGCCGCCCGGGTTGTAGACGAGCGCGCCCTGGCGCTCCTTCTCGGTGCCGGTGCTGCCGATGTGGTCGACGGCCAGCTTGATCTGCTTGCCGTTGGGCTTGGCGTAGTCGAGCGGCACGCTGACCCAGCCGCACTGGACCGGCTTCACCAGTCCCCAGTCCGCCGGACAGTCCTGCCAGTCGATACCGGCCTTGGCGGCGCGTGCCGCGGCGACCGCGGCACCCCGCTGCTCCCTGTCCTGCCCCGAACTGCCGCTGGTCGCGCTCGCCGGCGCCGCGAAGGCACCGGCCATCAAGGTGGCGGCGACGAGCGCGCCGGCCGTGCCGAGCGCCGCGGTCCTGCTGTTCGGTCGTATGTCCGTCAAGTGGGTACTCCCCCTGCCTTGGTCATGGCGGTACCGGGGATCCTCGCGGCTGTGAGGCTCCTGAGAACAGGGTTTGTTGACCTTCTTTGCCAATCCGATAACCGGAGAGCGGGTTACCGCTCACCGGATGCCGAGCGCGGCCATCGCCTCGTCCAGCACCCGCCGCAGCCGCAGCCCGTCCGCCGCGACGGCGGTGACCAGCGCACCTGGCCCGGCGAGCGGCATGAGTGAGGCGTGCTCTCCGAGCACGCGCGTGGCCACCGGATTGTCGCGGAACTCCGGCCTCACCACAAGGACTTGACCGACGGCTCGTAGTCCCGCGAGGACGGCCGGACCGTCCCAGCCGCCGGGCCCGCCGGGCCCACAGGCCAACTCCTGGTCGAGAAGGGCCCGTCCGCCCACCCGGACGGTCAACCGGCTGGTGAGCCGCCCCGGTTCCTCCTTCACCCGCCCGAGGATCTGCTCCTCACGCAGCACGAGCCGGGCGCTCGGGGCGAGGTCGGCCCGGGTGGTGACGTACAGGTCGCTGCCGGTCGCGGAGATCAACGGCTCGGGCGTCCAGTGGAGTTCACCGCCGTCCTCGACGGTGAGCCGTACCTCGTAGCGCGCCTCGTCCTTGCTCTGTCCGGGCAGCGCCAGGGTGGCTGCGGCCGAGCCGACGCGCAACCGGGCGCCGTCCGCCACCTCCGCCTCGACGGCGAACCGGTCCCCGCCCAGGGGGCCGCTCATCGCGCCGACCAGCATGACCCGCGCCTCGGCCCCGCTCCCCCGGGTCCGGCGCAGCGCCAGCGGGCCGTCGCTCTCCAGGACGGGCAGGGAGGTCCCGCCGCGCCCGTCCGCCGTCGCCCTGATCCGGGCGACGGCGTGCACACCGCTCATGTCACGCCGTCCAGGCGCCGAGCTGTGCCCGCACCCAGGCGGCCACATCGGTGACGCCCGCCTCGCTCCGCAACGACTGGAACACGACGGGGAGTTCGGCCCGCTGCGCCTTGGCGTCGGCGGCCATCCGGGCGAGGTCGGACCCGACGTACGGCGCGAGGTCGGTCTTGTTGACGACGAGGAGGTCGGCGGTGGTGACGCCGGGACCGCCCTTCCTCGGGATGTCGTCCCCGCCGGCGACGTCGATGACGAAGATCTGCGCGTCGACGAGTCCCTTGGAGAAGGTGGCGGTGAGGTTGTCCCCGCCGGACTCGACCAGCACGAGATCGAGCGGGCCGACGGCGTCCTCGAGATCCTCCACCGCTTCGAGGTTGGCGGAGATGTCGTCCCGGATCGCGGTGTGCGGGCAGGCCCCGGTCTCCACGGCGGTGATCCGCTCGGGCGGCAGCACGGCCTCCCGCAGCAGGAACTCGGCGTCCTCACGGGTGTAGATGTCGTTGGTGACGACGGCCAGGGAGAGTTCGTCCCGCAGGGCCCGGCAGAGGGCCGCGACGGTGGCGGTCTTCCCGGACCCGACGGGCCCGCCGAGCCCGATCCGCAGGGCCCGCCGGGAGCCGTCGGCACGACGGGCGTCGGCGCCGACCGCGGCGGGACCGTGGTGGGTGTGGTCGAGGTGCATGGGGCGGCTCCTGTTCGGGGGGTGTCGCGTCAAGGTGGTCGGGGCGCTACGAGGCGAACAGGCGTACCGGCCAGGCCGCGTGTCGCTCCGCTCCGATCTCCAGCAGGGGCGCCGACGCGGCCGGCAGCGCCGGTGGGACCGCCGTCCCCGCGGTCACCGCGCGGTCCACGACCAGGTCCAGTTCGGGGGCCAGCCGGGCCAGTGCCGCCGTCGCCTCGAACGGGTCGAGGCTGAGCAGCCGTACCACCGCCGTCGCCGGTCCGCCGACGCTCTCGTAGGCCGCGCAGTGGGCCGCGTCCTCGGGGCCGAGGCCGGCCGCGCGGGCCGTCAGGCCCAGGACCACCGGCTGGTGGGCGCCCTTGGGGAACTCCCGGGCCAGGGCGTCCAGTTCGGTGCTCGGCCAGGTGGAGCGGGCGGCCCGCATCAGCTGCCGGCCCAGCTTGCGGGCGGCCAGCCGCAGTGCCGGGGACGGTGTGCGGGCGTCGGCCGCCGCGTCCAGCTCCACCGGGTCCGCCCCGGCGGCCGCCGCCGCGGCCAGCGCCGCCGCCACCAGGCCGGCCGTGTGCAACCGGCCCCGGCAGAAGGCCTCGAGGCTCGCGGCGCCGGTGATCCGGCCCGCCTTGACCGCCTCCTCCGCCCCGCCGGAGTGGGCGTGCCCTCCGGCGGGGAAGCGGCCGTCGGCGAGGACGAGAAGTGCTGCCCGTGTCATGCCGCTGCCATCAGAACAGGAAGTAGCGCTGGGCCATGGGCAGTTCGGCCGCGGGAGCGGCCTCGACGAGCTCGCCGTCGATGTGCACGGCGAAGCTGTCGGGGTCGACCCGGACACTCGGGCGCGCGTCGTTCTCCCGCATGTCCGCCTTGGTCACCCCGCGCGTGGACTCGATGGCGACGAACTTCTTGCCCAGTTGCAGCCGCTCCGGCAGCCCGTCCTCGATCGCGAGCGGTGCCACGAAGTTGAACGAGTTGGCGGCGGGCGCCCGGCCGATCGCGCCGTACATCGGACGCGGCAGGATCGGCTGCGGGGTCGGGATGGACGCGTTGGCGTCGCCCATCTGGGCGTACGCGATCTGCCCGCCCTTGATGACCAGGTGCGGCTTGACGCCGAAGAACGCCGGCTCCCACAGGACCAGGTCGGCGAGCTTGCCGGTCTCCACGGAGCCGATCTCGCGGGACAGCCCCTGAGCGAGCGCCGGGTTGATCGTGTATTTGGCGACATAGCGACGGACCCGGTGGTTGTCCGCTCGGCCGTCACCCGGCAGGGCGCCGCGCCGCCGCTTCATCACATGGGCCGTCTGCCAGGTCCGCAGGATCACCTCGCCGACCCGGCCCATGGCCTGAGCGTCGGAGGAGATGATCGAGATGGCGCCCAGGTCGTGGAGTATGTCCTCCGCGCCGATGGTGGAGGGGCGGATGCGGGACTCGGCGAAGGCGAGGTCCTCCGGGACGGCCGGGTTGAGGTGGTGGCACACCATCAGCATGTCGAGGTGTTCCTCGGCGGTGTTGACGGTGTACGGGCGGGTCGGGTTGGTCGAGCTGGGCAGTACGTGCGGCTCGGAGACCACGGTCATGATGTCCGGCGCGTGCCCGCCGCCCGCGCCCTCGGTGTGGTAGGCGTGGATGCCGCGGCCGGCGATCGCGGCGAGCGTGTCGCCGACGAACCCGGCCTCGTTGAGGGTGTCCGTGTGGATGGCGACCTGGATGCCGGTCCGGTCCGCGACCGTCAGGGACGCGTCGATGACGGCGGGCGTCGAACCCCAGTCCTCGTGCAGCTTCAGCCCCAGCGCGCCGCCGCGGATCTGGGACAGCATCGCCTCGTGCGAGACGGTGTTGCCCTTGCCGAGGAAGCCGATGTTCAGCGGGTACTGCTCCATCGCCTCCAGCATGCGGGCGAGGTGCCAGGGGCCCGGGGTGACCGTGGTGGCCTTGGAGCCCTCGGCGGGTCCGGTGCCGCCGCCGACCAGGGTGGTGACACCGGCCGACAGCGCCTCGTCGGCGATCTGCGGACAGATGAAGTGGACGTGCGCGTCGACCGCGCCGGCCGTCAGGATCCGTCCGTTGCCCGCGATGACCTCGGTCTCCGGGCCGAGCACCAGGTCGGGGTGGACGCCGTCCATGGTGTCGGGGTTGCCCGCCTTGCCGATGGCGGTGATCCGCCCGTCGCGGATGCCGACGTCGGCCTTGACGATCCCCCAGTGGTCGACGATGACGGCGCCGGTGATGACCGTGTCCGGGGTGCCCTCCGCGCGCGTGGCACGCGCCTGGCCCATGGACTCCCGGATGACCTTGCCGCCGCCGAACACCGCCTCGTCGCCGGCGAGTCCGGGACCGCCGCTGCGGTCCTCCTCGATCTCGATCAGCAGATCGGTGTCGGCGAGGCGGATCCGGTCCCCGGTGGTCGGGCCGAACAGGTCGGCGTAGGCGGCACGCGAGATCTCAGGCATCGAGGGCACCTCCGGTCTCCCCGCGCAGACCTGGCACGATCCGCGCGCCGGCGAGCGGGACGAGTTCCACGTCGACCGGGATGCCGGGCTCGAAGCGCACGGCGGTGCCGGCGGCGACGTTCAGCCGCTTGCCGCGCGCGGCGGCGCGGTCGAACTCCAGGCCGGGGTTGGCCTCGGCGAAGTGGTAGTGGGAGCCGACCTGGACGGGCCGGTCGGCGGCGTTGAGGACGGTGAGCCGGGTGACCTCGCGGCCCTCGTTGTAGACGACGGGGTCCTCGGCGAAGAGGATCTCTCCGGGAATCATGGCGGCCTCCCTCGTCAGACGATCGGGTCGTGGACGGTGACGAGCTTGGTGCCGTCGGGGAAGGTGGCCTCGACCTGGACGTCGTGGATCATCTCGGGGATGCCCTCCATGACGTCGTCACGGGTGAGCAGCTTGCGCCCGGAGGCCATGAGTTCGGCGACCGTGCGGCCGTCGCGCGCGCCCTCGAGGATGTGCGAGGTGATGAGGGCCACCGCCTCGGGGTGGTTGAGCTTCAGACCGCGGGCCCGGCGCTTCTCGGCGACGTCGGCCGCGACATGGATCAGCAGCCTCTCCTGCTCGTGCGGGGTCAGTTGCACGTCCCACCTCACATCCTCGCTCCGGACCGTGCGGGGCCCGGCTGCCGCGGCCACGGGGCAAAATCCCTGGTGGCGTGGATGGGCAGGCTAGTTGGACCGCATTTCAGGCAAGTTAACCGACCTGTGATCCTCCCCGAACCAGCCGCCGGTCCCACGAGCGTCGTCGACAGCTCGGCGACGGGGCCGAAGGGGCGGGTGACGGGGGGTGGGGGACGCATCTCGGGCAGCCCGGTCGCCGGCCGGCCGGCGTCGTCGGGCCTTGGTGCGCCCCGCCGGACTCGTACACGGCGAGGGCGTCGTGGCGGGATGCGGTCTCAGCTGCGGGGCGCGCAGTCCGCGCCGGTGGCCAGCGCGTCCCGGAGGGACTCGGCGACTGTGCGAAGGCAGGCCGCGAAGTCGTCGTGCCCGTCGGCGTCGATGTACCGCTCGAAGGCGTTCTGGAAGACGAGCGTGGCGGTCTGCGCCACCAGCTTCGCCCGGCCGTGGTCCACGTCGCGCTGCTGGAGCGCGAGGCGGATCGCGTCGGCCACCGCGGCGAGTTTGGTGCGTTCGCGCTCTTGGAGTTCCGGGCTGGCGCCGATCACGGCGCGGCGCTCGGCGGCGTGGTCGATGTGCCCGACGAGCTCTGTGCCGACCTGGGCGAGGGCGTCGAGGACCGCGGACAGCGGGGTGCCGCCCCGGTCTGCGGCGAGGACGGCCTCGGCCACGGCGACGGGCAGCCGGTCGGAGCCCGCGAACAGGACTTCGCGCTTGTCGGGGAAGTAGCGGAAGAACGTGCGCCGAGTGATCCCCGCACGTTCGGCGATCTGCGTCACGGTCACGTCGTCGTATCCGTGTTCTCCGAAGAGGTCGAGCGCCGCCCTGGTCAGGCGCTGCTCGGTGCCGGGATCCCATCTCGCCATGGGCCGATCGTAACAAGTGATGTCTCACCGTGTCATCGGTGCTAGCCTGGTGATGTCACAGTGAGACATCACGGATCGGGCTCGCCGTCGAACGCGGCCGATCCCGAGGGGAGGAACGGGTCATGACGCATCCCGGCTCAGGCGCCCGAACGGGCGGGATATGGATTCTCGGGGCCACCGGCCGCATCGGCCGCGCGGCGGCGGCCCGGCTGGCCGCCCGCGGTGCGGATCTCGTCCTGGTCGGCCGGAACGGCGAGAGCCTGCGCAAGGTGGCGGCGGATGCCGGCTGCCCGGAGGCGGGGACGCTCGTGACCGACTCGGTCGAGCAGATGGCGGCGGAGATCACCCGACGACGCCCGGCCGTGGTCGTCAACACCATCGGCGGGTACGCCGGGACCGCGACCCTGCTCGCCCGGGCCTGCATGCCGGGCGGGCACTACGCGGACCTGGCCGCCGACCTGTCCGCCGTTCCGCGCCTGCTCGCGCTGCACCAGGAGGCGGCCGACGCCGGCAGCACGCTGGTCACCGGCGCCGGTTTCGGTGTGCTGGCCACCGAAGCCCTGGTCGTCACACTGTGCGAGGGCCGGCCCACCCCTGAGACGGTCCGGGTCGACGCTCTGGCCTCGGTGGCCACCGAGGCCGGGACGACGGGAACGGCGTTCGCCGCCACCATCGTGGATGTGATCACCAGCGGCGGCCGCCGCTACCGGAACGGCCGCCTGGTCAAGACCCGGCTCGGCGCCGACGTGCGGTCCCACACGCTGCCCGACGGGCAGACGGCGAAATCCGCCGGCGCGCCCTCCGCCGAACTGCTCGCCGCCCAGTCGGCCAGCGGCGCGCCGAATGTCACCGTCACCTCCGGCCTCGCCCCCACCTCTCCGCTCGTGCGGGCGGTGCTGCCGCTGTTCGCCGCACTGCTGTCCGTCCCGCCCATGCGCCGTCTCGCCGTGCGCCAGATGGCCAGGGCCCCGATCAAGGCAGCGCCCCGCCCCCGTACCCACTCATGGGGCCACGCCGTGGTCACCTGGCCCGACGGCGATCAGCGGGAAGCCTGGCTGCGTGCGGACGACGGCATGGACTACACCGCCGACATCATCACCGAGACCGCCGTCCGCCTCGCCGACGGCCGGGCACCGCACGGCGCTTTCACCCCGGCAGCCGCCTTCGGCCCCGGACTCGCCACTGCCACGGGCGGAGCCTTCATCATGAACTGAGGGCGATCGACGACTGCTCGCGGCTCGCCTCGGCGCCGGGAACTACTGTCGCGAGCATGGTCGAACACGATGCCCTCAGCGCCACCCGCGAGGCCTACGACGCTGCCGCCCTCACCTATGCGCAGCTGTTCCGCGACACGCTGCGCGAACACCCCCTGGACCGTGCGATCTTGGCCGCCTTCGCCGAGGTCGTGAGTGCGAGTGGGAACTCCCAGGTCGCGGACCTGGGGTGTGGGCCTGGCCATGTCACCGCCCATCTGGAGGAGTTGGGGCTTTCGGCGTTCGGTGTCGATGCCTCTCCCGCGATGATCGAGCTGGCTCGACAGGCCTGTCCGGGCCTGCGGTTCGACGTGGGCTCGATGGCCGCGTTGAACATCGCCGACGGCACGCTGGGCGGCGTACTCTCGCGCTGGTCCGTCATCCACACCCCGCCGCAGGAACTCCCCGTCATCCTGGCGGAGTTCCATCGAGTGCTGGCACCCGGTGGCCACCTCCTGATCGGCTTCTCGGCAAGCGACGACCCGTCCCACCCGACGCAGGTCTTCGATCACACGGTCGCGCCGGCCTATCGGTGGTGGCCCGATCACCTCGCCGCGATGCTGCGCAGGTCCGGGTTGGCCGAGGTGGCCCGGATGGTTCGCGAGCCCCAGCCCACCGACCGGCGGCAGTTCCGGTCGATTCACCTGCTCGCCCGCAAGGCCTGAGCCGTCACCCTCACACCGAGTCGTGCTCCTCCCGCGGCACAGCCGGGAGCCCGCCGTCGCGGAGGGTCTCCGCCCCACCTGCATCCAGGCACAGGAAGGCGAGCCGTGCCGCCGGGCCAGGAGCCCGCGCCCACCGGCCGGCCCGACGCCCCTTCGGAGGCCGCGCCCCGTACCGGTGTGCGGCCTTCGCCCCGTCTACGACGGGTTCGGACCCCGGTGCTCCGCCGCCATCCCGCCCCGGTGCTCGGCGGCGATGCCGAAACGGTGCCGTTCGCGGGGAGCGGACGCCACTTCGCGGACCGCGGAGACCGAGCTGATCACCGGCTCCTCGGCCGGCCGGTCCAGCTCGTCGAGTCGCTCCAGGTCAGCGGCGGAGACGAGGGCGACGAGGGGCTTGCCGTGCCGCGTCACCACGACGCGCTCACCGCCGTACACCACCCGGTTGATCAGGTCGGCGAGTTCAGCCCTGGCTTGCGTCACCGGAATCTCGTAGGCCATACCCCTAGCTTACGGGGCATCCCTGGAGTCCATCAGTTCCACTGGGCGCAAGGAAAGACCAGGTCAGACGCCTCTCAGCCGCCGCCTCTCATACAGTCCGTGAGAAATGTGTGAGAGGCGGCAGCCGTCTGTCAGCCCTACTCCTCCGCAACCTGACCCCCGAGCAGGCACGCGAGCACATCCTCGGCTACACGATCCTCAACGACTGGTCCGCCCGTGACCTGCAGGGCCGCGAGATGAAGGTGAAACTCGGGCCGGCCAAGGGGAAGGACACCGCCACCACCCTCGGCCCCTGGCTGGTCACCGCCGACGAACTCGAAACTCATCGCACCCCGGAGGGCTTCCTCGACCTCGCCCTGACCGTGCAGGTCAACGGCGAGACCGTCGGCCAGGACCGACTGGCCAACATGGCCTGGACGTTCGAGGAGATGGTGGCGTACGCCTCCCGCGGCACCTGGATCCGCCCCGGTGACATCCTGGGCTCCGGCACCTGTGGCAACGGTGGCTGCCTGGCTGAACTCTGGGGCCGCAACGGCCTCTTGGAACCCCCACCGCTCACCCCTGGCGACATCGTCACCATGACGGTCGACGGCATCGGCACCATCAGCAACACCGTCGTCGAAGGCGTTGCCCCGGTGCCTCTACCCTCCGCCCGCCGCAGGCAATGACCCCGTGCCGGCAGGCATCGGGCCGAAGCGACGGCTCTCCCCCACCCGAAGCCTCCGCCCGCTGAACAACCTGCCTCTGGCAGACCCCGGTGCCCGACACAGCATCCGGCGGAGAGTGGAGCGCGAGCCGGGTCGTGACCAGCCCAGCGGAGATGGCGGGTGCCGAGGCCGGGCTCAAGCCCGTTTTCGGACCGTCAGGCGTCGAGCGCGTCGATCAGAGCCTTGGTCACGTCCTCCGTCGTGGCCGTGCCGCCGACGTCGCGGGTGAGGATGCCCGCGGCGGTCGTGGCCTCGATCGCCTTGTTCAGGCGGGCCGCCTGGTCGGGCAGGCCGAAGTGCTCCAGCATGAGGGCCGCGCTGCCGACCGCGCCGATCGGGTTGGCGAGGCCCTGGCCCGCGATGTCCGGGGCGGAGCCGTGGACGGGCTCGAACATGCTGGGGAAGCGGCGCTCGGGGTTGAGGTTGGCGCTGGCGGCCAGGCCCAGGCTGCCGGCCAGGGCGCTGCCGAGGTCGGAGAGGATGTCGGCGTTGAGGTTGGAGGCGACGACGACCGAGAGGTCCTCGGGGCGCAGGACGAACTTGGCGGACATGGCGTCCACGAGCACGCTCTCGGTCTCGACGTCCGGGTAGTCGGCGGCGACACGCTTGAAGACGTCGTCCCACAGGACCATGCCGTACTGCTGGGCGTTGCTCTTGGTCACGGAGGAGACCTTCTTGTGCGCCCTGGTCCGGGCCAGGTCGAAGGCGAAGCGCATGATGCGTTCGCAGCCCACCTCGGTGAACAGGGCCGACTGGACGGCGACTTCACCGCCGTGCCCGCGGGCGGAGAGGTTGCGGCCGCCGAGGCCCGCGTACTCGCCCTCGCTGTTCTCGCGGACGACGACCCAGTCGAGTTCCGTGTCGTCGGCCTTGCGCAGCGGGCTCTGGACGCCGGGCAGGAAGTGCACCGGACGGATGTTGGCCCACTGGTCGAAGTTCTGGCAGATCTTCAGGCGCAGGCCCCACAGGCTGATGTGGTCGGGGACGGTGGGCCAGCCGACCGCTCCGAAGTAGATCGCGTCGAAGTCCTTGAGCCGCTCCAGGCCGTCGTCGTCGATCATCTTGCCGGTACGCTCGTAGAAGTCACAGCCCCAGGGGAACTCCTCCCAGGTGAAGGCGAAGGGGGCCGCGGAGTTCTTCGAGGTCTCGGCCAGGGCGTCCAGGACGGCTCGCCCGGCGGCGACGACCTCCTCACCCACCCCGTCTGCAGGGATGGCGGCGATGCGGAACGTGCGGGGTGCGGCTGTCATGGGTGCCTCCGGCTCGCTGTCGTGCGGTCGGTCCGAGTCAACACACCGGCGTCGGGACGCGTCCAAGACCGGCTTTCGATACGACGTATAGGCGTGGCCGATCGGTCCCGCGTCAGGCGGGGTGTGCCCGCCGCTCGGCCAGGGACCTGGTGAGAGTGAGGAACGCCCGCGCGGCCGGTGTGAGGTGCGCGGGCAGACTGACCATCGCCACGTGGAGGCGGGCCGTGGGCTCGATGGGGGCGACCACGGCTCCGCAACGGCGGGCCAGCCGGGTCCAGGAGGAGGGCAGGATCGCGACGCCCACCCCGGTGAGGACCAGCGGCAGGATCGACGTGCGGTGGTCCACGACCGTCACGATCTCCGTGCCGGTGCCGCCCGCGGTGACGTCGTCCACGATGCTGCGCATCAGGCTCCCGGTGCGGGAGGCGATGAGCTTCTGGCCGGCGAGATCCTCGGGCCGGATGGTGACGTCGTCCTGGATCGCCCCGCCGGGCGCGGCGACGACCACGAACGGCTGGTCCTCGACGTGCAGGACGTCCAGCCCGGACGGGTGCACGGGTGCGGCGCCGCCCAGCAGGCCCAGTTCGCAGGCGCCGCTGCGGACGAGGGAGACGACCTCGTCGGGGGTGAAGGCGGCCTGGGTGCTCACCGTCACCGAGGGATGCAGCTCGGAGAAACGGTGGATGAGGGTGGTGAGCGGTTCGATGCCGGGCGAGGGCATGGTGGCGATCTCGACGGTGCCGCCGTGCAGCCCGGCGAGGGCGGCCGCGGTGTCCCGTACGGCGGCCAGGTCCCGCAGCACGCGGCGGCTCGGCTCCAGCAGCTCCTGACCGGCTTCGCTCAGTACGACGCCCCGTCCGACCCGGTGGAAGAGCGCCACCCCGAGATCGGCCTCCAGGTTGGCCATCGCCTGGGACAGCGACGGCTGGGCCACGTGCAGGGCGGCGGCGGCCTTGCTGAAACCGCCGTGCTCCACGATGGCGAGGAAGTACTCCAGTTGCCGGGCGTCCACGGCGCCTCCCCGCTGTGTGCTGGTACGACAGGCGGAGCGAGCCTACCTGCCGGTTTCCGTCCTCTCGTGCCCTATCCACCGTTCGGCGAGGGTCCGCCCGCACTGGGCGAGGAGTCGCGCCGACAGGGCGCTGTCGTTCGCGCAGTCCTGGTCCGTCAGGTCCGTCAGGGCCTGGACGGAGCGGAAGTAGGTTGCGGTCCTGTCGGCCGACAGGGTGCAGCGGCCGGCCACCGCGTGCACCGGCGTGCCCTGCCGACGGGCCCGCCGGGCGAGCGCGACCGGCAGCTTGCCCGACAGGGTCTGCTCGTCGAGGCTGCCTTCGCCGGTGACGACGAAGTCGCGCCCGGCCAGCAGATCGTCGGCGCCGAGCAGGGTGAGGAAGTAGTCGGCTCCGGAGCGCACCCTGCCGCCCAGCAGCATCCCGGCATACCCGAGCCCGCCGGCCGCCCCGGCACCGGGGGCGTCGGCAAGACCTGCCGCCTACGCGAGGCCCGCCGCCTCCAGTCGCCGTACGAAGCCGGCGAGCGCGTCGTCCAGTTCCCGCACCGCGCTCGCGTTCGCCCCCTTCTGGGGACCGTAGACGGCGGCCGTGCCCGTCTCCCCGAGCAGCGGGTTGTCCACATCGGTGGCGAGGACGAGATCGACTCCCGCCAGAGCCGCGCGGGCCTCGGCGAGGTCGACCGTGCGGAGAGCGGCCAGCCCCCGGCCGCCCGGGCCGATCGGTGTGCCGTCCTCCCGCCCGACGGTCCGCCGTTCGGCCCGCGGTCATGGCTGGTCGGGGCCCGACGGGCGAACGTCTCGCCTGTCGGGCCCAGCGCGGTGCGACACCGGCCCGGCGCGGGCCGCGTCAGCGATCGACCGGCTCGTACTCGAACCAGTCGAAGTGGACGGAACCGGCGCCGGCGAACATGCCGATCACCCGGCCGGTGAAACCCCCGGCGACCTTCGTCGAGAGGTACTTCCCGTCCAGGGAGGCGAGTTCGACGAAGGTGCCGTCCGGCTCCTCGATGCCGATCTTGACGGTGTCCGGGCCGGAGCGCGCATCGTCCAGCGCGTGTACGGCCGTCACTTCGACGCGGAGCACCAGAGGCCCGGGGGGTGTCGGACAGGACGTGACGACCGTGCTCAACGGGCCGATACGGGCCAGCACTCGAACCTCGCCGGACGACGCCTCGATGTCGTAGTGATGCTGCTCGTCGAGGCGGACGGCCAGGCCGCCGCGGCCGTCCGCGGCGTCGACCAGGGCTCGCACGCGGCACGACACGTGCTGCTGCCGCCGGCCGACGAACGTCACGTCGGTGTCGTCGAGGGACCCGCCGCGCGCCTGGAGAGTGAGCCAGCCGCACCGTTCCTTCGTAGTGCAGACCTCCGGCGGTCGGTGCCGCAGTGAGATCCAGTGCGGGGCCAGTGCGGGCAGGTCGAAGTCCTCCCGGCCCGGCACCGCGGCCTGCAGTTGCAGCGGCCAGTTCGGGGCGGGCATCGAGGTCGCCAGTTCGCCGACGACCGGCCAGCCGTCCACCCAGTCGACCGGCACCAGGTACGTCTCGCGGCCGAGTACGTGCCAGCCCGGGGTGCCACCGCCCGGCCGGACGCCGAGCAGCACCATCCACCACGAGCCGTCCGGTGCCTGCACCAGGTCGGCGTGGCCGGTGTTCTGGATGGGGTGGTCGGTGCCCCGGTGGGTCAGGACCGGGTTGGCCGGGCACGGCTCGAACGGACCCGTGGGCGTGCGGCTGCGGGCGATCGAGACACTGTGGCAGCGTTCGGTGCCGCCCTCGGCGATCAGCAGGTACCAGTAGTCGCCGATCTTGTAGAGGTGCGGTGCTTCCGGCGCCTTGGCACCGGGGGCGCCCGACCGGAGCCGGCGCGACGGACCGAACGTCTCCCCGGTGTGGGGATCGAGGCGGATCTGTCCGACTCCGGCGGTGGTGCACCAGCAGTTGCCGTCCTCGTCCCAGGCGAGGTCCGGGTCGATGCCCTGTACTCCGGGCAGGCGCACGGGATCGGACCACGGTCCGGCCGGATCGGTGGCCGTGAAGAGCAGTTTGCCGTCCCCGCTCACGTTGGTGACGATCAGCCAGAAGCGGCCGTCGTGGTGGCGAAGGGTGGGTGCGTAGATGCCGCCCGAGGACGGGGTGTCGAGCGGCAGGCGCAGCTGACTCGGCCGGTCGAGTGCGTTGCCGATCTGGGCCCAGTTCACAAGGTCCCGGCTGTGGAAGACGGGCACCCCGGGGAAGTACTCGAAGCTGGAGCAGGCCAGGTAGTAGTCCTGGCCCGCCCGGCAGACGGAGGGGTCGGGATGGAAGCCGGGGATCACCGGATTGTTGATGGTGTTGGCCTTCTCGGACTTGCTCGGCACCCTCATCGAATCCTTACGTCGTAGGTGGGTTGGTTCAGCGGCGGAGCTGGACGACCACGATCGAGTAGGCGGGTACCGTCTGGCGGGTCGCGCTGCCCGTCGTCGCGGAGCCGATCGAGGTGGCGTTCTTCAGGTACGAGTACACGGTCGGGGCGGCAGCGGATGGGCTGAACCCGCTGTACGACAGCGTGACCGTGGCGGCGTTGACGGGGTCCTTGTTGATGAGCAGGACGCTGAGGTCGCCGCCTGCCCGCCGAACGGCGTGCGCGGAGATGATCGGGGTCGAGCCGACGGCCCGGACCAGCGTGTCGCCGGGCGCGCCCAGCTTGGTGATCATGCGGGTGCCGTAGTACGGCGGGAAGGGTGTGTTCAGGGGCGGCTCGCAGGAGGCACCGCTGGACAGGATTCCTCCGTCGTCGTAGTCCGTGGCGCCTTCGACCGTGGTCACGTGGGTGCAGTCCGTGCCGTTGTGCAGGTTCCACCAGTCGATGGTGAACGCGCCGTTCTCCATCCAGGTCAGATACTCGTCCGGGGCGAACAGGCCGTTCGGCGAGGTGTCCTTGTAGGCGTTGGCGTTGACCTCCGTCACCGCGATGCCCACGTCGGGGGCGTTGCTCCCGGCGTACTGGTTGATCAGCGAGCGCAGGGGGGCGGCCATGTTCGGGATCTCCGCCTGGGGCTTGCCCAGCAGGTCCGCCTGGCTGCCGCCGATCGGGTAGTGGTGCACGATCACGAAGTCGATCTTCGACCCGGCGATCGACAGGACCGTGTGGTTCCAGTCCGTCGAGTCGCCGGGGCCCGTGATGCCGTCCGGCCAGGCCCCGGGGGTGGTCAGCACCGCGCCGATCTTGATGGACGGGTCGACGGCCTTCATGGCGGTGGCGTACTGGACGAGGTTGGTCGCGTAGGTCGTGGCGGCCTTACAGGCATGGTGGTCGGTTTCCCAGGTGGCGCCGTAGAGGCCGTTGCCGTAGACCTCGTTGCCGATCTCCCAGTACTTCGCGCCGTAGCCCTTGGTCACGTTGGCGTAGCGCACCCAGGCCGCCGCCTCCTCGGGTGTGCCCGAGCCGTAGTTGGCGGTGATGATCGGCTGTGCGCCGACGGCGCGTACCGTGCCCATGAAGGTGTCGAACTCCGTGTTGGGCGCGACGTAGCCGCCCTCGACGGTGTGGGTCTGCCAGTGGTAGCCGTCGGCGTAGCTGCCGCCCGGGTAGCGGACCATGCCGGTACCGGCGTTCTTCAGCAGCCCCGGGACGTCGGGGTGGTTCATGTTGCCGTCGTAGACCGCGACGTTCATGCCGACACCGGTCGCCGGGACGGTCGCCAGCGCACGGTTCGCGTCGACCGACACCGAGGCGCTGACGGCAGCGGGAGCGGCCGCCGCTGACGGTGTGACACCATGTTCGTCAGCGGCGGCCTGATCCGCACCTTCCTGGTGGTCACCGGCCTGGGCGGCTACGGCAGGTACTGGTCCCTCGTCCTGCCCAGCGCGGTGTCGGTCTTCAACATCCTCGTGCTGCGCTCCTTCTACGTCGGCACGTCGGCGGAACTCATCGACGCCGCCCGGATGGACGGAGCCGGCGACTGGCGGACCCTGTGGTCGGTGGTCCTGCCGACCTCCCGCGCCGTCACCGCGGTCATCACGCTCTTCTATGCCGTCGGCTACTGGAACGCCTTCTTCAACGTCATGCTCTACATGCCGACGGAGAGCCAGAAGTGGCCTTTGCAGTACGTGCTGTTGACCTACGTGAACCGCGGCAACGGCCTGCCGGGATCCGTCAACAGCGGCTTCGGCAACGCCCACGCCGAGACTGCTCCGCTGTCGTTGCAGATGGCCGTGGTCGTGCTCACCCTCGTCCCCCTGCTCGTCGTCTACCCGTTCATGCAGAAGCACTTCAGGACCGGTGTGCTCACCGAAGCGATCAAGGGCTGACGGTGTCTCAGCGTCCGCCGCGCCAGGAAGAGGCCGCCGTTCCCCTGACCGGTACGGGGAGGCGGAGCACCGCGCCGGAGGCGGCGGTCGGACTCTTCACCCCGTAGCGGGCCGTGGTGACGTAGAGGCGGTTGTCGCTGGGATGCAGGCACACCGACGTGGGGTGCGGGGCGGGGACGGTCACGGTGTGGAGCAGCCAGCCGTCGTGGTGGTAGCGGCGGATCGCGCCCGCGCCCCACATCGCGACCCATAGGCAGCCCTCGGCGTCGACGGTCATGCCGTCGGGGCTGCCTTCACCAACGTGCAGTTGGACAAAGGTCTCCGGGCCGTCGAGAAGATCGCCGGAGACGGGGTCGACCCGGCAGCGGAGGATGGTGCCGGCGGCCGTGTCGGCGAGGTACAGGAGGGTGCCATCGGCGGTGAACGCGGGTCCGTTGGCGATGGTCAGGCCGTCGAGGACGCGTACGACCGTGCCGTCGGGGTCCGTCCGGTAGAGCGAGCCCGCGCCGTGGGTGGCGTCGTAGGCCATGCTGCCCGCCCAGAAGCGGCCGGCGGGATCGGCGACGCCGTCGTTCATCCGGCTGGGGACCGGCGTGCGGTCCTCGGGGCGGTCCAGCCATTCGAGCGCGCCGTCAGGGGTGAGCAGTGCGATGCCGGTGCCCGCGGCGGCGATCCAGGCGCCCGGCGGGTCGGCCACGGGTGCGACGGCGCCCAACGGTACGTCGAGTCGGGCGAGTTGGCGCGGGGTCGGTTCGGTGTCGTCGCGCAGTTCGAAGAGCCTGCCGCTGAGGATGTCGACGTACACGTACCGGCCGTCGGCCCAGCGGCCGCCTTCGGCGAGTTCATACGCTCCGTCTACGACGACCGCCGTCGGTACTGCCGTGGATGTCATGATCGGTCCTCCGGGTCAGCGGATGGTCGTGCCGTCGGGCTGGTCGAACAGGCCGAGTTCGTCCTGCGTCGGCAGGCCCTCCCAGTCGCCACGGGTGGCGACGGCGAAAGCCGCGGTGGTGACGGCTCGGTGCAGACGGGCGGGGATGTCCGCGCCGCGTAGGTGCCCGGACAGGTATCCGGCCACGAACGCGTCGCCCGCGCCCACCAGGTCGACGGCGTCGGCCTGTCGCGCCGCGCAGTGGGTCGCCCCGTCGGTGGTGAAACTGGTCGCGCCGCGTGCGCCACGTTTGACGACCACCTCGGTGACGCCTGCGGTCAGGAGGCTCTGCGCGGCCTCGGCTTCGCCCCCGTCGGGCCGTTCCAGCACCAACGGCAGTTCGTCCTCGGAGGCGATGAGCAGGTCGGTGTATTCCAGCAGGGGCCGGAGCGCCGTGCGGGCATGCTCGGTGGTCCACAGCCGGGAGCGGTAGTTGACGTCGAGGCATACGGTGATGCCCGCGTCGCGAGCTGTCGTGGCGGCGGCCAGCGTGGCCTCGGCCGCCGAGGGGCCGAGCGCCGGCGTGATGCCGGTCAGATGCAGGATGCGGGATCCCGGAGCCAGCGCGGGCAGTACGTCGGCCGGTGAGACGGCCGAACCGGCGGAACCGGCACGGTAGTAGCTGACGCGTGTGAGTGTGCCCAGGCGGGGTTCGGTCAGCAGCAGTCCGGTGGGCCGGCCGCTGTCGTCGGTGGCCGCGTGGCCGGTGTCGATGCCCTCGGCGCGCAGCGTGCGCAGTACCAGCGCGCCGAGTTCGTCCGCGCCGACCCGGCCGGCCCAGCGCACCCGGTGTCCGAGCCGGGCGAGGCCGATGGCGACGTTGGACTCGGCTCCCGCGACGGACAGTCCGAGGCTGCCGCCGAGCCGCAGCGCGCCGTGGGCCCGCAGCGCCGCCATCGTCTCGCCGAAGGTCACGACCTCGGGTGGAGCCGGTGTCGTCACGGCGTCTCCCCGGCGGCCACCCTGCGGAACTCGGCCGCCCGGGCGCGGAGTTGCTTGAGGTCGCCGCCGTCGGCCGCGTCCCCGACGAGGGGTGAGCCGACGCCGACGGCGAGGGCACCCAGGTCCAGGTAGTCGCGGGCGGCCCGCGCGTCCACTCCGCCGACGGGCACGAACGGCACCTCGGGGAAGGGGTCACGCAGGGCCCGCAGATAGCCGGGTCCGCCGAGCGATCCGGGGAAGAGTTTGATCGCGGCGGCTCCCCGTGCGAGGGCTGCCTCGACCTCGGTCGGTGTCAGGGCGCCCATCAGCACGGGCACGCCGTACGGCTCCAGCCCGTCGACCAGCGCCGGGGTGACGAGGTACGACGCGCCGGCGTCCACAGCGCGGCCGGCATCCGGGGCCGAGCGCACGGTGCCGGCCCCGACCAGCGCGTCGGGACCCAGTTCGGCGCGCGCCCGCCGGATCACGCTCAGGGCGTCGGCGGTGGTCAGCGACACCTCGACGGCTGCGATGCCCTCCTCGGTGAGGGTGCGTACGGTGTTCAGGGCCGCGCCGGGATCCTTGCCCCGGACGATCGCGAGCAGGCGGTGGGTGCGGAGCGAATGCACGAGGTTCATGGGAGCTGGCTCTCCTTGGACGTTCGGTTCACGGGCGGTGGTCACCATTCGGTGAACGCCCCGTCGGCACCCCGCCATACGGGGTTGCGCCAGCGGTGTCCGGTCTCGGCGGCGCGGCGTACCGCCTTCTCGTCTATCTCGACACCGAGCCCCGGACGGGTGGCGGCGACCGCGTATCCGCCCTGGAACCGGAAGGGCTCGGGGTCCATGACGTACTCCAGCAGGTCGCACTGCTGGTTGTAGTGGATGCCCATGCTCTGTTCCTGGATGAGGAAGTTCGGTACCGAGAAGGCGATCTGGAGGCTCGCGGCCAGGGCGATCGGGCCGAGGGGGCAGTGCGGGGCCAGGGCGACGTCGTACGTCTCGGCCATGGCGGCGATGCGGCGGACCTCGGAGATACCGCCGGCGTGCGAGAGGTCGGGCTGGGCGACGGCGATGCCGCTGGACATGACCTCCCGGAAGTCCCAACGGGAATACAGGCGTTCGCCAGTCGCGAGCGGGATGCTCGTGGCCTCCACCAGGCTGCGCAGATGGCCCGAGTGTTCCGGCGAGACGGGTTCCTCGACGAACAGCGGGTGCAGCGGCTCCAGTTGGGGCAGCAGGCGGCGTGACATGGCGGTGGAGGCTCGGCCGTGGAAGTCGACGGCGATGTCCCGCTCGTCGCCCAGCACTTCACGGACAGCGGCGACGCGTTCGACGACCTCGGCGGTGCGTGCCGGGGTGTCGATCGGGGCGAGCTCGGCCGAGCCGTTCATCTTCACGGCGGTGAAGCCCGCCTTCATCTGTTCCTCGGCCAGCTCCGCGACCTCGCTGGGGCGATCGCCGCCGATCCAGGCGTACATGCGGACGCGGTCGCGTACGGGACCGCCGAGGAGGCGGTGCACCGGGACGCCGTAGGTCTTGCCGGCGATGTCCCACAGGGCCTGGTCGATGCCCGCGACGGCGCTGGAGAGGATGGCGCCGCCACGGTAGAAGCCACCCTTGGTCAGCACCTGCCAATGGTCCTCGATACGCAACGGATCCTGGCCGACGAGGTAGTCGGCCAGTTCGTGGACCGCAGCGCGAACGGTCTCGGCGCGTCCCTCGACGACGGGTTCGCCCCAGCCGGTGACGCCCTCGTCGGTGGCGACGCGCAGGAACAGCCAGCGCGGAGCCACCAGGAACGTCTCAAGTCCGGTTATCTTCAAGGAACTTCCTTCGGCAGCGGGTCGGTCGCGACGTCGTCGTGTTCTTCCTGTGCTCGTACGGCCTCCAGGTCGTCGGAAGCCTGGGCCAGGAGTGACTCGACGGCGGCCACGGCGGCGTCCGGGTCGCCGGCTTCGACGGCGGCGAGCAGTTTCTGGTGCACGGGGATGGAGTCGGCGAAGTGCCGGGCGCCGTGGACTATCCGGTCGCGCACGCGCAGGCCTGCCTCGATGACGACCTCCATCCGGCTGAGGAGTTCGTTGTGCGCGGCGTCCAGCAGGGCGCGGTGGAAGGCCAGGTCGGCCTCGACCATCGCTTCCGCGTCCCTTTCCGCCGCCGCCATCGCGTCCAACGCCTGGCGCAGCGCGTCCAGATCTGACGGGGTACGGCGGGTCGCGGCGAGCCGGGCTCCGGCAGGCTCGACGATCGCGCGGACCTCGGCGAGATCTTCCAGGAAGCCGTCGGTGGGAGCGCTGCTGCCCTGCCAGCGCAGCAGGTCGCTGTCGAGCAGGTTCCAGTCGGCGCGGGGCCGGATGGTCGTGCCGCGTTTCTGCTTCGATTCGAGCAGGCCCTTGGCCGCCAGCACGCGCAGCGCTTCGCGCACGACGGTCTGGCTGACGCCGAGCTCTGCTTGGAACTTGGCCGGGTCCACCACGGAGCCCGGTGGGTAGTCGCCGCGGATGATGCGCCGGCCCAGTTCTTCCACCGCTTGGCCGTGCAGCCCCCTGCCGGGATGGGTCACCACGTTCTCCGTTTCCGTCTCGGTACTGTTCGCGGAGGCCGCGCACGGCGTACCGCGAGGTGGGCGGCGCTCACGAGGACTCCTTCATGACGCTCCATCCTCCGTCGACCACCAGGCTGACTCCGGTCACGTAGGAGGCGTCCGCCGATGCCAGGAAGGCGACCGCGGCTGCCACCTCCTCCGGCTGCCCGAACCGCTTGGCCGCCGTGGCCGCCACGCTGCGCGCCCGGTCGGGTTCCGGGATCCCGTCCCAGGCTGCGGTGAGGATGGGTCCGGGCAACACGGTGTTGACCCGGATGTCAGGACCGTACTCGACGGCCAGCTGCCGACCCAGCGAGCACAGTGCGCCCTTCGCGGCGGCGTAGGCGGCGTGGCCGGGGATGCCCACGACCGCATGCACCGAGGAGGTCAGCACGACAGACCCCGAGGCCCGGCGCAGCATGGCCGCGAAGGTCTTCATCGCCCGCCAGGCCGGCTTGAGCAGCACGGCCATCTGACCGTCCCACTCGGCCTCGCTCAGCTCATGGGCGGGCTTGTTGAGCTGGGCGAACGCGTTGCTGTGCAGCACGTCCAGCCGCCCGTGGTGCTGATCGACGTGACGGGCCAGGTTCTCCCAGTCGGCAGCCGAGGTCACGTCGCACCGTACGTACTCCGCGCGCCCTCCGCTCTCCTCGATGCCCGCGGCGACCGCCTTGCCCGCCGCGTCGTCCACGTCCGTGATCACGACACTTGCGCCCTCGTCCGAAAGCCTTCGAGCCGTGGCGGCGCCGATTCCGTGCGCGGCGCCAGTGATCACCGCCACCCGCCCCGCCATCCTGCGGCACTCCGTCATCGCGTGCGTCTCCCCTCTTGCTGCCTGCTGCCTGTACCCACCATAGCTGTTTCAATTAATTATGAATATATCTTGACGGGGTGGTGACACCGCTCCGAAACTGACCGGCATGCAACAGGCACCTTCAGTACGAAGCTAGGAAGGACCTCCTCCCATGAGCCGCACCACACCCCGCCGCCGAAGCCGGGGCGCACTCGCAGCGACCCTTGCCACCGCCTCCCTGCTCATCTCCGCCTGCGGGGGTTCGACCGGTTCGAAGGACCCCGCGGTCCAGGCACCGGTCAAGCCCGGCCAGAAGGTCGACCTGCGCTTCTGGTCATGGGTTCCCGGTGTCGACAAGGCTGTCGACAAGTGGAACGCCACCCACCCGGACATCCACGTCAAACTGGAGAAGATCCCGGCGGGCAGCAGCGGCGGCTACGCCAAGATGCGGGCCGCGCTCAAGAGCGGCAACGCACCCGACCTGGCACAGGTGGAGTACCAGGAGATCCCCTCGTTCCTGCTGGAGAACGGCCTGGTGAACCTGTCCCAGTACGGCGCGGACAAGGACCGCTCCAAGTTCGTGGACTGGCAGTGGCAGCAGGGAGTCTTCGACTCGAAGGTCTACGCGATCCCCCAGGCATCCGGTCCGATGGGCCTGTTCTACCGCTCCGACCTGTTCAAGAAGTGGGGCATCACACCGCCCGCCACCTGGGACGAGTTCGCCCAGGCCGCGCAGAAGATCCACAACGCCGACCCGAAGGCCTACATCAGCACCTTCCCCGCCGGCAACTCCGCCTGGTTCACCGCCCTCGCCTGGCAGGCCGGCGCCAAGTGGTTCGGCGTGAACGGCGACACCTGGACGGTGAACATCGACTCCCCGCAGACCCTCAAGGTCGCCGCCTTCTGGGACGACCTGCGCAGCAAGAAGGTGATCAAGACCGAGCCCGACTTCGCCAACGGCTGGTACAAGGACCTGCAGAGCGGTGCCATCACCTCGTGGGTCAGTGCCCAGTGGGGCGACGCCATCATCAGCGGAAACGCTCCTCAGACCACCGGCAAATGGGCGGTCGCACCCATGCCGCAGTGGACAAAGGGCTCGAACGTGTCCGCGAACTGGGGCGGTTCCTCCACGGCCGTCCTCAAGGGCGCGGGGCACATCCCCGAGGCCCTGAAGTTCGCCGAATGGCTCAACACCGACCCCACGAGCGTCGACCTGCTGCTGCAGGGCGGATACGGCTGGCCCGCGGCGGCCGACGCGTACAAGGGCTCCTCGCTGGACAAGCCGTCATCGTTCTTCGGAGGCCAGAAGTACAACGAGGTCTTCGCAGAGGCGGACAAGAGCATCGACAACTCGTGGAAGTGGACACCGACGATCGACGCCACCTACCAGCACCTCAATGACGGCTTCCAGGCCGCCCTGGCCGGCAAGGGCACGTTCGTCTCCGCGGTCCAGCAGGCGCAGGAGCAGACCGTCGAGGACCTGAAGAGGAAGGGTCTGAAGGTTTCCACCGGCCAGTGACCGCCTCCGGAGGGTGCGACACGGCCGCCGCCGTTCTCCCCTCCGGACTCCAGAAAGAGCCCTCATGGCTACCCGAGTGCCCCGTCGCCGCAGAAATCTGGCGCCCGTCGTCTTCGTCGCGCCGTTCCTCCTGCTGTTCCTGCTGACCTTCGCCCTCCCCATCGGCTACGCCGTCTACCAGAGCGTCATGGATGTCGAGCACACCGGAGCCCTGGGGCTCGGCGGCAGCCATACCGTCTTCGCAGGGCTGCGCAACTACTCCGACGCGTTGTCCGATCACGCCTTTGTGCGCAGCATCGGTCGCGTACTGCTGTTCGCGGCCGTCCAGGTGCCGGTCATGGTCGCGTTGTCCGCCGGGCTCGCGCTGCTGCTGGACAGCGCCTCGGCCAGAGGGGTGCGGTTCTTCCGCGCCGCCTTCTTCCTGCCCTACGGCGTTCCGGGCGTCATCGCGTCCATCCTGTGGGGCTTCCTGTACGTGCCGGGAGTCAGCCCGCTCGTGGACGCCATGCGCCACCTGGGGGTGTCGGTCGACCTGCTGGGCGGAAACACCGTTCTGTGGTCCATCGCGAACATCGTCACCTGGGAGTTCGCCGGCTACAACGTTCTGGTTCTCGTCGCCCAGTTGCGTACCATCCCCACGGAGCTGTACGAGGCCGCCCGCATCGACGGCGCCAGCGCGTGGATGACGGTCCGGCACGTCAAACTGCCGCTGCTGCGCCCGGCGCTGATCCTCACCACGGTCTTCACCATCATCGGCACGCTGCAACTGTTCGCGGAACCGCTGGTGCTCAAGCCCGTCTCGTCGAGCATCGACAGCGCCTACACCCCCAACCTCAGCGCCTACAACGAGGCGTTCACCAACGACAACTACCACCTCGCCGCCGCCGAGGCAGTGCTGCTCGCCCTCGCCGCGTTCGCGCTCTCCTTCGGTTTTCTGCGGCTGATCAACAAGAGAGGTGGGGACGCGTGAGTCTCCAGACACCGGCCCGCACGGTCCCGCCAGGGAGCGGGACGCCGGCCTCCGACGACGGCACGACTCCGCACGGCGGCATCACCGGGGTCACCACACGCAGTCGTATCCTGGTCGCCGGCCTGCTGGTGGCGGCCGCCGGGTACTTCCTGCTCCCGGTGTACTGGCTGGTCGTGGCGTCCACCAAGTCCACCGGCGACCTGTTCGGCAGCTTCGGGTTGTGGTTCTCCCATCCCCGGTTCCTGAGCAACCTGCATCAGGTGGTCACCTACGACGATGCGATCTACCTGCGCTGGGCCGCCAACAGCCTGCTGTACGCGGGCGTCGGCGCAGGCGTGGCGACGCTTCTGGCCGCGATGTCCGGCTACGCGCTGGCCAAGTTCTCCTTCGCCGGCCGCGACACGATCTTCAACATCGTGCTGGGTGGCGTCCTGATCCCCGCCACGGCGCTGGCGCTGCCCATGTACCTGCTGTTCAGCAAGGCAGGCCTGGCCAACACGTACTGGGCCGTCCTGCTGCCGAGCTTCGTCAGTCCCTTCGGCGTGTACCTGTGCCGGATCTACGCCGCGGCATCCATACCGGACGAGCTGCTGGAGGCAGCCCGTATCGACGGCGCGGGAGAGATCCGCATCTTCACGGTCGTCGTTCTGCGCATCATGACCCCCGCCCTGGTGACCATCTTCCTTTTCCAGTTCGTCGGCATCTGGAACAACTACTTCTTGCCGCTGGTCATGCTCTCCGACTCCAAGCTGTACCCCATCACCCTCGGTCTGACATCGTGGCAGTCCTTCGCCGACCGCCAACCGCAGCTCTACCAGCTGACCGTTGGAGGCGCCTTCGTCTCCGTCGTCCCTCTGATGATCGCCATGGTCGCCCTGCAGCGCTTCTGGCGCAGCGGTCTGACCGAGGGCAGCGTAAAGGGCTGACGCCGCCGGACCGGGCGGTCCTGCCCATTGCAGCGGACGGGATCGCCGTTGCACTCCAGGCTTGAGCCGATGCCGAGGAGCAACCTGCGTGGTTTCGTGTCGCTGCCCGAGGTGGATCGTCGAGCGAGGGTGGCCGGGAGGCACGCCGGCGACCCTGCGGGCGTGTGCCGCCGGGTACGCCCTCGCCGTGTACCGGTGTGCTGTCCAGCACCGCACTCGCACCCCCCTGTGGATGTCTGCCGGCTCACGGTCGGCGACGCGTTCTTCTCGGTCCTCTCCCCGGCCGTCGCGACGCTCGTGCCGCGGCGCTACCGGCGGTGCGGGCTGACGCCGGGCGGTGTCACGGGCCGAGAGCCAGATGGCTGGAGGGGGGAGGGGCGGTCCGCCCCTCCCCCCTCCAGCCGTTCGACACTCACTCGCCGCCCGGACCGGCCGCCTTGCGGAACGCGTCGTAGACGAGCTTGGGCCGCTCCTCGGCGAAGGTGAGCAGGCCCATCACGGAGATGCCGTTGTAGTCCTGGTTGTAGCCGGCCCGCTCCTTGTAGTCCTTGAGGACCCAGTAGGTGAAGCCGACGACGAACTCGCTGCGTGCGGCCACCTGCGCCCAGTGGGCCGTGAAGCTCGCCGCCTGCCATTCCTCCGTGCCCTGCGTGGTGCTGGGGCCGTGGGTGCCGGCCACGGACCAGGTGCCGTTCTCGGTGATCAGGATGGGCTTGTCGGGGTACTTCGCGTGTACCGCGTCGAGCGTGGGGCCGAGGTCGGCGTCCTTGCCGTAGAAGTAGCCGAAGTACTCGTTGAACCCGATGACGTCGGCAAGGTCGAAGGCGGGGTCGTTGCTGGTGTTGGAGGCCCAGGTCACGGGGCGGGCGGTGAGGTCGACCGCCTTCACGGCCGCCTTGAGGTCGGCGAGCCAGGCCCGGTAGACGGGGGCGCCGTCGGCGTCGATCTCCGACTCGTTCTGGAGTCCCCAGAGGATCACCGAGGGGTGGTTGTGCTGGTTCCACGCCATGGTCAGGGCCAGGGCGCGGGCGAGGCCGTAACGCTCGGTCTGGAGCTTTTCCTGGGCGGTGTTGAGCCACATGGTGTCGATGTCGTCCATCACCAGCACGCCATGTTCGTCCGCCCAGTCGTAGACGTACGGGTGACGGTTGTAGACGCAGTTGCGGATGAAGTTGGCGCCCACGGCAGTGACATGGCCCAGTTCGCGGTCGTACTCGGCGGGCGTCATCGCCCTGCCGTGCGCGGCCGTCTCCTCGTGCCAGTTGAGGCCCTTGAGGAACAGGGGCTTGCCGTTCAGCCGCAACTGGGCGTCGACGATGGTCAGTTCGCGTACGCCGTACTTGGTGGAGAGCGTGTCCACTCGCGGACCCGAGTGCCGCCCGGCGGCCAGGGTGGCGCGGGCGGTGAGCGTGTGGGGCGAAGTCGGGCTCCATCGCGGGGCGCCTGGCACACGGAGCACGACCCGCACGACGCCCGCCGACCGGGCCGCGATCCGGGCCGCCACCACGGCGGAGCCGCCACCGCTCCCCCGGCCGGGATCGAGGATGAGCCGGCCGTCGAAGTCGGAGGTCCCGTGGTTCTCGATGACCGCGTGGGCCTCCAGGCTCCCGTTCGCGGCGGACACGAGCAGTTTGGTGATGGTGACCTGCGGGACCGCCTCGATCCAGGCCGAGCGGGTCAGTCCCGCGTAGGGCCAGTAGTCGACGGGCTTGTACGGGAGTTCGTGGTCGTCGGTGACCGGCTCAGGCGTCGCGGCCGTGTAGTCCGTGTAGCTCGCCCGGCGGAAGACCCGCACGGCGATCGTCTGGCGCGTTCCGGGCCTCAGCGCCCCCGCGACCGGCAGCGCGAAGGGCGAGTTGGCGCCTTCGTGCTTGCCCAGGTGTATGCCGTCGAGCCAGACCTCGGCGCTGTATCCGGCGGCCAGGAAGGCGATGCGCACGTGCCGGGCCCGCCAGGAAGCGGGCACGTCGACGGTGGTGCGGTACCAGGCGTAGCCGTCGTCGAACGCCGTGCCCCGGCCGAAGGGAGCGGTCTGCGAGCCGAATCCGGGGGTGTCCAGCAAGTCCCAGGCCGCCGGAACGTCGATGCGGGCCCACGCAGTGTCGTCGTGGTGCGGGGACTGCCAGCCCCCGTCGAGCCCCTGGTCGGCGGGGTCGAAGCGAAAGCGCCACCGTTTGTCCAGGGACAGGTGGTCGCGCGTGGGCTCATGGGTGCGCCAGCCGTCGAAGGCCGGAAGCACGGCGCCGTACTGGAAGACGACGTTGGTGCCGCCGACGTCACGCACATGGGTGCCGGAGGGCTCGGTGGCGGGGTGGGTGTCGAGCACCGGGCCGTTCGCGGCGGCCGCGGCCGTGCCGTCTGCCGCGCTCGCCGTCTCGGGCCAGGCCGGCAGGGCGACGAAGGCGGCCGCGCCGAACGCCGTGACGACGGTGCGCCGGGACGGATGGATGGATTCGGTCATGACGGGCGGCTCCTTGAGGCACGTACGTGTTCGTCCGCCCCACAGCCTGGACAAGCCGCTCACCCTCGTCAAGGATTATTCATAAATAATGAATTGAGCTAGCGTGGTGCCGTCGAGCCGCCGACGGCGCCTTTCCACACGAACGACGGGTGACCCCATGACCACCGCATCGCAGCAAGACACGACGCCCGGGACCACTGACCGACTGGCCATCACCTTGTGGGACTTCAGCTGGTACACCCAGGCCGGGCCCGGTGAGCCCTTCGCCGACCTCGACCGCGCCTTCGCCGAGACGGTGGACCGGGGCTTCAACACCGTGCGGATCTGCGCCATGCCCTTCCTGCTGTTCTCCGGACGCGTCCCCGAGTCCGAGACCCTCCAAGTACGCGGCCTGGGCGAGCAGTTCGGACAGCGCACCCGCTGGTACGACGTGCGCGGCGGCTACCCGCTGGACGGCCGCCGCCGGCTCGTCGAGCTGTTCGAGGCGGCCGCCCGCCACGGCTGCAAGGTGATCGTCTCCTCGTGGGAGTACCAGCAGTCCCCCAGCTTCGCCGACACCGACGCCTGGCACCGCGCCCTGGCGGCGGTCCCCGGCCCGGACCGCGCCGAGGCGGTGGCCGAAGCCCTCGCCGACCTGCTGGACTTCCTCACCGAGCGCGGACTGGCCGACCACGTCGCCTACGTCGAAGTACACAACGAGGTCGACAACTGCGACCTGGTACCGGCCGACGGCACCCCCGGCCACTACGCCCGGCTGCGCGGCCCCCTCGAACGCGCCGTGAAACTGCTGCAGGCCCGCCACCCCGCCATCCCCGTCACCTACTCGCTGGGCGAACCCTGGCCCGACGAACTCGACGACCTGCCCGAGCAGGCCCAGATCGCCCACTTCCACTTCTACGTCTACGGCGTCCTCGGCGCGCTCTACGAGGCGGTCGGACTCGGCCACGGCACCGAAGCGGCCCCCGAGACCACCTCCTGGCCGACCCCCGAACTGGCCGCCATGCTGCGCTCCGACGCACCCGCCTTCGCCGACTACCAGCCGGACGAACCGTGGCGCCTGGCCGCCACGGGCATCCCGCGCGAACTGTTCTACGCGCACGACTGGGTGGACCCCGACCGCTGGGACCTGTGGCTCTACGAGAACTATCCGGCGCACCGGCAGGCCATGCGGGACACGCTGGCCGGGTGGGTCGACTCCGCAGCCGAGTTCGCCCGCCTGCGAGGCATTCCCGCCGTCCTCGGGGAGGGCGTCGTGGGGTACACGCCTCTCCTGACGCGCTTCGAGGAGGACGCCGTCGGCAAGGACATCGCCGAGTTCGTCGTCGACCGCTGCCTCGCGGCCGGCTTCCAGGGCGTCGTCCTGACCTCCAACGCCGCTCCGCACCACCCCATGTGGCGCACCGACCGGGACTGGATGCGGCGGGTCAACGCCCGCGTCACCGCGGGCTGAGCCAGGCTCCACCTCGCCGCGGCCGCAACCGGCACCAGCCCGGCCAGGCGGTGTCTTCGGCTGAAGACACCGCCTGCCCAATCACCGCCGGAGTGCGGGTCAGGCTCCCGGGTGCAGCCCGAGCGAGCCCGGCGACGGGTCTCCCTTGACCTCTCCGAAGTAGAGGGCGAAGGTCTGCTTCCAGCGCTCGATCGCCGCGCGGTCGGCCATGAAGCGGGGGAATCCGTCGAGGTTTCCGTTCGGGTACTGCCAGACGGGCTTCAGGCCCGTCGGCGGGGTGACGTCCGTGCGGACCGACCAGCCGTTGGTGGCGGCCTGCTGCTCACCGGTGGACAGCCGCCAGTTGAGGTAGAGCTTGGCCGCGGTCGGGTTCTTGGCCTGCTTCAGGATCGCGGCCCGCTGCCCCCAGGACATGAACGGCGTCTTCTCGTCGGGAAGCACCCACTTGACGGGCCCGGTGGCCAGGGCCGCTCCGGAGCCACCGACGCCGATCACCTTCTGCCCACTGGTGACGGCGTCCCGGGGAGTGAAGCTGCCACGCGCGAACTGCACGTCCTGCGCGGCCAGTCGGGCCAGCCAGTCCCAGCCGTACTTCTGCACGTAGAGCGTGTAGAGATAGAGGGACGCGTCGTCGTCGTGGGGGTAGGACGAGGCGATCTTCCCCTTCCACTTGGCGTCGACGAGGTCGAGGGGGCTGCTGGGCACGTCCGAACCGACCGCAGCCGGGCCGTACATGTAGCTGAAGGCGGCCACCTGGACGGCGACCCAGGCACCGTGCGGGTCCTTGAAGGGCGCGTGGACCTTGGAGAATCCGGCCGGCTTGTAGGTGAGCAGGCGGCCCTGCTCCTTCCAGCGCACGAAGTCCTGGACGGTCTGGAGCTGTACGACGTCGGGCACGAGGGTGTCGGTGGCGAACTGGTTGTCCACCCGGACGTCGTGGTACTTGCTGTAGTCGACGACCACCGTCAGATCGATCCCGGGAAAGCGGCTCTTGAAACCGCTGCGGAGGCCGTCCGCCTGCGTCGATATGTCACCGCCCGCGTAGATCACAAGCTTTCCGCCCTCCGCGAGGGCGGCCTGGTACAGCTCGTCGAGCGTGCGGGTCTCCTCGACACCTCCTGTCCTGCGGGCGTCGGTGGACGCCGCTGCGGGGGAGGCTGTGGCGGCGGCCGCACCTAAGCCGAGCGCGGCGCCTGCACCGGTGACGAGCAGACGGCGTCGGCTGGGAAGGCTGGTCATGTGGGGGAACCTTTCTGATGGGAACAACAACGGTCGGTGCGGCGGCGCCCGAGTGTTGTGGCACGCCGACACCACGAAGCGCGGCACAGGACGGCCGCGAGCTGGTCAGATGAGCCGGATGCGGTGAGTGGCCGGAGAGGGTGTGGATAAGGTGCGCGGCCTGAGCGGCCCGCTGCTCCCGGACGGCCATAGGCCTGGCCGGGTCCGCGGTGGCTACGACGGATGAGCGGAAGGCCGGCGGAAGCAACCGTGTACCAGGGACGAGGTGGCGTGCGCCCGGAGCATCCTCAACTCAGGTGTGGGCCGTGTGCCGCGGCATGTGCCGCGACACACGGCGGGGTGGTGCAGAAGAAGGTGACGGTGGGTCGCACGGCTCGTGATGCGGGCCCGGTCCCGGCGCCGCTGCGATCGCGGAACTCAGAACATGGTGTTGTCGTTGGCGCTCTTCTCGGGAACCTCCTGGATCACGTCCCAGTGCTCGACGATCTTTCCGTCGGCGAGGCGCCAGAAGTCCGCGACGGCCATGCCCCGGTCACCGGGCTCGAGGTGCAGGTTACTGTGGGTGACCACGAGGTCCCCTTCGGCGACGGCCCGCTTGATGTCCAGACGCAGGTCGGGGAACTGCCCGCGCAGCCAGTGCACGTACCCGACGAACGCCTGCGGACTGTCCTGCGCCTCCGGATTGTGCTGGATGTAGGTCTCCCCGAGATGCGCGGCGGCGGCCTCTTCCGGCTGGTAGTCGTTGAACGCCTGCTCGTAGAACGCTATGACGAGCGCCTTGTTGTCGGCAGCGGACATGCGCCTCTCCTCTCTTCGGATGCTGGACGGCGCGTCTAGACGGTCATGGCGTCGCGGACGAGCGCGGTGTCGACGAACTGCTCGAAGCGCACGATGAGTCCGCCGCGTACGACGAAGTGGTGGGCGACGCGCACGTCGATCGGTTTACCGGTGGCCTTGTTGACGGCGGTGTAGCGGGCCAGGACCACGACGTTCTCGCCGTCGACGACGTAGGTGTCGTCGTGGGCGGCCCAGCCGTCCCAGTCCTGGCCGAGCTTCTCCATCACGCTTGAGGTCACGCCCTTGGGGGTGCGGTAGGTACCGGCGAGCGGGAAGCCCGCCATCTCGGTCCACTCCACGTCGGGGGCGAGGGTGGCCCGCAAAGCTTCCAGGTCACCGGCCGCGGAGGCCAGGTACTGGCGGCGTACTACATCCGCGGGGGCGGTGGAGGTCGCGAACTCGGCCATCTTCAGCCCCACTTCATCTCGCCCTTGGCGACCTTCGCCCCGATCTGGGCGGCGATCAGCATGCCGTTGTCGGGGTAGCGCGCCACGAGCGCCTCGGTGAGCGCGGCTCCGTCGGCGGCCTTGCCGAGCTCCTCCTCGAAACTGAGGAGGTACTCACGGGTAGCGGAGATGGCGGAGGCGTCGGCCGCGGTGCCGGGCAGCCGGTGACCGGGGACGACCAACTCCGGCTGGAGCGCGGCCATCTCGTCCAGCAGGTCGATCCAGGCGGCGCGGTCGCCGGGGGTGGGGGTGTCGGCGACCCAGACGTGCTCCTGCTGGAAGAGCAGGACGCCGCCGAGGAGGGCACGCTGCTCGGCCTGCCAGAGGTAGTGGCGGTCGGGCAGGGCGGCAGGGCCGCCCTTGAGCTGGAAGCTGTGGCCTTCGAGGGTGAGGTCGCCGGTGAGCGGGGTGATGTCGACCAGGCGGGTGGGGAGGTTCGGGCCGAGCGCGGCCCAGGCCTTGAGCTTGCCCTCGTAGGAGTGCTGGATGTGCTCGATGACGAGCGGGGTGGCGACGAAGGTCGCGTCCGGGAAGGCGTCGGCGATCACCTCGGCGCCGAAGTAGAAGTCGGGGTCGGCGTGGCTGACGAAGACGGTGGTCAGCGTCTTGCCGGAGTCGAGGATCTCGGCGGCCAGGCGGTGCCCGTCGGCGCGGGTGAAGGCGGCGTCCACCAGCAGCGCCTCATTCTCACCCGTGACGAGAGTGGCGGTCTTGTTCTTGCTGCCGGCCGGGAAGTCCAGGTCGAGGACCTTGAAGGTCAGGGTGCTCATACGGGGCTCCTGTGCGAGTGGATTGGGGATGGAGACGTTCAGGGCGTGGGCAGGGCCGCGAGCTGCCGGTCGATCTCGTCGGCGGTGGCATGGCCATGGGCCAACGGGGTGACGGAGTCTCCGTCGACGGCCAGCAGGGTGGGGAAGCCGGTGACGCCCAGCTCGGCCGCGCGGTGGAAGTCGTGCGCGGCCGTATGCGGCGCCTCGGGGCCTTCGAAAGCGACGACCACGGCGTCGGCATCGAGTCCGGCCTCCTCGGCGACCTTCCGGTAGGTGGTCGCCTCCGACAGGCTGCGTCCGTCGACGTAGAAGCCGTGCTGGAGGGCCGCGGCAAGCTCCCCCGCACGCTCCGGGGCGGCCTGGCGCAGAGCGGCGACGCCACGGGCAGCGGCTTCGGAGTCCATCACGAACGAACCGTCGGCGATCAGCCGCTCGTACGCCTCGCCGAACTCGGCGCCGGTCAGCTCGGCGATCTTGGCGTTCGCGCCCTGGACATAGCCGAACTCGCGGATCGGCACCCGGCGCGACCCGATGAACAGGCCGCCGGACACGACCTCGACCGGCAGCTCCGGATGGCGGGAGACGACCTCGCGCAGCGTTCCGGAGAACCCGTGCGACCAGCCGCAGTAGGCGTCGAAGACATAGACGAGCTTCATCGAGGACCTCGGCAGAGGAGTGGCGCCCGCCTGATGCGAGCGATTCATCTGACCAAACAGTAGCTGACTCATCAGATATTTCCTGTGACGTGAGCCATACAGGGGTAGCTCACGCCACCACATCAGCCTGGACGCCGGACCGCAGGTCAGGGCAACCGGGGCAAAGCGTCCCGGGCCGAATGGCTGAGAATGCGGAGATCCTCCGCGAACCGCGCGCGGTCCGCAGAGGGAAGGGGCTGCACGAAGTAACGCTGGATGTTCTCCAGGTGCACCCGCGACGCGCGGACGGCCGTCTCCTCACCCAGCGGGGTCAGGCGCACCAGCCGCCCGCGCCGGTCGTCCGGATCCTCCGCACGCTCGACCAGCCCAGCCGCCTCCATACGGTCCACCAACCGGGTGGCACCGCCCGTGGTCAGGACCTGCTCCTGGGCGACGGCCCGCATGGACAGTCCCGGCTCGCCCGCCCGGCCGAGGATCAGCAGCACCTCGAACATCAGATGACTGATACCGCACTCCACCTCGAGCGCCCGACCGAGGATGTACTCCAGCCGGTTGGCCGCCCCCTGCAGTCGGCCGAACGCCAGAATGAGCTCATGATCGGCGGCCTCCTTCGCCGTCCTGATCTCCTCTTCCTCACCCACGGCCGCGCCGCCCCCTCTCGTCGTCCCGGCACCACCGTACCGATCATGCACGGGACAGGCGCGGCGGCGGAGTCGGCTGGATCAGTCGAGCGGCAGGCAGCCCCCTCGGTCCGGGCCGCCGCGTACGCCTCACTGGACGGCCAAGGCCGCCCCATTGACCGCCCCGGACGCTCGGGGGGTGCAGGTACTCGGACTCCTTGCCCGCGGCCGGCACAACCGTTGTGTTTGGTGAGGTTGGCCAGGGATCTCTTCGGGTGCGACCACACGCCCTCGACCGGGTTGAGTTCGGGAGCGTGGGCGATCGTGTCGACCTAGAGGGCGCGCAGGACGGCTTCGGGGACATCGGTGCCGGTGGTGGTCAGGCCGTGGGCGCGAAGTACGACGGCGTCACGGTCACCGAGCGCGGTGACCATCTCGGCCGCGAGCCGGCGGTCGCGGATCAGCACCCCACGCGGGTGGACCGGTACGCCACGGGCCGCCAGCCGTGTGCCGGGGATGTCGAAGGCGCCGATGACGGGACGGATCCCGAGTCCCGCGAGATCGGCAGCGACGACGGCAGGGGGATGCGCGTGGACGACGCAGGCCACGTCCGGCCGGGTGCGCAGGACCTCGGTGTGCAGCGGGAGTTCGTTCGGTACCGCTCATCCGTCAAGTTCCCCGGGGGCCGCCGCCGCTCCGTCGAGGTCGACAAGGCGGATGTCGTCCGGCTCGGTGTGCAGCAGGCCGCGTTCGTGCGGGCCGCGGCAGCGGACGAGCAGTGTGTGCCGGTCGATGCGGAGGCTGATGTGCCCGAGGATGCCGTCGGCGAGCCCGCGGCCCGCGAGTACGCGGCAGCCGTCCGAGACGAGCCGGCGCAGGGTGTCCAGGTCTTGTTTCGTCACGAGGCGGCTCTCAAGGAAGGGGCGGGTGGGAGGAGGGGGTGGGCTCGGTCGCCGTGGCCCTGTCCGCCCACCGAGCGCCCATGCAGGTCGCCTTCGACGTCTCCGTGCCGATCAGTCGCATGAACCATGCCGACCAGCGCCGGATCAGCGCGGTGCTGCGCGAGATCGCCGAGGAGGCGGCCGAGGTGCTGCACTGAGCGAAGGCGGGAGCTCGGTCGGCGTCGGGGCGGATCAGCGAGCCGGTACCGACGCCGCCGGACGTGCCGGTGGTGACCACGTCACCCGGCATCCACCGCGCTCGAGGTGTACGACAGCAGCCGCGGGACGTCCCGGATGACGTTCGCAACGCGGGCATGCTGCCGAAGCGTGCCGTCCATCAAGCAGCGCTGTTCGAGCGCTTCCGGCGGCCCCACCATGCGGATCGAGCGGTCCTCGCCGCCGCGCATCGTCATGTCGGGCAGGCAGGTGCAGCCGGCGACATGCCAGGACGCCGCCCATGAGCAGCGCGATGCAACTGAGCCTCAACTCGACCCGGCGCTGCCCCAGTTCGCTGAACTCGGCCCGAACGCAGGACAGTTGCCACCGCAGTTGGTCGGTGATGAACCGTCCGACGAACGCTGCGGTCCCAGCCCGCAGTGCGACCAGCATCCAGAACGGCCCTCGCCAGGCCGACGACTGCCCCAGGCGGGAGACCAGAGGTACTCCTACGACATTGGTCACGGTCACCAGGTACCAACAGGCGCTCGTGGCCGAAGCAGTCGCCGAACGGAGAGCGGGCACGACTGCTATGTGCGATCTGACAGCGGCGACCTCGTGACCGACGGCCAATCATGACGAGGGTGAGGACCGGGCCGGAGCGATGCGGCAAGCGAGGCGCCGCGATCACCATCTCCGGCGATCCGACGATCATACCTGCGACGAACCTTCCTGGCCGGATACGGAGAGCGGGCGTGGATTACACGCCCGCTCTCCTCTCCGTACGCAGTCACTCAGTTGATGCGGACGATCTTCCAGAGCTGGTCGTCGACAGCGAGGCTGCTCCACTGGACGACGGCTGCGCCGTCGGCGGTGGAGGACTGGGCCACGCCGGCGAAGAGGGTGCTGTTCACGTTCTGGAACCGGTAGTAGCCGTTACCGGCGTCAATGAGGGTCCATTTCTGCGAGTTGGCGGCGGAGGGGGTGTTCTGGACGAGGGCGGCGCCCGCGGTGGTGGAGCTGTTACGGATGTCCAGGTTGAGGTTGCTGTTGATGTTCTGGATGGTCCAGGCACCGCCGCCCGCGGACTGGAACGTGAACAACTGGCAGAAACAGGCGGAGTTGTGCCACTGCTGGGTGGCTGTGTCGGTAGCGGTGGAGGCCTGGGGGATGTCCAGGTACTTGCCGCTGTTCTTGTTGACGAGGACGTACTGTCCGGTGCCCAGCGGGGGCAGGGCGGTCTGGGTGAAATTCCAGCGCTGGCAGGCGCAGCCACTGTTGCTCCACTGGTCGGCGATGGTGCCGGTGGCGGTGGAGGCGTTGGGGATCTCCAGGTTCTTCCCGGTGACACGGTTGGTGACCGTGTAGCCGCCGGCCGGGTTCGGGGCGACGGCCCACTCGTGGTCGAGCGTGCCGTTGTCGTCCCACTGCAGGACCTTGGCGCCGTCGGCGGTGGACTGGTTCTCCACGCCGAGGACCTTGCCGCTGGCGACGTTGAAGATCTTGAAGAACCCGGATGTCTGCTGCACGAAGCGCCACTGCTGGTCGGTGGCGTTGTCGGTGTTCTGCTGGGTGGCGTAGGTGCCGTTGGCCGTGGAGCCGCCCGCGATGGTCAGCTTCAGGCCGCTGCCCGCGTTCGACACCGTGTAGGTGGCGCCGTCCGAGATGCCGCCGCCCAGGTCGATCGTGCTGTAGGTGACCGGGTTGAGCCCGGTGCTGCGTCCACGCCCTCCGCTCATCACCAGCAGGCTGTGGCCGTCGGGCAGCGGGAGCATGCCCCGGCTGTAGCCGCTGGCGACGTTGGAACGGATGTGGGTCCAGGCATTGGCCGCGCCGTTCGCCGTGTTGACGAACACGTCGTTCTGGGTGTCGCCGCTGACGACGAGTGTGCCGTTGGCGCCTCCGGCGGGCAGCCAGGTGACGTACGGCGCCCCGCTGGGGATGGTGCCGTCGGTCGCCCGGAGCACCTGACCAGGGGCGGAGAGGAACGCCTCGGGGTCGGAGGAGATGTGGTAGTACACGGAGCAGCCGCCCTCGGGCGCCCCGCAGTACTCGTGGGTCATGACGTAGTTGCCGTTGGGCAGCCGGGTGACCACCGGCATGCCGGGGCGGTCCGCGTAGTTCGGCATGGCCACGTCGTCCACGACCGACCCCCAGGTGCGGAGGTCGGTGGACACCTGGTGCACGATCTTCTGGCCATGGGCGGTGTCGCGCTGGTCGGAGTAGTAGACGATCAGCTTGCCGTTGGCGTAGAGGAAGAACGGCTCCCACACCGGCGTGTAGCCGTTGCTGGATATCGCCCGTCCGCCGGTGGCGATGTTGGTGACGAAGCTCCAGGTCAGTCCGCGGTCGGTGCTGGCGTACAGGTCGATCTTGGTCGCGGACCGGTCGCCGGGCACGGAGTCACCGGCGGCCAGGATGGTGCCGACCGGGAAGTCGCCCATCGCCGTGGGCAGTTCGAACAGCTCGGGCTCCCAGCGCATGCCCCAGCCGTTCTGCGTGTCGGCGACGTCGGAGATCTTCGTCCAGGAGTTGCCGTTGTCGGTGCTGCGGTAGATCGGGAAGACCGGCGTGCCGGAGGTGTACTGCTCGAACGTCGACAGAATCGTGCCGTTGGCCGAGCCGTTGTGCTGCAGACGCAGCGCCCGCGGGTAGAGCGACCCGGGCGAGGGGGCGCCGGACGGCGGGGTGTACATCGTCTGCGACGGACGGGCCAGGGCATCCGCCCGGCCGGCGGCCGGCAGAACCAGCGTCGCCACCACGGCCAGCAGGGCGAAGGCCGTCGACAGGAGGGAGAGGGGACGGGAACGCGGTACGGCGCCGGGTCTGACGCCTGTTCGGGCAGGGAACATGTGCGGCTCTCAGAGGAAGGGAAGGGATGTGCTCTGGTGTCCGCCGCATCCCGGATCGGTCCGGACGGAAACGGCGGAGTCGATGGGCGGCACCGGCCTGCGTGACCGTGCCGGCTGTCGCCGCTATGACGAGAACGTCCGACAGACGGCATGGCGAGACGGCCGTCGAGCGACGTGGTTGGTGGTCGGGGCATGCGGCCTGCGCCGGGTACGGCCGGGCCAGGTGGTCAGGTGGTGCGAAGTTCCGTCTGGTCATGGTGGGACGGCGGGGGTGCGGTCGAACCGCGGACGACCAGGTCGACCGGTGGCTCGCTCGCCGCAGGCAGCTCGATCTCCGGCGTTTCGATGGCGTGCACGAGCAGCCTGATTCCTTCCCGTGCCGCGGCGTCGAAGGGCTGACGCACGGTGGTCAGGGGTGGAGTGACGTAGGCGAAGACGGGGTTACCGTCGAAACCCACAACGCTGATGTCCTCCGGCACCCGCCGGCCGGCCTCCCGCAGGGCGTGGATCAGGCCGATGGCCATCTCGTCACCCGCCACGAACACCGCCGTCACCGAGCTGTCCGCAGCCAGCGCGCGGCCTGCCGCGTAACCGGATTCGGGTGACCAGTCGCCCTGGATCACCGGCGGTTCCTGTGCCCCCCGTGCGGCCAACGCCGCCCGCCAGCCGTCGATACGGTCCGTGCTCGCGTACCAGCGACCAGGGCCGGCGAGGTGGTGAACGGTCGTGTGCCCGAGGTCCAGCAGATGATCGGTGGCCGCCCGTGCCAGCGCATGGGCGCCGACGCCCACCGTCAGGGTCCGCGCGGAGGGGAAGGACGGCGGCGCGCCCAGGAACAGGACCGGCACGTCGATGCGGACGGAGACCTCTCCCTCCACGACGGGCTCGGAGACGACGATCCCGTCAACTCCCTGCTCCAGCAGGGACATCACCGCGCCGGCGATGCCTTCGGGGTCACCGTCCGGCGTATTGACCACACGCAGCGCGTACCCGGCGTCGCGCACGGCCTTCTCGATGCCCACGAGGAGCATGGCCGTTCCGTACCCGGCCGTCCCCAGGGCGACGACGCCGATGGAGCGGTTCCGCCCCGAAGCCAGCGCCCTCGCCGCGTGGTTCAGCCGGTATCCGAGTTCCTCGGCGGCACCGAGGACGCGTTGCCGGACCTCGTCGGACACATACGGCTCGTTGTTGAGGACCCGCGACACCGTCTTGCGCGAAACGCCGGCCACGCGGGCCACGTCCGCACTGCGCGGTGCGGGAGAACCCGCGCTGCGCCCCGCCACTGGTGTCATGGGAGCTCCTGTCGGCCGTATGACTGTCGCATGCTGCCTCGCCGCTTGGTGCTCGCATCAGGTGAGGTCAGCTGTATGACCGCGCGGTCACTGACCGCGCGGTCATATCTAGGCAGCCGGACGGTCGGGCGTCAAGAGCTCACGCAGCATTTCTTCCGCCAGGAGGCCGGACAGCTGCGAAAGGAGCGGTCCGCTCGGCACGTTCTTCTCAGGGCCTTGACAGCGAGTCCCTGGAAAGTTCACTCTTCGACGCGTCGACCGATTGGATCTGTCCGATCGCGTTTGTTTCTGGTCGTATCGTCGACCGCTTCCCGTCATGCCCCCTTGAGCCATCGCGCCACGCCCGGGCCATGACAGCCCCTCAGGAGCCGAAATGCGCCTTTCATCCCCCGGTCAATCCCTGCCTGGTACCAGCCGCCGCGCCGTGCTGCGCGGACTCGGCGGGGCCGCGGTACTGGGTGCCGGCATCCCCCTGCTGAGTGCCTGCGCCGGCACCTCCGCCTCGTCGGACACCAAGACCGTCACCGTCGGCTCCAACGCGTCCGACGCCGTCCCGAAGAAGGCGTACGGCGACGTCTACGCGGCCTTCACGAAGCAGTCGGGGATCAAGGTCGCCATCAACACCAAGGACCACAACACGTTCCAGGAGCAGATCAACTCCTACCTACAGGGCACCCCGGACGACGTGTTCCAGTGGTTCGCCGGCTACCGGATGCAGTTCTTCGCGGCCAAGGGGCTGGCCACCCCGATCGACGACGTGTGGAAGACGATCGGCGGCAACTTTCCCAGTGCCATGCACGACCTGAGCAAGGGTCAGGACGGCAAGTACTACCTGGTGCCGCTGACCACGTCCCCGTGGGCGGTCTTCTACCGCAAGAGCGTCTTCCAGAAGTACGGCTACGAGGTCCCCACCACGTGGGACGCGTACATCGCCCTGTGCAAGCAGATGAAGAAGGACGGCCTCGTCCCGATCGCGTACGGCGACAAGGACGCCTGGCCGGCGATGGGCTCCTTCGACCAGATCAACTTCCGCCTCAACGGCTACGACTTCCACGTCGAGCTGATGGCGGGCAAGGCCTCCTGGACCGACGCGAAGGTCCGCAAGGTCTTCGACACCTGGGCCGAGACCCTCCCCTACCACCAGGAGGGCGCGGTCGGCCGTACCTGGCAGGACGCCGCCCAGACGCTGGTGGCGAAGAAGGCCGGCATGTATATGCTCGGCATGTTCGTGGCCCAGCAGTTCACCGACAAGGCGGACCTGGACGACCTCGACTTCTTCGCCTTCCCCGAGATCGACCCGGCGTACGGGCAGGACACCGTGGAGGCACCGACCGACGGCATCATGCTCAGCAAGAAGCCCAAGAACCACGCCGGCTCCGTCGAACTGCTCGAATTCCTGGGCACACCCGCGGCCGAGGAGACCTACCTGAAGGCCGACCCGAGCCTCATCGCCGCCTCCTCGAAGGCCGACACCTCCGCCTACAGCGCCCTTCAGAAGAAGGCGTACGAGATGATCAGCGGCGCGAAGCACCTCACGCAGTTCATGGACCGTGACAGCCGGCCGGACTTCACCTCGACGGTGATGCAGCCCGCCCTGCAGAAGTTCGTCCGTAATCCCAAGGACGTCGACAGCCTGCTGTCCTCGATCGAGCGCCAGAAGAAGACGATCTTCGCGTCCAGCTGAGACCGACCCCCCTTCTGAAGCGGATGAACACCGACACCATGAGCTCCGAAACGAGAACGAAGATCCCGGAGGTGGCCGCGGTGCCGCCTCCGGGCGCCGCGCCGAAGAAGAAGCGGGTTCCGCAGGGCCACCGCCGTCTGCTGACCCGCCGTGACCGGCTCACCCTCGGCCTGATGGCCGGGGTGCCGACGGTCCTGCACGTGGCCCTCGTCTGGGTCACCGCCCTCGCCTCCATCGCCCTCGCCTTCACCACCTGGGACGGCATCGGCTTCGACTCCATCACCTGGGTGGGGCTGGACAACTTCAAGGAGCTGTTCACCAACAACCCGCAGTTCTGGCCGGCCGTCGAGCACAACGTCGTCTGGTTCGTCGTGCTCAT